>NZ_JAWRZD010000002.1:0-290960 GCF_056523125.1 Achromobacter sp. ISS7 | reverse complement strand
ACAACGACTGGGGCGTTGGCAAGGTCATCGACTCGTCGGGACGCAAGGTTTCCGTCAAGGGGGCTGCGTTGAGTGGGTGCCAGGCCGGCATGCGGTACCGATTTGCTGGGAAGCAATCCCACCACGAGAAGTTCGGTCAACAGTTCGAAGTGGTCCAA
Organism: Achromobacter sp. ISS7; assembly: GCF_056523125.1. NCBI lineage: Bacteria > Pseudomonadati > Pseudomonadota > Betaproteobacteria > Burkholderiales > Alcaligenaceae > Achromobacter > Achromobacter sp. ISS7. The sequence continues at coordinate 290,802 of NZ_JAWRZD010000002.1, read as the reverse complement.
GTCGCGCCGGACATGGAGAGCGTTGACGCGTTGATCGCGCACATGCAGCGCAACTACCGCAATGTCGGCTACACCACCGCCAAGAAGATGGCCGAGCATCACCGCGCGAATGGCACTATCGCCCAGTTGAAGGACGATCTCATCTACCGCCCTTCGATGGTGGACTTCCGTCCGTTCACGGACAAAGAGGTGGCCCTGCGAGACGATGAAGACAGCCACACGCGCCGCGTGAAGGATTCCCTGTCGATCCGGTTTGGCGGCAAGGGCATCGCGCAGAAGGTGTTGGGCGATCTTGGCAGCTGGTTGATCCAGAAGGCGCAAGAGAAGATTGCACGCAACGAGAATCAAGGGCTCGACCTGGTCGCGACGGCAAATGCCATGCTGGACGACAACCCGTACAAGCCGATCACAGCCGTCGAGCGCTACGCTTTCCAAACGGCGGACCTGATCGGGCGCGAGGTCGGTATCAAAAGCCGGGATCCGAAGCGCGTCGCGGCGATCGTCACATACGCCCTGGACGAGGGGTGCAACAGCGGTGGCCACATGTGGCTGCACGAACAAGCGTTTTTCGATTCGATCCGCCGAATTGACCGAGGGTTGGACCCGGAGCAAGCAGTAGCGATCGCGTTGGAGCAAGAGGAACCCATCGTTCTCGACGGTTCGTTCGGCGCAACCCGCTACTACCCAGCCTATCTTCGCAAGGCCGAGACTACGTTGGTCACGCATTTGTCTATGCGCCTGACCGATGTGGTTGACCCACTTTGCAGCCTGGAAGGGCAAGAACTCGAAGACGCCATTGACCGCGCGGTCCGGGCGGTTGGCGAGTCCAAGGGGAAGCCCGACTTCAAGCTGGATGACTCTCAGCGAGGGGCTGTTCGCGGAATTCTGACGTCAACGTGCTCCCTGCACACGCTTACCGCCGGCCCCGGCTGCGGCAAGACGGCAATCGTCGAGGTGATGATGGAGGTCCTGGGCTACCAAGACCGCCCCCGCACGACGTTCTGCGCCCCCGTCGGCAAGGCAGCAAAGGTGCTGAGCAATCGCATTCGCAAATGGGGTGTGGCCAAGACGCTTCACAGCACTCTGGAATTTGTTGGCCAGTTCCAGCGCAATGCAGACAACCCTCTGGATTGCGACCTGGCTGTGGCGGATGAGCAATCCATGCTGGGCGGCCCGCTGGGGGCGGCATTCCTTGACGCGGTTCCGGCGCGCGCGCACCTTCTTTTGCTGGGAGACCAGAACCAATTGGGTTCTATCGAGCCGGGCCGCGTTCTCAAGAGCATCTTGGAAGTCGAGGGCTTCGATCATCACCGCCTGACCCAAACGCATCGGAACGACGGTGCGATTCTGGAGCTGGTTGGGATGGTGACGGACGGATACTGGCCTACGGGAGAGCTGCAGGCTGAGGTCGAGGAAAAGGGTGGGGTTGAATTTGCTGGCCTGCCTGAGCCGACGGACGGTGCTGTCGCCGGCCTGGCCGTGGAGCTTAAGGAAGCCGCTGAAAAGTATGGCGGTCTGGACCGGGTCGGGGTGATCTGCCCGATTCGCAAGGGCAATACCAAGACGCCGGGCTGGAACGTCACCTATCTGAACTCGTATCTCCGCGACGCCCTGAACCCTGATTTGGCTGAGACCAAGAAGGTGGCTGGGACCGCCTTTCGCATCGACGACCGGATCATCGTCACCAAGAACATGTGGATCTCCCTGGTGGATGGACCGGTGTCAGACGATGATGACATCGCCTTCGCCCCCGTGCATGACGAATACAGCCCCTATGGTGACGATGGGACATTGCCTCCCGAAGATGATCCGTCAAAGACCTACGTCGTCAATGGGGATACGGGATCGCTCGAGGCCGTGCGTTACCACTACGAAGACGGGGCCAAGAAGCCGCGGGAGCTGATCCTGCGCTTGGATGATGATCGTCGTGTGTCCTTCCCGGCGGCAGAGCTCGATCACATTGGTTGGTCCTATGTGATCACGACCCACGCCGCTCAGGGCTCGGAGTATCTCAAGACCTTCGCGATCGTTCCTGATGGCCACGAGTCCTTCATGCACCGCGCAATGTTGATGACGCAGCTGTCGCGCGCGCAGGTAGACCTGAAGGTTATGGGTGAGGACGCGATCATGGTGAAGGTGGCTTCCCGTCCGGCGCCCGAGCGCAACTGCGCATTGGTTGAGCGCACTCTGAAAGAAGCTGGGCTGGAGATGGGGGACAAGCTGGCCACCAATTACGCCGATCGTCCTCGAGACCGAAACGTGGCTTGACGTTCACGTATAGCCATTGATCAATCAATAATAGGTAGTGACGCGAAGATGTCTTCCACTAAGCCAGCGTTCTCCTTTGCCTCGGCGCCAGCTGCTCGCAAAAAACCTGCAGACGGGTTGGCGCCTCGAGTCCCCAATCGCCAGCCCATGCCTGCCAGTGCGCCGGCTCGCCCGCCACGAGCGGCAAGTCCGGGTCCCAGCGCTCGACTGGTGGCAACGACGCCGGCAGCGCCCCGGCCGCCAGTTGAGGCGAAAGTGTCCACACATATGGACGATCCTGACCTGGTCGGCATCCATGATCCGAACCTTTTCGAGATCCCCGAGGGCGAAGATCCGGAGCTGATGCTGGGGCTGCCCGGTGAGCGCCGTGAATCAAGTGGCTTCTCGTTCTCTCGCGCCGGCGCGCATGACGGCGGGCGTTCGAGCGGCCCCGACTATGACGCCCCTCCCGAAGACTATTCGTCGTTTGACGCCGCTGAGCTAAGCCGGGGTGATCATTCTTCCCTGGATAGCGAACCCGCTGATCATGGCCAGTTCACCCAGTTGGGGGTAGGAGAGGGGCGTCCGATGGACGTCGTCGCTGGCATCCCGCAACACGTTTTCTCCGAGTTCGATCCATCAGTTCCGCCTGGCAGCCACTACGAGCCCTGGGTCTGGAACGTTATGGACAAGCCTGGGCATGTGACGCTGGAGATCTACGTCGACGCCGCAGCGCGCGACCAGGGCGAGGATCAAGAGCGTCAGTACCGCCCGGCCCAACGGAAAGCCTCAAGCGGTGTTGTGCGCCAGAACCCCACATGCGATCTCGCCAAGCATTGCTTGATCAGCGTCCCCGTGCAGGCAGGCGCCCCCTGGGGGATGGCACGCCGAGTGCTGCTGGTACCGCACACGTTCCGCAAGCTGCCTGATTTCCAGCAGCGGCAATCTCGTTCGCCTTTGCAACGACCCGCAGCTCCTCAGCCGCCTCAATATGAAGGCGACCCGTCCGGAGCCGTGCGGTGGCTATACAACGCTCCGCATCACCATGTGCTTTTCGGCCGCTGTGCAGTCCAGACCTCCGATGACGACGTGCCGGCCGAGTATTGGATGGTGCTGTCCTTGCAGGACGCCAAACAGGTTCACGCCGATATCTATGGGGCCTGCGCCGGGAAAGATACAGATCCGCGGCACGTGTTCGGCCGCGAGGGTGTGGTCGAAAGCGTGTCCCACTACGACGAATTCGCAGGTCGTCGCGTCTCCGAGGTGGAACCCCTTGAAAAGAGGCGTCCTGTGCCCGCGGCACGGCGCTTCCTGGGGATGTGGGCAGGCGATGAAGCCACGGACGCAATCCGATCGGCGGCTGCTGGGGCGGGGCCTGTGCTGCCAGGTGATTGGCCCGAATCAGATGTCGAAGAGGTGAGGCGCACTCATGGTGGTCTGCATCGCGCCGCTCGCGAGGAAGGGGCCGTCAGCGCCCCCACGATCGTGCCTCAGGCAAACGAGGCGATCGGCATGCCTGCAGATACAGAAGTGCGGGAAATTGATTCTCATCGTCCGAAAACCATTCCTTCGCAAGTTTGGGCAGGTTTCGCACGCCCCCGGGGATGAATTCGAGCCAATTTCATTGATTTTCAATTGACAGAATTGATGGTGCAAATACAATAACAATTACCGTATTCGGCAATTTGTAATTGTCTGCCGATCGCGAAGATTTCCCCTCTGACGATTGAAAATCAAATTTAGGATCCCCAATGACCGCTGTTGCCTTTTCCAAGAACTCCCAAGCGCTGCATCCCGCTGGATGCGATGACGGCCACTGGGGCATGAAAGTGTGCGCCGGCGAGGGCAAGTACTTCGTGATGCCTTCGCGCGCCCACCCCGGCAAGATCTCCGTCTCCTCGATCAGCGGCGAATCTGCTGACGACCTGGTCTACGAGACCAGTCCCGGCGAGTACGTGACCATCACTGCCTACGACATGCTCAGCCCCGCCGTCGACACGCGCCTGGGCGACTTCCCCACCAGCAGCCCGAATCGCGCACTGGTTGCCCACGCGCTGCGTCATGCCGGCGTGACGGGCCCGACCATGCTGGTGACGGGCCTCCCGGTCAATCGCTTCTATTCCGGGGGCGTACGCAATGACGCGCTGATCGAAGCCAAGCGCGAAAGCCTTTTGCGCCCCCTGCGCAGCATCACCAACGCCGCCCTGGCCGAAATCAAGACTCACAAGGTGATTTCCGAGGCGGTCGCTGCCTACTACGACGCACTGCTGAACTTCGACGGCACCTACAACGAAGAATTCAAGGACATCTCCGACGAGCTCCCCGTGGCAGTGCTGGACGCCGGCGGCAAGACGCTGGACATCGCGACGGTTCGCGAGGGCGGCAGCGGCATCTATCAGGCCCAATCGGGTACGGCCGACGCCGGCGTGCTCTACCTGTATGACCTGCTGGACACGGCCCTGCGCCAAGCATTCAAGATCGCCGATCCCATTCCTGTGCACCGCCTGGAAAAGGTGCTGCGCGACAAGACGTACCGCCTGTATGGCGACGTGCATGACGTCAAGACTCTGGTGGATGCGCAGCTCAATGCGTTTGCCGACCGCGTGAACTTCGAAAGCAGCAAGCTGCTCGGCGACGCCAGCCGCTACGGCAAGGTTCTCTTCGTGGGCGGGGGCGCCAACCTTCTGGCCGACCGCCTCGATCGCGTGTTCCCGGGCCTTCCGCGCCAAGCAATCACCGTCGCTCCGGTCAGCGATAACCCGAACACCAACTCGCAGTTTGCGAATGCCCGTGGCATGTACAAGGCCGCATGCGCTGCCCTGAGCGCCCAATGATTGCGAGCAGCTTCCCCATGAAGATCAGCCCTCTGACGACCGATCATCGATTCAACCAACATCTGCAACGAGGCTGATCATATGTCCCGTCGTCCGAATCCCTCTCCCACGCCCGCGGAGGATCAACTTCGCATCTCGTTCCTTCTGGACGTTGCGCAAACGCCTGAACTGGCCCACCTCAAGCATCTTGCGGGCCACGGCGCGCGGCCGCGGGAACTGTTGCGTTTGGCGATCGTGGGGATGAAGCACGAGCTCGAGACTCAAGCCCTGGCCGAGGCGGCGCGCCAGGCTGGTCTCGTGCCGGGCGGCGGGATGCTGCCTGGCCATCACCAAGCTCTGTATCGCCAGGAGGGTGGTATGCCTGCCCCCCAAGCTGCCCCCCAAGCTGCCCCCCAAGCTGCCCCCCAAGCTGGCCCCCAAGCTGCCCCCCAAGCTACCCCCCAAGCTACCCCCCAAGCTCACGCGCCTGCGTCGCCGCCTCAGGCTCCTGTGACGCCCGATCGTCCTGTCGCGCCTGTAGCCCCGAACCCAGCACCGCCCCCGGCCCCGGTTCGATTGGTCGAGCCTCAGGCTCCAACCTATGTTGCTCCTCCAGCGGTGGGCGCCGAAGGTCTGAGCGCACAGGACAACATGGACGTGGACGAGGAAGAGCCATCTCCCCAGGCAGACACTTCGTCACGCCGGTTTGCCGGCGCTGCCCGCGCCGTCCCCTTCCTGGCTTGAGGCGGATCGCCTTGGGCACTTCTAACCAGCAGAGATTCCCCTACATGTTCGCCTTGCTCCTTCCCCAATCCTCTCTTCGCGCCGTTGCCGCGCCGTCGCAGGTCAAGATGGCCGGCCGAGTCAAGCGTATGGCCCTGTTGAGCCTGCTGGCCGGCCTTGTGAGCGGCTGCGCCACGAACCAGGTGGACCCCAAGGTCCAGTCGGCTCAGAAAGCCCAGCAGGTCGCGCTCTCCCAGCAGCTGGATGCCGCTCTGGAACGCGTGAACAAACAGCCTAAATGGACTTCGAGCATGGATGACAAGGCCTCGTTCGCCTCGTTCAACTCGGATTCGGTCAGCGTCAGCTTTCAGGGCTCTGCCGCAGACCTGCTCAAGGCGATTGCTGCGAGTCGCGGCTTGACCTTCAAAGTCACCGGTCCCACGCCCCACATCCCCATCTTCGTGTTCGTCGAAGCCGAGGGCCAGCCGTTCGAAGAATTCCTGCGTGACCTGGACAAGCAGTTCGGACAGCGCGCAGATGTCGTCTGGACTGACAACGCATTCGAGCTGCGTTATCGCCAGTAATGTAAGGGTGGGGTGGTTCTACTGCGAAACCCCGCCCACAAGGTCCGAGCCGCCGTGAGAGTCAGCCATGACGCATCTGTTGAGCATCGAAGGCGTACAGATCCGAGAGGATCATCAGGGCAAGTTCTGCCTCAATGACGTCCACCGGGCCGCGGGGCGAGGAGAGTCTGAGTCGCCACTGACTTGGCTTGCTCTTCCTCAAACCCAAGACCTCATAGGCTTGTTCCACGCGCAAGGTGGCGCCACCGACCACAATAACGCCCCCATCCCACCGGTTGAGATTCGGCAAGGGTTGGGGGCGTTTGTGGTGAAAGAGTTCCTCTTGGCGTATGCGCTATGGATCGCCCCCGACTTCAATGCGCGAGTCGTGCATGCCGTTAGGTCTCTGACGTCGCACATCGTTCACAACCCACCTGCTGCTTTGCCCCCGCCAGCATTGGCCTACGGCCAGGCAATCAGCGAACCCTCCCTTCGCTCCCTCGCCCGCCTTACCGTCAGTCGCAGACAGTCGGCCCCTGACGATCGGCAGTTCGTCGAGTCGATTTCTATCAGTCAGTTTGCACGAGTGATGGAGGTAGATTCAATAGCCTTCTTCGCCACTTTGCGGCGTGATCGCGTGCTGATGTCTGGCGGCACCAATCGCAACATGCCGCAGCAGCGGCACGTCGACAGCGGCTACTTCACCATCCGTGAGGCAGACCCGGCTCGAAATCGTCCCTACCGACAAGCACGAATCACGCAGAAGGGCGAAACATGGCTCAAGAACAAGTATTTCCAGCGCTCGGAGCCATCGAAGGACGCGCGACAGGAGTCAAGGCGCGAGCCAATCGCTGTCATTTCCCAGAATGAGCAGGTTTTGCCTGGAAATGATGAAGAGGAAGCGCGCAGAATGCTACAGCTTCCGTTAAGTCTTGCTGCAAAAGGACGAGATTCTCGTCGCCCACAACCCGGGCCGCAGCCAGAAAGAGCGGACCCCATGCAGTCGCAGTCCTGCGAAGATCCCGAGCCCAATTCGTCTCGAGAGCGTGTAACAGGGCGGCGCATGTTGGGGAGTTAGAACTTCGACTGGGCACGCAGAAGCGGGCACTCCAACTGATGTAACTGGTCCATGACGCATTCACCTCGAATTCACACCCCACGCTCCAGCCCTCTTCGCCGCACGCTACTCGCCAGCCTTATCGCGCTGGCCGCCGCCGGCACCGCACCCACCTCATTCGCCCAGTCTGCACCCACCTCGGATACGCTCAAACGCTTGATGCGTGCTGAGCCGGCCGCGAATTCGGTGCGTCTATCTCCCGTGCGCGAGGCGGCTCTGCGCGCGTCGGCTCGTACGTTGGGCACGCAGACCGGGCTGATCGAGCGCGCCCAGGAAATCGAGCGAGCAGTGGACGCACGCCGCGTGGAGATGGAGCGAACATTCCGATTTGGCGACCTGGTGATTGGCGCTGGCGTGCTGCCTCCGGTGATCGTGCATACCGAGAATGCCGCGACCGTCACCAATGACACGATGCGCATTGCGGGTGCGCTGTACCAACGAAAGCAGCCGGCACGGTTCTTCTCCGGCGCCCCCTCGTGGCGAGACTGGCTGCTTATGGGTCTTCCGTCAGCCTCCGATATGCCCGAGGTTCCGCAGAACGAACAGCTTCTGCCGCGCGACAGCAACGAGCGTGCGTTCTGGGAGCGGGAAGTTCAGGACGCCTACTTCAGCGGCCGCGCGCAGGCGCAGGAGATCCTCGATCACAACCTGGCTATGCTCGAGGAGGTCTATACGGGGATGAGAGTGTTCTATGACCTCTACCAGCGCAACATGGTGAGCGCCCCCGTCATCGCCAAGTCGCAGGAGATCGTCACGCAGGACGATCCCAACACGATTGTCGTGGGCGACACCTTCTTCCGCATCACGATGCCCTCGGAGTTCAAGACGAACCCCGGTAAGTGGAATGCCCTGCAGGCAACGCCGACCGCTGATCGTCCACTACCCGTGGTGCCCGGCTATGACCCGGCCCAGGTGAAGGAGGCCTTCGAGATTCACAAGGTCCAGATGGCCCGTCGAGAAGCAGAGAAGGAAGCCGCGCGCCGCGGCGTAAAGCTTCCGGACGCAGAGATCGCTCCGGTTGTTCCCGCCCCGCCGCCTGCGCCCCCAATGCCGAAGAATCCGATCGCCGCGCCCGCGCTGCCAGTGCAGGTGGGGGCAGTGCAACAGCAGGGTGAGATCCGATATGGAGTGGAGCACGTCCAAGCGGCGCGCCCAGCTCCTATGGTTGCACCCGAACGCCTTGATAGCTCGCCCACGGTGATGGCGTCGCAACCCATGGAAGCTGAGATTTCGCGTCCGCTGTTCTCGATCCCGACTTCCACGCATCAATAAACGGTTCTGTGCGTAGGATCATGACAATACAAAATCCTCAAATCCCGCTTGTTCTGCCTGTTTCTTGCTCCGAAGAGGAGTGGAAACAGTTTCTGCGCCAGTGCGTCGCGCTGGGGGCGTCGGACCTCACCATCCAGTCCACCGACTACCTCTGGGCAGAACTGAAGCGGCGTCACACCAAAGTGAACGACCGCCGGCTGGAGCATGCCGAGGTGCAGCGCGTGTTGCGCATCATGTACGGCGCATCGGCGACAAATCAACTCTCCGGCGGCGAAGCCCTGGACTTCGAGTACGAGATCCCGCTGGCAGCCGATGACTTCCGCAACGTGACCCGCTTCCGATGCAACGCCACGGGTTGCCGTGTGGGCGGGCTGAAGGAGGGCATCAGCATCACGATGCGGACGATTCCCGGCATTCCTCACCCCTGGGCCAAGATGAAGGCGCCCCAGGACATCACCGACAACTTCTTTCCGCAGTACGGCCTGGTGCTGGTCATCGGTACCACCGGTTCGGGCAAGTCCACACTGATGTCTTCTGGCAATCGCCATCGCCTGGAGAACGCTGACCGCCCGGTGAAGATCCTGACGTTCGAAGAGCCGATCGAAGCTGTTTACACCGGCTGCGCCGGCGATCGCATGCCTCAACCCTCGCAGGTTGCCATCGGCTCGAACCTCAAGACCTTCGATGACGCCGGCCGCAACGCCATGCGACGCAAGGGCGACGTGATCATCATGGGCGAAAGCCGCGATCGAGAATCGGTGGCCGCGTGCTTCGAGATGGCTCTGTCCGGTCACGCCGTGTACTCGACGCTACACGCCGACACGCCCACCGAGTGCTTTGCCCGGATGGTGTCCTTCTACCCGGAAGATTCGCAGCCGGCCGCGGCCAACAAGCTCTTGTCGACGTTGAAGCTGATCGTCGCGCAGAAGCTCGAGCGCCGTACGGACGGCGAGGTCGCAGCGATCCGTTCCTGGCTCGTCATCGACCGGGACGTAAAGGCGCGCCTGGGCCGCGAGCCCTTCCACACCTGGGGGCCGATCGTGGAGCAAATCCTGACGGAGCGCGGGACCTCATTTGAGGCTCAGACGCTGCCTCTGGTGAGGGAAGGGGCCCTGGATTTCTCGGCCTTCCGGCGCGTGACCAACATGACCATCGCCGAGGCCAAGCAGTATCTGCTGGACCATGGCGCTGCACATGCCATCCCGGCTGACGAGGAGGAGATTGCATGAAGATCGCGAGTTGGGTGAAGACCGCGGGATCAGCGGCCTTTCCTTTCACTTCGATGCCTGCCTACACGGTGATTCCGATGATCCCGTGTCTGTTCTACCTGCGACCCTGGACGGCAGCTGCTGCCTTCATCTGCACCTTGCTGACCTGGTACATGGCCAAGAAGGGCAGAACACTCGTCTGGATGCATAACCGGTTGATGGGCCGGCTGAGCGGCAATCGCTATAGCGCTAGGCCCATCTGGTTTATCCGCCGTTTCTCCTTCCTTTCTGACCCAAGCCGAGACGACGGCACTTACTGAGGAAAACCATGTCTCCTGTTCCCTTCCAGATCATCCGTGAGCAGCTGATGGCACTCCTGGAATCCGATGCGGCCCTGCTCGTCATCATCATCGCGACGCTGGCGCTCTTCGGTGCTGGCTTCCTGTTGTATATGGCCGCTCACTTTCTCCTGCGCCGACACCTGCAGGAGCTTCGCCAATGTGCCGCCCCTCTGATGGAGAACCGCTCGGAGCTGCTGTCACCTTTCGCAGGAGTAGTCCGCGGTGGTGGCATTACTGAGAAAGCTGCGAAGCCGGCAAATGAGCGCAGTTTGCCTTGAGGTTTGAGTGTTCGCCATCTAGGATCGAAATTCGCTATGAACCATACCCACAAAACCATTATGAAAGACTGCACCACGCTTCGTATCGGTCGCAATATTGCAGGCCCGGCGCTGATCGGCAGCGTGATGACGCTGGCGCCGTTCGCCGCCGGCGCGTTCGTCGATGAGCGCACGCCGCCGCCGCCCCCGGCACCCGTCGTGGCGCCCGTGCTTCAGCCCACAGCGGTTCCGACGCTCGAGCCCGCTGTTGTGCCTGGCCTCAATGCGGGCCCTGCGGCTTCGACCGTTCCGGCAGCTGTTGCCTTCGAACCTGGCGTGATGGTGGATGTGATGCGGCCTGAGTGGCACACCCCATACCCCGGTCCGTACGGCCAGATGCCGCTGGCCGACGCTCTCATCGCCCAAGTGGTGCCGGTTGTCGGCAAGGCCATCGAACTGAATGGACCCCCGGACCTGCTGAACAAGCGTGTGACGCTCATCAAGGGCGCGGATCGAATCACGACGCTCAAAAACATGGCCAATGCCGAACGGCTGGGCATCTTCGTGCAGGGCGAATTGGTCACGCTGGCCAGCGGCAACACCCCTTTGCCGGCGTCGGCCAGCGCTTTGCCTTTCGGTGGCGGGCACCAGGCTGCGGAGCCGCTGAAGATCACCAAGACGTGGCACATCGAGCCGGGAACCATGCTCTCGACGGCGATGCTCGACTGGGCCAGCCAATGGGACTGGAAGCTCATCTGGCAGGCGGACGTCGACTACCGCATCGCGGCCCGCATCAACGTCGAAGGCGACTTCCTGGACGCCGTGGGCGAGGTGCTCGATGCCTACAAGCGCGCTGATCGCCCCCTCTGGGGAGACTGGAACGAAGACCAGCGCCTGCTGGTTATTCGAGAAGCGACTTCCCGCGACCGCTAAATCCCGCCGGGCCGGGGCGCGCGATATACGCCCCCTGGCCGGCTGCCACATCACATCCACGAATCAGACGACTGGACTTCCGATCTATGACGAACACTCGCTCCATTCACTCCTCGGCCACGGGTAAGCGCCGGCTGCCAGTCAAGCTGCTGGTGGGCGCTGTCGCCGGCGCCGTGCTGCTCTCCGGCTGCTCCATTCAGCGCATCAACCACGCGGTGGAGAAGGCATCCGACCAAGGGAAGACGGCCGAAAGCTACATGGAGGACATGCGCAATCGGAAGCAGCTGATCGACACGCGCTCGTCGCTGCGAAAGATGGATCGAATCTGGGTCGACACCACGGCCCAGCCTATGAGCAACCGCAGCCTGGGCGCCCCCCCGACGGCGCTGGACTGCAAACTGACGTTCAACCCGAAGGCTCCTGTCACCCTGGCCGAGTTCAGCCGCGTGGTCACGAATCTGTGTGGCCTGACCGTGCAGGTTACGTCTGACGCGACCCAGATGCTCAATGGCACGCTGACGACGAATGGTCAGGGCGGCGGCGCAGGTGCGCCCCCGGCGGCGAACACGCTCGCGATGTCCAATGGCGAGTTGCCCAACCCGACGCTGGGTTCTACCGGCGGGGCGATCGGCCCGACCGGGCTGTACACGGCCAGCACGTCGGACTCCATCAGCGGCATTTCGTGGAACAACCAACCGCTGGGTGGGCTGCTCGACCTGGTGACGGCTCGCCTGGGCCTGGGCTGGAAGTTCAAGGACGGCGCGGCCACGATTTTCTACCTGGACACCCAGGTGTTCCAGCTGTACGCCATTCCTGGCACGACCAAGATGGAAACCAACGTGAAGTCGGGCGCCGAGAAGGGCTCGGGTTCATCGCGAGGAGAGCAGACCGGGTCGTTCTCCTCGGACGGTTCCAGTCAAGAAACTGGCATCACCTTCGAAACAGACATCGTCCGCGACATCGAGAAGACGCTGCAGACGATGATCACCCCGGGCCTGGGCCGGATCTCGGTCTCGTCGTCGACCGGTACCGTTACGGTGACCGATCGTCCTGATGTGCTGCGCCGCGTCGGCGAGTACCTCAAGGCCGAGAATAAGCGCATCACGCGCCAGGTGCTGCTCAACGTCAAGGTCCTCTCCGTCCAGCTGGATGACCGCGACTCCGCCGGGCTGAACCTCGATGCGGCCTATCAGCTCGTCAACGCCCAAATCGGAACCACTGGTGGGTTCACTGCGGCGTCGGGCGGCATGACGGGCATGACGGGCAACGTCGGCATCATCAACGAAAGCAGCCGGTGGAATGGCACCAAGCTGTTTATCGACGCGCTGTCGATGCAAGGCCGTGTGTCCACGCTGTCTTCGCCCTCGGTGACGACCCTCAACCTGAAGCCGGCGCCGATCCTGGTCGGTACGCAGACCACCTACCTGGCCGAAGTGTCCACGACGGCCATCGAAGGGGGCGGAAGCTCGCAGCAGTCGCTCACCCCGGGAACGATCACGACCGGGTTCAACATGACGCTGCTGCCGTACCTCATGGAAGGCAGCGAGATGCTGTTGCAGTACAGCGTGAACCTGTCGGCCTTGACCGGCATGAAGACCGCTGAATCGGGTGGCAACAAGATCGAGATGCCCGAGGTTGACAACCGCATCTTCAGCCAGAGCGTGCGCCTGCGCTCGGGCGAGACCTTGGTGCTCTCCGGATTCGACCAATCTGTCATCAACGGCTCCAAGCAGGGCGTGGGCGATCCGTCGTTCTGGTTGCTCGGCGGCCGCGGCGATCAGTCGACCAAGCGCGATGTCATCGTCGTGCTGATCACCCCGATCGTGACCGACTGAGCGACCCAACCAGCAGGTGTCGATCATGAATAACGAAGAAATTGGGATGAGCGCTGCTCCGCGATCGCGGGTACTCCAGGTTAACGGGAAGCGCTTTGCTGCAGGTCTCTGGTGGACCAAGATCCAGAGCATCGCCTCGGCCAGAAAGGAGATGCTCGAGATCGGGCGCGCCGAAGGTCAGAATCTCGGAACCCTGTACTCAGGCCTGGACCTTCAGGCAGGGTTCGTGTCTGTACCGCCCAGTGAGGTGAAAGCCTTCGAGGGCGCCTGGGCGCTTGCCTCTGTCCTGGCCACCAAGTTGGGGCAGTCATGGCTTGGTGTGTTCGACCTCGGGGACGGTAACTATGCGCTGGTAGCCGTTCGCGACGGGCAGATCGTACCGGGCTCAGATGCAGTGGGCGACTACGACACGATTCGCATGACGCTCGCCGACGTGGCGTCCATGCAGTCCGATTGGGGCACGCTTTACCTTACCGATCAGCGATTCGTCGATCTGTTCGATGGGTCCAACATCAGCGCGCGCTCGCTGAGTGACATCCTCTCGGAAAAGCGCTGGGACAAGAAGCTCAAGCTGCAAACCCTCAGTGGCGGTTTGTCCCCTTCAGTCTTGGTTGTTGGGGCACTTGTTGCGCTTGCCGTGCTCGGGACCATCGGATACCTCTGGTATTCGAGGCACATGGAGAGTGTCGAGCTCGAGCGTATTCAAGCAGAAGACGCGGCGCGTCTTTCACAGCAGGCGCGGGACGAGCGTGCAAAGGCGCTTGCGCTGGTCGATGAGCGGACGATCAAACCGCATTGGCCGGCACTGCCTGCGGCAGCAGATGTTCTGACCGCATGTCGCCAAAGCATGTTCCAGATGCCCATGAGCTTGAACGGTTGGGTATTGAGCGAAATCACCTGCGACGCCAACGCCACCGGGGCGACATACCTGCGCAGGGACGGCGCCACGATGCTGGATTTCCAGACCGCGGCAGAGGCCCTGCGAAAGGCGCAAGGCATCAACAGCTTCAGCCTGCTCGCCGATCGCGCCACGGTGCGCCTCGGTCTGCCGGCCAAACCCGCCCGCGGCGAAGAAAAGCTCCCGAAGTATGGCCCTTGGTCTATTGCCTGGCTGTCGCACCTGCAGAAACTGAACATTGCGTCCGAATTGACCCACGCCGTTCACGCAGAGCCGCCCCCGCCCGAGCGCAGCTTGGTGTCGGTGCTTGGTAAGGAAAAGTCCGTGCCCCCACCGCCGTGGTGGGAGACCTACACCTGGACGATCACGATGAACGACGTCGACATTTTCGATGTGCTCGAAACCGCCGTCGGCCCGGGGATGGTCATCCGCAAGATCAGCGTCAACACCGAAAGCCCCATGCAATGGAAGTGGGTCGCAAATGGAGAAACGAATGTCCAAAACTAAGTTTGCAGGCCGCCTCTCGATGCTCGGCCTTGCTGCCGCGATCGGCATTGCTACGGCTGCTCCGGCGGCCCACGCTCAGTCCGCCGAGGAAATCGCCAACGTCCAAAAGGCCACTGCCCTGCTGCGTGCTCAGATCGAGGAATCGAAAGCCCGAAACGAGCTTGCGGAACTCAAGCGCGGGCCGGCCGCCACCAGCCCGGTCGCATCAACGGGCGCCGCACCGAAGGCCACGAGCAGCGGCGCTATTTCAGCGGAACGCCCCCCTCATGTGCTTGCCATTTTTGGCGCTGACAAGGTGCTTTATGCGTCACTTGTTTTTCCGTCGGGGGTCAAGCAGGACGTGCGAGTGGGCGACGTGGTTGATGGGGGGTACGTGGTGTCGACCATCACCCCCAGCCGCGTGACGCTGACCAAGGGCGGGGAGAAGTTCCCGCTGAATGTCTTTTCGATTGCGAATCAGACGGCCGGCAGTGCAGGTAACCGCCAGGGGCTGAACCCGGCTGTGCCTGCACCGCGATAAGCCTGGACGAAGCGCCTCGATTTCCCCTCTGATTTCTAAGCTGATGACCCAACAACCGGCGATTCCACAAGCGGTAAGCCTCGCGCAACGTGCCAAGGCGCAGGGCATGACGACGTTGTCTGGCGCAGGCCAGAAGTATCCGCTCGCGCCCCAGCAGCAAGAGGTTATGTGCCTCTTGAGCGACATGACGCTACTGGTGCGGTCGGGATCGGAGCGATCAGGCGACGTCCTCAGCTACGTCGACCTGATCAGACGCAAAGGGGCTCGCCTACTACGCCAGGTGCCAACGACAGTCACGGTGATCCGTGAGATGTACGAGGTGCTGGCGGAGGCAAGAGATCGTTCGATCGTTCTGGACAGTCAGGGCGGCACGTCTGCACAGCAGATCGACGTTATTCGCCTGATCCAGGAAGCGGTCAAGCGAGGTGCGTCAGACATCCATCTGAATATGTGGGGGATAGTCGGGGCGGTTTTTTTCCGTATCCATGGAGATCTCTATCGTGTTCAGGAGCTCCCCACTGAAAAGATTAAAAGCATGTGCAGCACGATCTACCAATCGATGTGCGACATTGCTGATGCCACCTATCGTCCTGACACGTTCCAGGATGCGCGCTTGCATGCAAATTATGTCGCGCGTTGCGGGCTGTATGGCTCTCGCATAGCTGCTGGCCCGACGGTCTACGGACCGCGAATGGTGATTCGTCTCCTCTACGATCCGGGCAAGCAAGTCCCGTCGCTCGAGGAGTTGGGATATCTCCCCGAGCAGATCGAAATGTTCGATTTCATGCGTTCTCAAACGTATGGGATCAATATCCTTTCAGGTGCAACCGGCTCCGGCAAATCGACGACGCTGGTGTCAAACCTCACGAAGCTCATTTCTGACGCAAAGGTTCAGGGGGCGGCGTTCGAGAGTGAAGGGGGCGCAGAAGAGTATGTAGGCGTCTCCGTGGTGACGATCGAGGACCCGCCGGAGTACGACATTGAAGGCGCGGTTCGAATTCCCCTGAAGGCCGATAAGACCGATGAGGAATCGATCCGTCGCGGGTGGGCCAACGCCATCAAGGCCTGCATGCGCCAGGATCCGGACTCGATGATGATCGGTGAGATCCGCGATCCTGGATCAGCCAAAGCGGCTTTCGATGCCGCAATGACCGGGCATGGCGTCTGGACCACGGTCCACGTGACGGATGCGGTGGGGATCATGCCGCGTCTGCAAGGGCTGGAGGTCGAAACCGATCGCATGCTGGATCCCGAAATTGTCACCGGCCTGGCCAACATGACATTGGTCCAGAAGCTCTGCCCAGATTGCAGCATTCCCTGGAAAGAGGGCAAGCACCTGGTGGCTTCCGACGTCAAAGCGCGCGTCGAGTCCTACTGCGACGTTCAGGGCGTTCGCCTCCGGCGCCGTGGCCACGAGTGCCCCACGTGCGGTGGCATCGGCATCGTGGGCCGTATGGCGGTCGCTGAGGTGATCATCCCCGACCTGCCGTTTATGGAGGCGTTCGGTGCCCATGGAAAGGCAAAGGCCAAAGACTACTGGGTGCGTGAGATGGGCGGGATCACGAAGTGCATGGCCGCCATTCGTCGCATCAACGAAGGCTGGGTCGACCCGCGACAAGCCGAAGCCGTCGTGAGCCCGCTCGACAAGGACAAGCGAACGATGGGCATCGACTACAGCAAAGCAGGGGACTTTGAGCGCGGAAAGGAGAACATCCGCCCCCGTGACTTCAACCTGCCCAAAGCTGACACATAACCCTAATGGAATTCCAATAATGACCGATATCAAAGCTTCTGACTGCCGCGCTCGCCCGCAACTCACTTTGGAAGATCTGGGCTATCTGCCAGAGCAAGTGAAGGAGGTTGCAGCGATGGCCGATAGCTCTCCTGGCTTGCGCATCATTTCCGGGGTCACCGGCACCGGCAGGTCGACCGCCGTCGCCGCGGTGGTGGCCCTCGCGCAACGATCCAACGCCCATGTGGTGGTTCTTCAGGACGATCTGGCACCGGCGTTCCAGGGCATGCCCCACATCCGGGTGGACGCGTTCGACATGAGCTTTGATGCCGAACGCGACCCCTGGGACCAGGCGCTGCGACAAGGCATTCGATCAGCTCCGGATCTGTTTGTAGTGGGGGAGCTTCGGGACGAGAAGTCGATTCGCGCGGCTTTCGAGTTGGTAGCAAGCGGCTACAGCGTGTGGACGACAGTGGTTGCTGCGTCCGCCAACGACACCCTGCGGCGCCTTCGATCCATGTGTGTGAAGAGCATCGACGACTTGCTGTTTTCCCCATCGGTGGTGACTGGGTTGATCCATCACATCCACGCACCGAAGGAATCTGGTGGCTACCAGATCCTGGCAGAGGTGATTCGGCCTAACGAGGACTACCTGTTTACGTATCGGATGCACGGAGCAGAGGCAGCAAGGACACGATGGATGCAATGCCCCGGCCGGCTTACCCACCGAGAGGTCGCCTTGCGAAAGGTTCAGGAAGGCCTGCTTGATCCGGGTTGGTGGGATCAACACTTCAACTCATCTGCTACCTAAGCGACACGCGAAGCAAGGGCAAATCGAGACATTCAATTATCTATGTCATAGGTGCAAGACAGTGTCGTTCTATAGCAATCCGATCGTGCGCAAAATTATGCGCTGGCAGTTTTCTGGGATGGGAGGCGTCATTGGCGCCAGCGGCCGCATCGAGATCTATGAGGCGCTGGAGCTGCTCGTCTCCAACGACGTGATGCTCGTGAGGGCGCTTCGCGAGATCTATCGCGTCGAGAGTAAGGACGGACGCAAGAAGACTGAGGTCCGTGCAATCATCATCTACGAGGCGGTAACAGCCATGGAGTCGGGGCGCCCCCTTGCAGATGCGCTCGAACCGTGGATCCCGGACCAAGAGACGCAACTGATTCGCGCGGGCGAGCGCAGCGGCAACCTAAAGGGCGCGTTCAATGACGCCATTCGCATCATTGAGGCGAAGCGAAAGATCATGGGTGCGGTGCTGGCTGGGTCGGCCTATCCGATGCTGCTCATGGCCATGGTGTGCCTGCTGCTTTGGCAGGTGTCGACCAAGATGGTGCCGCAGTTCGCTCGCATGATGCCGCCGGAGCAGTGGACAGGCGCCGCGGCCGTTTTGCGGGTCATCGCCGATTTCGTCACAAATTACGGGATCATAGCCGCCGGCGTTGCTACCTTGATCGGTGCGTGGATCACCTGGTCGATGCCGAACCTGCACAAGACGCGCTTGCGCCTCTACCTCGACCGAATTCCTCCGTGGTCGATCTACCGAATGCTGCACGGGTCGACCTTCCTGCTCAATATCGCGGTCATGCTTCGTGCCGGCATCCGTGTGCAGGAGATCCTCACGATGATGGGCAAGAACGGCAGTCCCTGGTTGCGGTCACGGATCGGCGCGGCGCTGCAGGGCATCAACGCAGGCCGCAACCTTGGTCTTGCGCTTCATTCTGCTGGCCAGAATTTCCCGGACGAAAGAGCCGTTCAGTTCTTGCGCATCTTGGCCGAGCAGGAAGGATTTGACGACAAGTTGGCCAGCTTCGGCGAGCGCTGGCTTGAAAAGAGCGTCGCCGCGATCGGGGCAGCGTCCAAGATCATGCTGGCTGCAGGCATCTGCATGAGCGGCGGCCTGATTATGCTGATTCTGGCGGGCGTGATGTCCATTCAGTCTCTGGCGCAGCAAATTCACTGAGCCTGGAAACGGTTTGCTTTTGCCTTGCTACGCACTACATCGAGGCATATTTTATCAATCGGTTTTGTACCAAGCATCCTGATCGAATAGGCATGACGGGCGTGAAGGATGCCTCATCCCCTGGAGAACCCATGTTTACCTCTTCTTTCGCCGCTCAAGGCGAACCCCACAACGACGGTTTCAAGGCGGTCGCGAGCCGCTTCCAATCGGCCACACGAAACGGTGGCGCGAATTCGCGGCCGAGTGCGCTTTCTCGCCGTCTGAGCGTTCGTCGCTCGCGCGATGGCGCGACTCTGCTCGAAATGGGCTTCTGGCTGCTGATCTTCGTGGCCATCATCGGCAGCGTGCTGGGCATCGCCAGCGTGACCATGCGCCAAAGTACCGTCGCCACGGAAGTTCAGACCATCACCAACCTGTCGGGCGTCATCAGCCGCATGCGGACATCCGCGGGCTACGACACGGCGACCGGCGCCATCGTCAAGTCGCTCGACGACATGAAAATGATTCCCGCGAACATCTCCAAGACGGTTTCCGGAAACAACGTGACGATCCGGAATGGTTGGAACGGCGCGATTACCGTCAATGCGACCGATGGTGGGGGCAATTTCTCCATCACCTACACCCAGATCCCGCGAGAAGACTGCGTACAGCTCGTGACGGGCACCAAACCCGGCATCCTCCAGTCTGTGGGTTCCGGTACCACCGCCACGGTGGCGATCTCCAGCATCACTGCAACGTCCGCGTCGACGATGTGCGCGGCTGCGGCCAACACGGTGACCTGGGATACCAGCTCGCGCTAATACGCGGTAATTGTCCTGCCTCTGGAATCGACACCAATGCACATTTCCTCACGTAGCCAACGGCGTCGTGTCGACCAGGACGCAGGCAAAGGTTGCGCGCGCAAGGGAGCCACGCTGCTGGAAGTCGGCATGGCCTTCATCATCGCTGTCGCGATGTTGGCTGTAACCGCCGCCGCGATTCTTCGGATGGTCGACGACAGCGACTCCCGCCTCGAGGTGGGAAATGTGCGCTATATCGCCGAGTCTGTGCGACAGACGAAGAAGGTCGACGGGTTCCCGGTTGGAACAGACATCCAGCGCGAGCTCGTCGAACTTTCGCTACTGCCCCATGGCGTTGACTCCGATCCGAACGGCACCATCCGAAACAGGTGGGCTGGGAACGTCACCATCACGACCCAGGATGGAAGAGGCAATTTCGCAGTCACATATAGCGGCTTGCCAGAGCGCATCTGCCGCCTGGTCGTTCTTGGCGTGCATAGCGGGTTGCTTCAAACAGTGGGCGCTGGGAACGCACCATCGACCAGCGGGGGATCGGGTTCGTATCTGATCGCCACCCTTACGAGCCAGCAAATCAAAGCCGTATGCGCCGGCGACCGAGTCTATTGGTCGACGGGGGGAAAGTGAGCAGCCTGCGCCCCCAGGCTCGAGCACGACAAGGCAGCTCATGAGCACCAAACATATCCCAGGAACCCGCTTGGCGGACTATGAGTTCGTAGACCTCTTCCTCGGGGTCGATTTTGCTGAGTTCAAGGGGCTGAAGAACTCTCCCAATCTCATTGACGCCGCACCGAAGATGCTTGATCCGGCGCTGATGGAGTTGAGGAGTCAATGCCGCTTCCAGTTCGCATCTGAACGTGATCCGGAATTCGCCAGAACGATCGACAAGGTGATGTATCGCATCACCCATATGCGCGATCACAACGGCAACGATTTGTTCATCTTGCGTCGATCCACCGCGGAACTACGCCCCCTCGAGAAGGTCGGTATTGCTCCGTTCTTCGCCCGCCAGGCACTGGACCCAAAACTCAGCGGCCTCATTCTGGTCGCAGGGGAGACGGGGGCCGGCAAAACCTCTACGGGCGTCGCAATCCTCGTGGAGCGAATGAGTCGGATCGGCGGGATTGCGGTTGCGATCGAAGATCCGCCGGAAGTGCCGCTGAATGGCCCGCTAGGAAAGGGGCGCTGCATGCAGATCCGCGCATCGCGACGCACCGGTGGCTATAAGGAGCACCTGGTCCGTGCGTTGCGCGCAAACCCCGACGTCATTTTCCTGGGCGAGGTGCGTGAGGAGGCTGCAGCGCAAGCAGTGCTCGAGGCGTCGTTGAATGGCCACTTGATCATCAGCACGGTCCACGCCGGGTCGGTGGAAAAGGCCATCGAGCGGCTTGCATCACTGGCGGCCAATGGGGACATTGAAGCGGCCTATCGGAAGTTGTCTCAAGGCCTGAAGATGGTCATCTGGCAAGACCTCGAGAGGGTGAAGACGGCTGCCGGATTTGACTACAAGTACGAGTACCAGGCCCTGTCGCTGATCGGGGACCAAAACAGCGGCGCACGCAGCCGTATAGGCACAGGCAAGGTCAGCAATTTGGCCAACGACATCGACATGCAGATGAGACAGGCCAAACTCAACCCTCTGGGACAAGCAGCTCCGTCGGCCCGTTGAAGACACAAAGCGCTTCAAAAAGCCCACGACGAGACTATTACGTTGAATTCCGAGCTCGACTGGACACCCCATCTGCTCGCTTATTCAAAAAAGGTGAATCATGACTTTTCGCATCAGCACGACCGCACGGGGGATCCCCGTATTTCGACGAACGGGAATTACCCAGTTGCGACACGCCTGGGGGCTTCTCGAAACCAGTTTCGTGCTGATAATTGCGATCGGTGCTCTCGCAGCAGGCGCGCAGTTTTACATGGACTACTTGAAGAATCAGACTGTTCGTACTGCGGCAGAGCAGATGAGCTTCGTGTCCAAGGCGTTCACCAAGTATCTGGAAGATGAGTTTGGCTCCGTCGTCGCTAACGCCGGCGCCACGGGCGTTTATGAGGTTCCGCTTGAAGAGCTGCAGCCAGAGTATCTGAGCCCGAGTTTCTATAACCGGAATCCGTACGGCCAGGAGTACGTTCTGGCCGTGAGAAAGCCTGACCCTGCAAAGGCGAACATCGAGGGCATCGTGTACACGCGAGGCGGCGACGAGATTGCGCCGGACCAAGCTCTGATGATCGCGCAAAGCATTGGCGCCGCAGGCGGTTTCACGCTTCGCGGCGGCGATCCCATGAAGGTTCGCACCACTTTCGACAGCTTTACGCTTAATTTGGCTGATTTCGGCGCAGATCCTGGGGGCACGGGCAAGATCGTTTCCGCGCTCTTTCTGAATCAGCTCGGAGCGACCTCAACGGACTACCTGTATCGCAACGTTGTTCCTGGCCATCCGGAACTCAATCGGATGAACACTCATCTCGGAATGAATGAGAACAACATCGACAACGCCGGAGCACTGCAGGCGAAGACCGTGACAGCCTCGGGCGACATCGTCTCAAGTGGCGGGACGGTGAAAGGCCAGATGCTAATGGCTGACATCGGCATTTTGGCAGCGTTGGGTGATATCGATGCCCCCTTAGGTGCCATCCGTGGCGCTCGGCTCGAGGCCGCGTCGTCGCTTACTGTTGGCGCCACCGCCGTTATCGGTGCAACCCTCGATGCCGGGGGAGATGTGACCTCAGGAGCAGAGGTACGTGCCGCAGGACGATCGTCAGGGTTGGTGCTGCACGCGTCTTTGATTGCAGGTGAGAACGGGAGTTGCGCGGGCTACAACCAGGGCGACATCGCCAGCACTACAGCAGGCCGACTCGTGACATGCCAATCTGGCACCTGGTTGTCTGCCATGGGGGCCAACTACGAGCGATACGTTTGGTGGTCTCGTGAGTTGGTGCCTGTCGTGTCCTGGGGAACAACACCGCCCCTGCCTTCGCTGCCGGCGCAGAATCCCACTCGAGGCGTATACAACCAATGCGTTGTGCCTAACCCGCTGACTGGCTCGTGCTCATGTCATAACGGGACCGGGCCCGTCCTGGTGGACATCAGACAAGATTTAGCCGAGGAGGCTCAGGCCGGCGCGTCAGCTTTCCCGCGTCAGATCACACGAGTCTTTGAATGCCGGCCCTCGTTCAACATGACAGGCTGATGTCCCAACTTTTCTACAACGGAACACGGTGAAATGATGCTCCATTCGACTCAGGTACTCACCTTCGCCGCGAGGCGCAAATCTATGAGGAGCTCATCCGTTCGGCAACGAGCAGGGGTGATATCTCGCGTTCGACACGCCTGGGGGCTTCTCGAATCTGCCTTTGTACTGATCATCGCGATCGGTGCCATGGCCGCAGGCGCGCAGTTCTATATGGACTATCTGAAGAATCAGACCGTCCGCACAACAGCCGAGCAGATGAATGCCGTTTCCAAGGCATTCAGCAAGTACTTGGAGGACGAGTACGGCACTGTGCTGGCGCAAGCGTCCGCTACCGGCCGGGTGGAGATTCCGATTGAGGATCTGCAGCCGGACTACCTGAGCCCGAGCTTCTACAACAAGAATCCCTACGGGCAGGAATTCGTGCTGGCGGCGCGTAAACCTGATCCGACCAAAGCGAACCTCGAGGGCATCGTGTATACGCGGGGAGGGGAGGAGATTCCGCCAGACCAGGCGCTCATGATTGCTCAGAGCATCGGCGCGGCCGGCGGCTTCACGCTACGCGGCGGTAGCGCGACTCAAGTTAGAACAACGTTCGATAGCTTCGAGCTCAACCTGGCAGACTATGGCGCCAACCCGGGCGGATCCGGCAAGGTGGTGTCTGCGCTGTTCCTGAACGAGCTCGGGGCGGTCACCACAGACTATCTGTACCGAAATGCTGTGGCCGGCCATCCTGAGCTCAACCAGATGAACACCAATCTGGGCATGAACAACCACAACATCACCGCCGTCAACGAGCTTCAGACGAACTCGATCGCTGCGACGGGCAATATCGTGACCAGCGGGGGAACGGTGAAGGGCCAAACGCTGCAGGCTGACCAGAGCGTCACCGCGGCAACAGGCGACATCAGCGCCCCCAACGGTACGGTGCGAGGCGGTCAGCTCGTGGCCACGACAGGATTGAGCGTGGGCACGAACGCTACGATCGGTGGCAATGTTAACGCTTCTGGTTCGGTGACGGCCGGCGGCGCGATCACCGCGACTGGCCGCGTGACGGGCAGCGTCTTGTATCCCACGCTCATCGCCGGCGAGAACGCGAGCTGCGCAGGCTACAACCAGGGCGATATCGCGAACTCGTCCACCGGGCGAACGCTTTCGTGCCAGTCAGGTATCTGGCGTTCGGTGGGCGGAGCGTTGACTGTCACGGGTTCGACCTGCCCGGCTGGATATGCGCCCGCAGCCTACTACGTTGAAACAACGGGTCAGTATCCGTTCAACTGGGCTTGGCAAGGACATAATTTCGCCTGGCGGTGCCATGGCCCCGGCGGCGATGCGGGTCAGGATTGTGGGCTAGAACCCGTGGCCGCTCAGCAGGTCAAGTGCATTCAGTAAGACGAAAAAGGGAGCCGCTAGCTCCCTTACTCTCGTCCAAACACGGTCGTCTCTACTTAACGAAGTTGAGCATTTGCGGACGCATCAACGACTTCGCGTTCAATTCCGAAACATCTTTCTTGCGGTACAAGATGTGGTTCACGACGTCTTCACGACCGTTCACACGGCCCTTGTGCCGGAGGATGTGCAGTTTCGGAAGCTTCTTGAAAATGTGGTGAACCAGGAAGGGATAGTCCTTCAACAGCATCGACAGCGCCACCCGTTCGTGGCTAGTGTTCACGTACTGGGGAATGTCCAGCTTGGCTTTCTTGAGAACAGCAACACAGAGGTCGCGAAGCTCATCCGCGCCATCCAGGCTCGTTTCGGTGTTCACGTCGATGAACACGCGCTCATCGAGCGGAATCTTCCGATTGATTACGGACACTTTCCCCAGGTACCCTGCCGCGCCTTCATTCAGCAGCGGCTCCATAGCTTCAGGATGGTAGAAGTACTGAACAGGCTGAACCACCCAGTTGCGCTCGGCCGCGTAGGCGTCGATAGCCGGTCCCAGACGCAGGAAGGAGCGGCTGTCTCCGAGGGCAGGAATAACGCCAGGATGCCGATAGCCGGCAGGACCAGACCGATCGAAGGCTCGCTCAGACAAGGGCAGCCAGCTCTGCAGCAAGCTCAGAGGCTCGTCCGGATTCGGGCGATTGGCCTGGGCCACCAACACGGCAGTAAGAGTGAAAGCCCCCCGCTTCTTGTATTTGCGCACCTGCTCCTTCTTTTTGGCCGGCGTGGCCGGCGCGGCCATATCACTCAGCTCGGATACAAGGGTGTCTATCTGGTTCATGATTTGGATCTCAGTACTCTGATGTATCCCCAGGCGCCCCTGCGCCTAGGCTACGTTATGCCGGTTTTTTTTGACCCCGCTAGCTGAGGAGATCGTCGAGTTCCCTCAATGCGTCGTTCGGAGTTTCTTGTTGTTGAGTGGACACCTGGGCGCCGGCTCCAGCCGGTTGCGCTTTGCGACGGTATTGACGCTTTGGCGGCTTCACTGGCCGTCCAGCTTCATCGAATTGCTGGACGACCGGCTTCTCTCGATTCGGCACGCCAGGCATACGGCCACGAGGCAGGTCAACCGACCAGTTGAAAAAGTCCCAACCTGGCACCTTGGCGGGGCAAATCACGCGCTTCAGCAAATCGCGCTTTTTCTCCACCTGGTCCCGTGGATTCGGAGGTTCGTCGGGTTCAGTGCTGTCGGGCAGCGCATCGGCGTATTCAGCATTGATGCGCACAACGAATTCCGCCAAGCGGTTGAAATCCTCGCGAACGTCCTTGAACGGTCGCAAGGCGCCCTGGGTAAAGCCGACGTCGTCGTCTCGCTCAAGCAGCTTGTGGATGAGAAACACCAGCTCGCTTGGCATTTCGCGATCGTCAAGCAAGCTTGCGACTTGATGATTCGTTCGGCTCAGAAGCACCATCAAGCGGCGCCGAATGTGGCGACTTGCGGAGTTCGTGCCGACTTTGGGAGCACCCTCTCTCATCCAAGCCTTGATGTCGTCGATGCGCTCGCCGAAGGGCTTGGGCAGGTGGCGGCCCGCCAGGCGCATCGCATGCTCAGCGAGATCCTGGTAGATATAGGCGATGAAGTCGGACGAAGTGTATCCCGTGATCGCGAAGCTGATAGGCCGCGGCTTTGCCTCGAACGCCAGGAGAAGCATCTGGCGGACCGGGCTCACCGGCTTATCCATATCATTTTGCGTTTTCTCAGTGTGGAACCGCGAGCTCATCATGCTGGTCAGCAGGCGAACCATGGCCACAGACATGTCGCCAGGCGATCGGAAACCATTCTCCGCCTCATGCTGGGTCGACATGCGGGGCACTTGCTGCATGCGCAGAAGATACTCGCGCAATGTCACAACCCGCCGGCGATTGGGCTGGGCTTCGTACTGGTCCAGCAGCTGAGCGATGCGGCTCTTCGTCTCCTGTGGAGCGGACGTATAGATGGCTTCAGGCGTCGAAGGCTCCGAGTCGTGGAGATCTTGAGCCATTTCTGCCAGGCTCTTCGGGTCATTCTTCTCGCTCTCGTTCGTCGCTTGCGGCGCGGTCATGAAGCTCTCCGTACTTGCGGTCCAGGCGCGGAAGCCGACCGACTTTGATTGCATGAAATCTTCGGGTGCATACGAGTTCCGCTCCGTTCTGTACCCTTGCAACCATTATGCCGATCCACACATTTAAAATCAATACTATTGATCCAAAATCAATTCTAAAATATGCCAGTCAATCCTACGCATTGTGTCGGCATGTACCAAACGTAACATTAGTCCACAATGTAACGGTCACTTTTGACTCTTTTTGCGCTTTAAACGCGAATATTTCCCTTTGTCGCAGTTCATGACCCTGATCTGAAGTTCAGAATCGCTCCTAAAAAAGGCAAAAAAAAAGCCGGTCCGAGGGTCGGATCCGGCTTAAAGCCCTGCGCCACGGGGGGAGCGCGGGGTTGAGGGAAGGTCAGTAGTTGGCGCCTCGCGAAGAGAATCCGCGGTGTTCGAATCGCACGACTGCACTATTAAAGGTGAGGGGAACAGGTCCAAGCTCCCCCTCGCGTTGCTTGCCCACGAGCACCAGTGCCTCATCGGGGTCCGGCGTGTCCGGGTTGTAGATCACGTCGCGATAGAGGAAGAGGATGATGTCGGCGTCTTGCTCCAGGCTGCCCGATTCCCGCAGGTCGCTGATCATGGGGTGCTTGTTCGCGCGCTGCTCGAGGCTTCGATTGAGCTGGGAGAGTGCGATCACAGGCGTGTTCAGTTCACGGGCAAGAGCCTTCAAACCCTGAGAGACCATGCCAACCGCTTCGCTGCGCTTTTCACGCGCGCCGTTGCCGGCCAGCAGGTCTGTCTGGCTGACGATTTGCAGGTAGTCCACAAAGATCACTGGACGACCGAATTTTCTGGCGAAAGCGCGCGAGCGGGATCTGATTTCCTGCAAGGAAAGGCCCGGAGTGTCATCGATCCACAACCGGGAGTTCGAGCAGTCCTCAGAGCCGTCCAGCCCCGCGAAACGGGGCAGCACCTGGTGCAGGGCGCTTAGATAGGCATCGTCCGAACCGGCCATCCCGGAGCGAAGGATTTTGGCAGGCACCGCCGACTCGGCAGACAGGATGCGAGAGCCCAGAGATTTGCTTGTCATCTCCAGGGAGAAAATCAAGACATTGCGCCGGTGCGACGTGTCGAGTGACATGTTGCGCGCCAAGCCCAACTTAAAAGCGGTTTTGCCCATCCCCGGACGGCCGCCGACGAGGATCAGTTCCTGGTCACGAAATCCACCGTTGAGCCGCAGGTCGAGATCAGGAAAGCCCGTAGAGATGGGGGCCGATTCGACGCTCTCTCCGAAGGCATCCTCGAGCACCTCTGCCATGACCTCCGAAATATGCTTCGGCTCATTGGAGGCGACATTCGAATCCGCCTGAAGCGCCACGACGTCGTCCGCGAGTGCGCCCACCACCTCTCGCATAGGTTTGGTCGATAGATCGTTCAGCCGATCCTGCAGCATCGACCGCGTGCGGCGGCGCGCTGCATAGTCCAGAATGATTTCAACGTCTTGGTGAATGCGATCCAGGTCCGCCGCCAAGCAGATGGGATCCGACACTGCCTGAGCCAGGTAATCAGCGCCCCCAACGTCCAGCCCCTTGGTGACGGCATAGTCAAGAACCGCCGAGGCGCCGCACACCTGGTTGCGGGTGATGAAGTGACGCGCGGCCTCAACAATACATTTGTGTAGCGAGAGCGAAACATCTGTGTCGGCCAGGCGCTCGAGCACTCGAAGACCTTGGTCAAGATCTTCCGAGCTCAGGCGGAGAAGCCAGCTGCAGACTTCAAACTCTGCATCAGGGGATGAGAGGGGGTCGACCATCGCGTCCGCCGGCAGCACAGTGGATGCCTGGGTGGCGGCAGCAACGTAGGACGTTGACACTTTTGGCGCAAGGGCGGGGGCTGGACGCGAGGTAGTACCTGCATTGGCCGCTTGCGCGCCAGCATCGGCAAACGAAAATGTCATGAGCGGAAAATCCGTTTTAATTCACGAGTTTGTACGTGCAATATTGGTTCTAGAACGGAATATCCAGCGCCTCGTAGTCTTGTGACGGATCCATGCCCCATTGGCGCAGATGATCGTCGCTATTGGGCGAATTCAGCGTGCCTCGAGTCTCCGCTGAAGCGGCGGGGAAGGGCGCGGGCATATCCGCTGCCGCGTGGGCTTCGGAGGGACCCATGCCAAACCCGCCGCGGCGTTGCGCCGCCCCCGCCTGCTGGGGCGGGCGAACGGGGACGGCAGCACGCGCTTGCGTGGGAGCGGCACTCAGGGGTTGGGGGCGTTGGCTCGCAGGAACTGTTGAAGGCGCCGGCTTGGCCGTCGTCTTGACGGTGCTTGCCGTACCGGAAGTGCCTTGTTGTGACGACCCAGGACGAGCAGGGGGGCGCGGGGGCGTATACATCCGGCGAGGTGCGGTGGAAGGTGCCGGTTGGCTGGGCTTCTGGCCGAAAGCAAAGCCGGATCGCGGCTCTGCGTGCTCACGAGCTTCAGCCACAGCAGCGGAATCCGGCGTTTGGGTAGCCGTGGATTGCTCCGTGGGTGCTGCGGCCGGGTTCGGAGCCGTGGCGGGGCCCTTCGTCGGTGCGGAAGGGGTCTTCGAGCCGAAAGCAAAGCCTTGGCGCTGTGCCGACGCCTTGGGCGCAGCAGTCGTCGCTTCAGGAGTGCGGGTCGCGTCGAGGACAGCAGCGCTGGCTGCCCCCGGTTCGCAGCGATCGCTGTCAGTCGAGGTCTGTTCTGACGTCGGTTGAGCTTCTGCCAGCTCCTCAACTACAGCCGCCTGCGGCTCGGGCTCAAGCGACGACTCCATGCGACGCCATTGCGTTACGACCCAAATCCATTTTTCGTCATCCCATTCGGCCTGAATCACCACGGCTTCGCGGGGCGCCGGGGGCGCTCCGTCGAAATGAAAGCGCATATCGCGGATGTGAGGGGTCTCATCACCGGAAGTCTTCTCGAGGTTGCCGACAACCATCACCGTCGGCTTCATGGGCAGGCTACGATTCATTCTTGGGTTCCCGTGATACAAATTCAATTGTTGATTCTAAGTGTATGAAATAGACTATAATGATTCAACAACGCAAATTCAAGAGGGCATGACAGGCGGTTGTCCCATTCAATTCGTTTTAAATCAATGGGTTATCGCTTGCTTCAAAGCCGATTGGATTACCTTTTTTAGTATTGGGTGTCCTTGATCTAGGCTGTTAAACCTAGGTTTTGCACGTCCAGACCTGACTTTGATACGGTAACAATTGGCTGTATGACCACGCGCAAATCGGGCCCCGATCTTTCGATGCTGATGTATGTGCCGTTGCAGCCGACCTGGCTAATTCGGTTGCCAGCCTTCCAAGCTGGGGATGCTCGCATCGTACGCGCGTGCATAAATCTGTTGTGTGCGGCCTTTCATTCCGTACCCGCCGGCCAGCTGCCCAAATCAATTGAAGCGCTCGCGACTGCAGCTCAGTTGCCCCTCGACGTCACGCGAGACAACTACGCCATCCTCACCGCAGGATGGAAAGAGACAAAAGAAGCCCTCGCCTTTGAACCGATGGTTGCGTTGGCGGAGCGGCTCGATGCTGGCTATAGCGACGCGCTTCGACAATTGCAAGACAGCACGGTCGTCGCTATTTCGGCGCCTGATTTGTTCAATAGCGAGTTGCTTCCGGCCCAAGGCCAGGAACTAGCAGCACTAGTTGGACCTGCCACTCGCGATAAAGCCATTGGGCCGCTGGCCGACACCAAGGTCAAGCGTCGACTTCCAGAAAACGCGCCCCTCACCCCTGAGCTTGTGCAAATCCTTCAAGACAGGGGCTTTGCAGCAAATAGCCACGCTGAGATCTGGCAGAACTTCGTCGATCGACAGCGAAGCCAACAAACGACCTCAGCGTCATGGGTGAGCGAGTTCCGTCGATGGCTCACCAACCAGATTCGATACAACCACTTGGTGCCCGAGGCGCCCACACTCCCTGCGTCCGTGGTCGGGGGCGCAAACCCGTCGGTGCCGTCGACTCGGACCCCCACACCTGGTCCAGCCGGGTCCTTCTCTTTCGGCCGGCCTGCACGTGGATCATCGGCTCAACTCGCCAGCAATCAGCGAGACGTTCTGGATACTAATGTTGAGCGGATGGCTCATGCGCAGGCGGCGATGGCCACCCTGCGTGAACGTCAGCGAGGTGGCTGATGCCGCATTTTGAACGCGAGGCGAATGTGACAATGTCCGGGATGCCAACAACCGCCAGAGAATTTCTGGCGCATATGGCCACCCACTACAAGCATCTCATGTCCGAGTTTGAGACAGTGCTTTGGGAGGCCCAGGTATTCAGCGTCTATGAAGATCCCCAAATCGTGCGCGCGCTGAAAGCGCATATGGAAAGCGGGACATCCGACGCGAACTTCATGCCGAAATACGGCGCCATTCGAGCTCGCCTTGAACCCGTTCGGGGGTTCCAGGACATTCACCAGGCCGTGGTCAGTGGCAGCCCGTATGTTGCCCCAAAACTGGACGACCCTGTCCTGATCGAGGCCATTCACCAAATGGGTGGTTGGACGAAGGTTTGTGCAGAAATGCCGGATCTTCAGGCTGCACCGATCGAATTCGACCGATATATGCGTCGGTTCGAAACGGTACTGGTCGCAGCGCGTGCCAAGACGCAAGTGCAAGGGCATATGCCACCGGCGCTCCAAGGCCTGGGCACCCCCCGCATCGCTGCGCCGGCCGCTGCGCGATTGCAATTATCGGGCCCAGCAGAGGCTGCGGAACAACCTTCTCCAGCGGAGGGGGGAGAACCCATTACGCAGGATTCTCTTCGCCGCACCCTTACGAAGGTTCGTCCATGAGCTACCAACCGGATGAGAGCTTTCGTCGCGATCTGGCAAACAAATTGTCGATGCACTGGCTCGGCAAGGCTGAGTCGTTCCTCAAGTGGGCATGCGTCGTCGGTGTCGTCATCAAACTGATCCTCGTTTGCTTGATCGTCTCGCGCTGCACGCCGATTTACGGTCTTTCACTCAGTGGAAAACTGTTTCCCACTGACTCGTATACGTGCCCGATTCCGAACGTTCCCAAGCTTTTTAGGCACGGGTCTTCACCTAATAAACCGAATTCGAAGGAATCTACGCGATGACGACCTCGAGTCGCTCGACCGCCCCCCAAGCGCGACCGCCCGTGCAGCCTCCCCGCCACGCATCACAGAATAACGGGCAAAAAAAAGGCCAATTACCTAATGCAAAACCTATTACAGACGGTAATATTAGGTCAACTCAATCACGAGCGCCGACCAAACGGTCGGAATCGACAGAAAACGTCGGCGTAGCCCGTGGTATCAGGACCAATTTGCTGTTGCTGGCGGTCGTGCTGGTGATGGCGATATCTGATGCCGTGCTGGTTTGGTACGTTCTGGCAGGAAAGGTTGAGGTAATTGCCACCACGGAAACGGGCGCAATTATCAAGCCGGTCCCGCTACAGCAGGCGTTCGTGACTGAGCCGCGCGTGCTTGGATTTGTGGATGAGTGTCTTCGCGACAGCTTCTCTCATGATTTCGAGAACTATCGCCGCACGATGAATTCGGCTTTGGCTTGCTATACCTCCGCAGGGGGCAAAGAGTTCACCAAGGCGATCGATTCGACGCTGCTGGACATCCGCAACAAGCGAGTTGTCCTCACGGTGACCACCGAGCCACCCACGCTGCAGCGAGGCCCGTTGCTCATTCAGGGGCGCGCAACCTGGGAAGTCTCTGCGGTCATTACCCTCTATTACCAGGGCACCCGTGAGCGCTACCCGGCACAACAGCGTCGTGCCACGATAACCGTGGTGCGCGTGCCGCTGGAGGAGAACCTTCGAGGTATTTCCATCAACGCTATTCAGTTGGCTCCCTACATCAAGCAGTAGAGCTGATCGAAGTTATACGAATTGCTGAACGGCAAAAGCGTGACGTAATGCTAGGCCGGCCCCTATCTTGGTGCCGATGTTGGTCGTTTTTTGATTGATCACTGAACCACTTATGGAACATACGCGTATGGACAACCTTGCCTCTTTTTCCCAGTCGACTGCGGACTGCCGTGCTGAATATGTCGATCAGCCCTCCGCAGCAACGACGGAAGCTGGTTCGGCGCGTGTGTTGTCTGAACTCCGAGCTTTGGGCCTCCCCGGCGTTATCCGAGCGCTGGGGGTTTACGACGCACACTGGCGAAACCAGGAAGCATCGAAATGGCTCAACCTTGCGGGCGGCCTGTCGATGCGCAACGTGCAGACGGAGATGGAACTGCTCACGCTTGCGGATACCGCTCCGAACCAATTGCTGTTCGGTCTGGCGTACGGCAAGCTGGCCGATCTGCTGGCGTTCCGCAGCCCCGTATTGACGCCGGCACACCCCGTCGTGATGCACCCGGGGCTCAAGAGTGTCGTGCTTCAAAACTACTACGACCGCGTCATGGAGCGTGGTCATGTGGCAAGTGTCGAATTCGATGATGCGCACGAGGACTTTGACCTGCCGCTGGGTCAGAGCCGGGAAGAGGTCGCTCGCCTGGCAGAGGCCGCGCAGTCAGTGCCGGACGCGTTCATGCTTGGGCAATTGCTGAGCTGGATCGCCACCAGCCATCGGCTCCATAACCCTCAGAAGTACGCGGAAGACCTGGGCCGCCTGAATTATGGGATCGAGGCCAGTGCGTTGGAGGGCTTGCAACGCGCTCATTGAACCGATCGGTAGGATGAGCACTCAGGCTTGAAGTATCGTTCGGGAGGCTATTGCGCCTCCTGTTTTTTTTGCGTGTTCGTACCGTGTGGCGCGTGCTCCGCCAACGATCACTGTAAGCGCTGTCTCGTTGCCAAAACTGTTCGGTTTTGCCTTGAGCTTTTCATCTTCGTCGCTAGACTCAAACAACGTTAATGCACACCCTGTGCCTACACGTTGTTCGGATCGGGCGGCATCTTGTCGGGCCCGCATTCATCAACGCCGGAGCTCGCAACTTGACTCAACCCCATCCTCTTGCGTCGCGTGATCTCGCCTTTCGGGTCGGCACTCGATTGCGCATCCTCGCTGTCCTGGTGGCCGGCCTGTCGACCGTGGCTGCTGCACCAGCACATGCCCAGAACGATCCCGTTGCCCAGACTCAGTCCTATCTCGAGGCAATGGGCGGCAGCGTTGAGGTCGCTGAAGTGGCTGACCGCGGTGCGGATTCAAACCCGCTGCTAAATGACGCTGCCGCAGCCGGCAAGCAACAACCGGCTCGAGACACACACGAAGGGAACATCGAGCACAGGAGCAATGTTCCCGCCCCCGCGAAAGCGGGGCAGGGCACGCAAGCACCTGGGCCGCAACAGCGTCAGAGCGTTCCGGCCGGCGCGCAGCGCACCAGTGTTCCGCAACAAAGTGGTGCTCCCCGGGGGAACAATTCGACATCGGCGGACTCACTCCCCAGCCCGAAAATCGACTTGGCAGAGGAGGCGGTCAAGCGATTGGCACCTGCTAATGCGGAACAGCTGCGCAAGATCCTCGAAGAGCTTTACACCCGGCAGGGTGCCGCTCTCACGCCAGCGCGACCTGGCATTGTCGGACGTGCGGTGCAATACAACGTCGACCTCAGCCCTGGCGCCACGCCGCCGGTTGTTCGAGTCTCTCGAGGGTTGGGAGCTACCGTCAATTTCGTGGACGCAGCGGGCAATCCCTGGCCCATCACCTTCGCCAATAACTTCTACGCCGAGGCATTTACCGTCACGCAAATGGCTCCACACGTTCTTTCGGTTGCGTCCAACTCGCCTCACTTGAGCGGTTCGGTCGGGGTGATGCTTAAAGGACTGACGGCGCCAGTGAACTTCATCGTGACGCCTGGCCAAGACGAAACCGACTACCGTGCGGACCTGCACATCCCTGGACTCTCTCCGGACGCTGCCCCTGTGCCAGGTGGCCTGTCGCCGCGGCCCGACGTGGCGGGCGGAAACCTCATGGATTTCCTCTATGGGGCGACACCCAAAGGCGCCACCAGACTCAAAGTCACTGGCGCAGGCGTTGAGCAGTCCAATACACGCGCGTGGCAGGCCGCAAATGGCCAGTTGGTGCTGCGCACATCGGCCCACGTAGTGTCCCCAGGTTGGTACAACATGCAGCCGGCGCTCGACGGCACCATCGTGTACGCATTGCCTGGCAGCCCGGTGGTTCGTGTGTCGGTAAACGGTGAGGTTCAATCGTTCACGGTCGAAGGCTTGCTTCCGATGAAGGCGGGGCGAGGCGGCGCGAACGGGCTCAAGGCCGATCGCTCCCAGTAAGCGTACCTTCCAAAACGAGCTGGTTTTGCCTTGAGCTTTCGCGCTCGGCCGATAAACTGCTTTTCAATTATCAGTGTCATGGTGACAAAACAGATATGAGCGAGAAAAAGCCACTGGATAAAGGGCTAATCAGGACCATCAAGATCGTCGGCGGGCTTCTCCTCGGGAGCGTGATCGTGGTCGGGGGCCTGATGTGGCTGAACAGCTCGAAAGAGGGCTCCGCGCCCCCGCCGTCGACACTCGGTCGCGTGATTCCACCTGGTGAGGGGGCGGTCACGGACATCAGCCCCGCTGCCAAGGAACGCCTGGCGCGCGTTCAAGAATCCGAGGCCGAAGCAGCTCGTCGTGCTGGACGTTCCTACGTTCCTGACGCAGTCCTGGGCCAGCCGTCGCCTGTGGCACAACCTGCGGACAACATACCGCCGCCGAGTGCGCCTACACAAGGCTCGTACGCGCAATACCAGCAGAACCAGCAGCGCGTCACCCGACAAGGCTCAGAGCTCGGGGAACTTGAGAAGGGTCTGTTGACGCAGCTGACGGCAATGGTCAATGGCATGGCGCCGGCCACGGTCCAGACGGTCAAGCTGATGGATCCTGCGAAAGAGGATGTCGGATCTGGAAAGGCGGCTGGCGCTTCATCTTCATCTGGCGTGCGGGCAACTGGGGCCGAGCGCGCAGTTGATCAAGACGAGCTCGTCGGCGCCGACGAGATCCTGCCTGCCACGCTGCGCACGCCGATCGACACCTACAAATCCCAGTTGGTGTTGGTGCGCATTGAAGGTGGTGCGCTGGAGGGCGCCGAGCTTCGCGGCCAGGTCGTCCCGATGAAGGCGTCCGGCGACGTGGAAGACGTGGGCATGCGATTCACTTCCATGCGCTTTAAGGGCCAGTACTACGAAATCGACGCCATCGCGCTGAACGAACAGACCGCCACGGACGCGATGAATGGCGACGTCGATCGCCGGATCTTCGACCGGTTCGTAATGCCTGTACTGATGGCCGGCCTGTCTGGTGCCAGCACGTACTTCACTGCAGTTGGTACGCCTTCTACCTCGGTCGCAACTGGAGTGGGGGACGCTGCGGTCATTGTCGATCAGGAGCGAGCGAGCCGCGAAGACGCCAAGAACCAAGGTATTGGCGGCGCCATCGACAAAGGTGTGCAGATTGGTGAGCGCGCAATCGATCGTGCAGCCGCCAAACCCAATCGCGTGACGCTCGAGCGAGATCTTGCGCTCGGGATCATGTTCAACGCCCCTGTTTACGTCAAGTGACGGCACGCCCAAAACGATAGGAACTCCCATGAGCGGCACGAACAACCAAAATGATGACTGGCTTGCCGGTGACGGCGTCGACCAATCGGCGCTGGTCCACCCGGGCAGCAATTCTGACCAACCCCTGGCAACAATGCTCGTTGCAGAGGATGCGTCTTCGCCGCGGGTCAGCGGCGAAGACGACTGGATGAATATGGGCACGCAAAATGCCCAGGCTGCCCCAGCGGCCGATCCCGATAGTGAAGCGTACCCGTCCCGTGGCGATGGCAGCGACTACGTGCCGGAAACGGATTACCCGGCCGGAGCTTCGGATGTGGGCGCAGGCGACGAATACCCGGCTCAGGATGAAAAGCCCAAGAAATCGAAGCTGAAGACCATCCTGCTGCTGGGCGGCGTCGGTTTGCTCGTGTTCGGCGGCATGGGCGGTGCCATCGTCTACAAGATGAGCCCCAAGACCCCTGGCGGTTCGGCAATGGTTCTCCCCGCCGATGTTCCTGCGCCTGCTGCCATCCCGACGCCCAAAGTGCAGCCCTCAGTCCCAGTGACAGCCCCCACACAGCCTGTCCCGCTGGCGCCGCCCTCAGCCATTGAGGAGACGCGGCCGACAGTTCCCGCTGTCGGTGACGTGCAGCCCAGTCCGCCTCAACCGCAGGGGGCGCTGAGTACCTCTGCAGCCCCGGCCGACGTGCCAGTGCCTGTTTCCGGCGTCCAGCCGGCGCAATCCTCGCAATACCCGGCGCCTCAGGATCGACCGATCGACACCGCTGCCGCTTCCGTGAACGAGGACCTGGTCAAGCTGAATGCGAAGTCCGAGGTGCTCGCCAAGGCACTGGTCATGACCAGTGAAAAGGCCGGTCAGCAGCAGGCTGAGCTGGATGACCACGGAAAGCGCATCGCCGCCCTGGAAGTTGCGGTTTCGGGCTTGACTGACCGACTCGAAAAACTCGAGGCGGCCAAGCAACCGCCGAAACAAGCCGCCAAACCGCCGGTGAAGAAGGCCGCTCCTCCACCCGCCAAGTCGACGTCGGAAGCGAAGCCGACCGCGCAAAAACCAGCAGCTCCCACGCCTCGTCCGGCTCCCGCTCGAGCGGATGCCGCAGCCAAGCCGGCTGATGTGGGCGTGAGCGGTTTCTCCGTAGTGGCCACCTATCCGTCGACAACCCAGCCCGGCATGCAGCCGCAGAAGGCCTGGGTGACGAACGGCGAGCGCCTGGTTGAGCTGCAGGTTGGCGCATCGCTCAATGGCGCGCGGGTGACCAAGATCGAAGGCACGACCGTACACACCACGCGCGGCGTGATCCGGGCGGCCAAGTAATTCGCTGATGCAGGGGTAGATATGGAATGGCCAGCGATTCTCGAAGGCTCAAAGGAGACGGTGACATCGCTGGTGGGGTTTCTCACCAGTGGTGCGGCTGTATTGATGGGCTCCGCCTTTATCTACTCCGGCTTCTCGAAGATGGTCGCCCATTCGAAGGGGCAACGACACGGGCAGCCAACAGCCGGCCCGGTCGCGATCAACCTTCTGATCGGCGCCATCATGGTGCAGCTCTCGTTCATGGTGGATCAGTTCATCGTGAGCATGTTCGGCGCCGGCCGCGAAGACCCAAACGCAGCAATGTCCTACATGCCAAGTCCGGTGAAGGACAACGTTCTGCTACAGCAGGCCGTGAATGCGGCAGTGCTGTGGGTCTACGCGATCGGCTTTATCGCAATTTTCCGCGGGCTGGTGCAGTGGAACGCCCTGGCCAGCGGAAGAGGTAGCGCTCAAGACAATGGCTGGAAAGGCTTTTGGCACATTTTCTTTGGCGCTCTGGCGGTCAACCTGACCGGCTTTTTACGGGTTCTTACGTCGAATTAAAGATAGATTTTGCACGTATGAATCCGCTGTTTGGTGTAGTTCAACTGTGAATCTCTGATCGGAGCATTTTATGAAAAACCTGTTTGGCGTCACGTCCGTCGTGACCGGTCTGTACCAAAACATGGGCATTGCCCTTTTCTCCCGCTCGCAGTCGATGGGCGTCAGTCTGCGCCAGGCGGCGCTGCGCAACCCCGGCGTGCTGATGCTCATGATCGGCATCGCACTTACGCTGATGCCCGTCGCTGAGGTGCATGCGGCCGGCCTGTCGAGCCTGTTCGACAAGTGGGGTGACACCGTGCGCGACGGCGTGAACCTGATCATGACCATCGCGGCCGCTGTCGGCGTGTGCGCCATCTTCTATGGCTGCAAGCTGATCTGGGACAAGTCCAACGACCGCGAGAACGTCAAGGTCGCCCACATCTTCCTGAGCATGGGCGGCGGTGCGCTCCTGTGCATCCTCTGGTTCGTGGTGACCACCCTGGCTGAAACCGCCGGCGACGGCACGGTGGGCGAAGCCGCGTCGTTCTGATCCCGCGATGAGGATCGACCCCAAAATGCAACAGCCCTGAGCCAACCAGGGCGCCAGGCGGACACTGTCAGAGGGGGCCGCCTGGCGGGGAACTAAACCTGCCGAGCAGATGTATCGCTCACGGGGAGGGCCAGGGTGTTGGCAGCTCTCCCCATCCGAATAGTTAGTGGCGCAGATGTCTCTTGGAGCGCTGCGCCATTTTTGCGAAGGAAGATCATGAATGCAGTGGCCGCGGCAAGCGTGAAGCAGGGGCTTCGCAAACTGGTGATGGGCATCAAGCGCCGTGTCGCCCGCCCTACGGATCAAGCAGTCGCAGACGCCGAGGCTGCGTTCAAGTCTCAGCGAGGCGCCGCGCTAGAGCGCTCGCAGCATCGATGCGTCTACTGTGGATTTCGAAGCGCGAAGACCAACGAGGTCACTCACCTGGACGGAAACCACCTGAACAATTCTCCAGCGAATCTGGCTGGAGGTTGCAAGCTGTGCCATCCCTACCAGCACGTGGGTGAGGTGAGCCGCAATGGCCTGGCCACCGGACTGGAGGAGGGGCATCACGGCAAGGTGACGGCCCTTATCCGGGTGCCGGCTGAAGGCGGCGTGACGGCCCAAGACCTCAACCACCTGCAGCGTGCAATTGCGATCGCTCTGACAGATCCTGGCGAAGCAGCCATGGCACGCAAGATATTCGCGCTCCTCGCGTCGCAGGAGAATCTGGGCGAACTGGCTCATGCCATGTACGGGCCCGCCCGCGCTACAGAGCTCGATATCAAACGGCTGGTTCCTGCGGACCTGGCCTCGGCTTTGTCCTACCTGACCCAGGACGAATACGACCGTCGTGAGGCGGTGCTTGGCCAGGTGAGAATGCTCTTCTCGCCCAGCACGCTAGAAGAATGGGGCCGCATTTGGAGGTCGGAGCAACCCGCATTTGCTGAGCCGGCAAACTGGTCGCGGTTGCTACAACGACAGATGGCCGCGGTAGCACGCCCGGGCGCGGCGCCGGTTCAGGAGACCGTGGGCGCAGAAGCGCTGGTCGACCCGGAGGAAGCCTATGACTGACGTATCAGCCATGCCCGCGGCCGGAGCTCGTCCTGCGCCCCCGTTTGCCCAAATCCGTTTGGCACCGCTGCCTTGCGGGGTTGTGCTGTTTGATCATCCTGATGAAGTGAGTAACGGCACCGCGTACCTGCCGGAAGTGGCTCCCCAGCGCGTGCGCTCGACCAATGATCTTCGAAATGATGCGTTGTGGGTGAGTAACCTGCCGGTCTTCGAGGAGAAGGTCAAGAACCACCCGACGCTACGCAGCGGGTACTACTTTCGGGTATTGCTGGCCGAGATCGCGCACGACCTCGGCATTCCGTCGACCCGAGACGGGCAGATGGCTCCCGATGACGCAATGCGGCTCGCTACCCTGATGACGCGCACCATGACGATCGCAGCGCGGGCTTACGGCTGGGATGTGGCAGAGCTGGGGCCATTGCGCGTGCAGGAGGCCTTCCTGATGCGAGACATTGCGAAGATGCTGCCGCATGCTCCGGTGCCGGATCCGCGCTTCCGAGAAGATCTCGTGCGCGCACTGACGCAGGCATATCAGGAAGCGTCCGCCCCCGACTGGCCTTCGCCCACCTTCGAGCCCGACTCGGTGTTCGTCACGCTGCGATTCAATCGTCTGAACTACGTGCAGCAGCTGATGGAGTGTCCTCTGCCCGTTGGCCGAGGCTGGGTTCGGGTTGAAGGTGTGTCCATGGGCGAGAACACCCTGCAGTATTGCATCGAGCATCCCACACTGGTGAAAGCGACGGTGGAATGGGACAACGCGACAAGCGATATCGCCGCCCTGGCCGCCTATGGCCAAGCAGGTAAGAAGCGCAACACCATGCGCCTCTGGATGGCGCAACCAGAACTGGCGTGGTTATCCAAGTATGCCAAGGTCACGATCAACAGCATTTGGCTGGACCAGAGCGGCTACACGTCGCTCAGCGCCGGCGCCAGGCTACCTGGCCTATTCACAGCGCACCCGGAGGCCTGCCTTTCCTATTCCGCCGGCCTGGTCGCCTACAACCACTGGCTAGCCTTGGCCAGCGGCACCTGGAATCGACGCACCAGACTCGAGGAGTCAACGGTGTGGGCGACCTGGCTGCGCGCCCTGGACCGATCGATGATGTTCACCATGGCATTACGCGCTTATGAGGCGGGATTTCACGTCGAGAGGTATGGCGGGGGGGCGTTGAAACTTCGAGTGACGCGCGAGCGCCTCCCGGAGTTGGCACGCTTCAAGGACGTGAACGGATTCATGTATCCGGACTTAGCCGGCCTGATGCAAAGAGCCGAGCTTGAATAGGAAGTATTCTGCGCAAAATGCGAATGCAGGAGCATATTGAGTCGTTTACTTCTCACCGCATGATAAGTTAACTTCTCTTTTGATAGCAAATTTGATAAAATGAGCGGAATACTTCACTTGTTCGACGCTATGTTTGCTACTGACCGAGATCCGCTCATCGAAATGCTGCGTGAGACCCGAAAAGAGCAGGGGCTTACCCAGCAGGAACTAGCCGACCAGGCCGGCGTTAGTCGTCGGGCACTTGTGGCGATCGAAGGAGGGGGGGATTGCAGCCTCTCAACCCTGCGGCGCCTGATGCGAGTGCTCAATCTCGAACTGACCTTGTCTCCCGCCGAGTATCGGCCTCCCACCCTGGACGATATCCTTCAGGAAAACGAGGCCGGTTTCAGACAGCCATCCGCGAGACCGCGATCATGAAGCTCGATATTTACGTTCAGAACCGTATGGTAGGGGTGCTCGAACAGACGGGCCTTACCTCGTACGCCTTCACCTATCTTCCGGACGTGCCGCGCGAGCTGGCTGTGTCGCTGCTCATGCCGCCACGCACCGCAAGTTGGAACAGCCCATTCCTTTTCCCTGTTTTCCAGGTCTCGCTGCCCGAGGGGGCCTTGCGACAGACCCTGGAACGATCCTTCGCCAAGAACTTCGACAAGTTCGGTGACATGGAGTTGCTGGCGATTGTGGGCGAAAACCTGATCGGCCAGGTGAAGGCCGTGCCCCACGGCGAGCGGCCGTCGGAGAAGAGCATGCACGAGGCTCTGGAGAGTCTGCTGTCTGCGGATCTCAAATCCATCGTGCAGCATTATCTGGGCGAGGATAGCCGGGGCCCAGGGGTTTCAGGCGGGTTCCTTAAGTTCCTGGCGCGCAGTCCCGTCGAGGGCGACGGGGTGAAGCGCACGCTCGCCATCGACCAATGGGTCGTAAAGCTGAACGACCCCGACCGAGACGACATTGTCCTGCTCGAGCATTTCGGCATGATGGCCGCGCGCGAAATGGGTCTGGAAGTTCCTGATACGCACCTGGCCGGCGACGCGAGCCGCATTTTGGTTCACCGCTTCGACCAGGACAGGGACGGCGTGGCAAAGGGTTTCGAAGACATGTGTGCGCTAACGGGTCAACCGGCGCGCGACAAGTTCAGCGGTTCGGTCGAGCGCATCGTGAAGACCATCCGTGCGTTCTGCCCGGGCGCCGAAGGCCAGCGCAGCTCGGAACTCTTCTACGCCCAATATCTCCTCGCCGCGACCATCCGAAACGGTGATGCTCACCTCAAAAACTTCGGCCTGCTGTATGAGCCGGGTCAGACGCCGCGGCTTTCGCCTGTCTACGACATGTTGACCATGGCTGCCTATGCGCCCCGTGACAACTTTGGCGATGCGAATGATGGCATGGCGCTGACGCTGGGCGGCACGAAGCGGTGGCCGACAGCTGAGGCACTGAAGTTGCTTGGGAAGGTCTGCGACATCTCGGTGCCGCGGCAAAAGCAGTGGCAAGAGCGAATGGGCCAGGCCCTTGTAAAGACCGCCGCGGCCGTAGAGCAGTTCCAGGCCGATAATCCCGATCGGGAGTTTGCGCGCGGCGCGCGTATGGTGGAGTTGTGGGCCCACGGCATGCGGCAGGTCGATCCCGTCATTGCTGATGAGCTGATGGAGCGTGCCAACCGGCTCGCAGGCCAAGCCCCGGCAGCTGCCACACGCCCCCGAGATGCCTAAGAAAGGGGGCGCGGGCAGGGAGAGGACGGCGGCTCCTAGTCGGAAGGAACCAAA
The DNA here is from genome assembly GCF_056523125.1 of Achromobacter sp. ISS7. NCBI lineage: Bacteria > Pseudomonadati > Pseudomonadota > Betaproteobacteria > Burkholderiales > Alcaligenaceae > Achromobacter > Achromobacter sp. ISS7. Next base: position 248,400 of record NZ_JAWRZD010000002.1, on the reverse strand, counting down.
GCGGCCTTCTTGAGCCGTCGCTCACAGTGCTGGGAGGCGGTCGACGGCAAGTCCTGCAGGAATGGGTTCAGGGCATCGCGGGGGATGTCCCCCGCAAAGGGGATGTGGTCCCGGGGTCGTTTGCCCATAAGCCCAGGAGGATCGAGCACGAGGATAAACGGGCGTTGATCGGCGAGAGAGGTCATCGTTTTCCTTGCGATTGTGGGAATAGTGGGCGATCTACCCGGTTGATCTCATTTGGGGTTGGGGCGATGCCGCTCATTGTCGACGTCAGCCTCTCCGTAGAGCGCAGTCATTTCCCTGCTCATGTTGTTCATGAAGGTCGAGTAGCGCTGACCGGCCTCGTTGTCGAAGTCTTGGCCGGCGTAGTTCGTCGGCTCGAACTTCATGTTCATGGCCATCATGCCGCCAGTCAGGGATAGGGCATCCAGGTCGGGCAACAGCTCTGCATAACACTGCTCGAGCGTGATCTCTCCGAAGAACAAAGCCCGAATGGTGCTACGCGAGTACAACGAGATGCGCGAGGACACGTTCGAGCCGTCACCGAGTTTCATCAGCTCATCGCACATGCTGCTTTGAAAATCCATGACGATGTGGGCGTAGTCCGATTTGGGCCCTTCCAGGTCAAGAGTCTTTGCCGCCGATGCGGGGCTGCTAAGGCGGTTTAGCAGGACCTTGACGTTGCTTTGCACCGCTTGCGTCTTCGAGCTCAATTTTTCGCTGCATTCTTCGATCGTGCGGGCAAGCGCACGTTCGAACGATTCGCGGCGCCCCAAGGTGTTGTCTTCCCAATCGCACAGCGTTTCGCTAAGTTCGATCACGCTGCGAACGGCCGATTGGTGGAACGCGGCGAGGCGAACCGGCGCGGGGGTGCCTTGCCTGAACGAGAACACGGTGCCGGCCACCAATGCCTGGCTCAGATACTCCCACGCTGCATTGACCGGCTCGATCAGATTGGATTCCAACAGTTCCAGCCGGTGAAGCGCGCGCGAGTCTTGAAAGACTTCGGCAAGATCCGGAAGCTCGGTATTGACGTAGGAATGGAAGTCAAACTGACGGTCCGCCCCTTCGCCGATCTGCGTCGAAAGCCGTTCCTTGTAAAGTTCCTGCATGTACCGCATGGCGGCGACGAGATTGCGATGGTCTTGCGACAGGTAGAACTGGCGGCCATCGTCGTAAGCGGCCTCAATCAGGGTGTGCGCCGGCAACCACCGCGCGCTGGGATAGCAGTCCGACGAGGTGTCGCCGAAGAAATGGCCGACAGGCTCACCACGGTGCGAAACGGCAGCCGGGGTAAACGACTTCTGCTGAACAAGGGGGAGCAGCATGCAAAGGTGGCCGGGTGCAATAGTTTGCTTACTCAGGGAACACGAGACGTTGTAGGACATGTGAGTACCAAAAGGGGCGTTGATCGTGGCCGTTCAGGGCATGTGCCGGCGGTTAGGCAATAGATTTGTGTGCTTCATCATGGTCCGCAACCGCTGCGTCCCACGGAGCTTGGCCTCTCGCTGCGTCATCGATCAGACTAGCCAGGACGAAGGCGTCCACCATGTCACCAACCGGAAGGTGGGCGTGATCGATGGAAGGATCCGGCCACCGGTCGTCAAATGCTTGGTCGACCCGAAAAGTCAGAACCGTGTCTGTCTTTGCACTGGTGCCGGAGGCCGGCCAACGAGCCTCAAGGTGTTCAACGCCTTCGGAGCGATATGCCTTAAGGATCACGTTAGGGACGCGGTCGCCTGAGCAGCGCGCTTTGATAATGGCCCCAGCACCGACAACGAAAGCCCGTGAATTCGCGCTGTAGAAGGTTTTGACCGTTCCATCAACGAGTCGAGCGGTGGCCGCGAGCACCGGCTCTCGTACTCGCACAACGCTGAATCGCCCCATGAATGCCAGTGCGTAAGAGACGGCGAGCCAGCCGACGCACAAGGCGAGCAGGGTGGTCCATTCCGCCACGTCTTTATAGACGGAGTAAATTGCAGCGTAAGCGATTAGGGCTAGTGCGAGCAGGGAGGGGACTAGGTTAGGCATTGCAGAAGACTCCGTGACATTAGGCTGTTTCTTGTCGTGCAGCGATCAGCGCAGATGCGCCACGGCGGTTATGTGATCGCTTGGGGCGCTTGGGCGTCTCTCACAACATCTGTGTCCCACGGAGCTCTGCCCCTGACGGCATCATCGATCAGATTAGCCAGGACGAAGGCATCGACCATGTCGCCGACCGGATGGTAAGGGCGATCGTCGGTCGGATCTGACCACCGGTCCTTGAACGCTTGGTCGACCCGAAATGTCAGAACCGTGTCTGGTTTCAAACTGGATCCGACGGCCGTCCAGCGAGCGGCGAGATGCTCAACCCCTTCGGAGCGGTATGCCGTGAGCGTCACGCGAGGGATCGAGTCCCCGGAGTAGCGCGCCTTGATTACGTCTGCCATAGACACAATGAAGGCGCGCGAGGGTGAGCTGTAGAAGGTCTTGACTGCTCCATTTGTAAGTCGAGCCGTGGTCGCGCGGATATGCTCTTGAAGACGCACAATACGAAGTCGCCAGGGCAAAGATTCGATGTACGAACAGATAATTCCAAGAGCGAGCAAACCACCAAGGACGGTGAGAAGGGCGGAGATGATGGAGGTCCACTCCACCCCTAGAGCGAGAGCGCCACTTGCGATGGTCGCAATCACGGCGACAGAGATAAGGAACTGGAAGAGAATTTCATTGAGCATCGCAGAAGACTCCGTGAAATACAGCAAGGCTTTTGCCGCACGAGGTAGCGAAACTGAATTGAGAATGCATCGGAATGATCAGTATTGAGGAGGTGTAGGGCTGTCGAACTGCCAGGGATGTTCTCGCCACGCGATAGCCTGGATCGCATGTACGATGAGCATTGCATCCGACATCACCCGCACTGAATAGAGCTTGGGGTGCGGGAAAGCCTCTACCGCTCCCGCGCCATCGCGATCCACAACGAAGGCTACGGACATGGCTGCGCATGAGTGCTGCCAGAACACGTGGAGAATCTCCCGATTCTCATGCCGCGCCGGCACGAAGGAAAACGTCGGCACATCTCCGTCGAAATGCTTTCTGAGAGACTTGGCAAGCTTCTTGCACTCGGAACGAGTGTGAGCGCTTTCGCTGGGCTTGACCAAGAGATGAGGCGTAAAGCGCCTAACCCGCCGAACCGCCCACACACATGTCGTCATTCGGTACAGGCCAAATAAACACAGTGCCAAGCTTGCGTAGCGAACGCCGGCCGAGATCGAGCCAGGAGCGATGTAGTAATGAGAAAGCACCAAACCCCATGTCGCGAAAACCATGATCGGGACAAAGGCGAGCAGCGGCCTTAGAAGGAGCGGAATGAGTGGATGAATCATCTTGCGAGAAAGGCGCTTGGCCGGATTAGGGGCGATGGGCGATCTACTGGATGTTCTTCGCCATGTACATGATGCTGTCCACGGTGGCGCGTGCATCGTCTTCGTCGACTACCGGGATGTGACGCCCACCATCCTGCAGCAGACGGAGGCGGCCAGGCTGCGGCGAAAAGACATAAAGCGTCATAGACAACGAGTCTCGATCGTCGCGCCAGCACGCCTGCAGGTAGGACTGGCCGTTGATGTCGCGCGGGGTCAGGGACGGCTCCGGAACACCGGCAGGGAAGATTTCGCGGAGGGCCACGGCCGCGCTCACGGCAACCTCATCGGTGTTGCCTTCATACGGGCCAGTCGTCCGCCATCCGCGCAGCGTGCTGTTCAGGTCGATGACAACGCCGCGGCAGAACCTCTCACCGTCCTCGACGACATCGAAAGCCGCGTATGCCAGGCCCATACCAGGCTCAATGAACCACGAGTAGCCCGCTTTGTCCCAGTGGGCGGTGATCTGGTTAGCGCTTTGCTCGAGCTCGAAGTAGTCCAGAACGGCGTCCTCTTCCGACTTGTCGAGGCTATCCCAGTCGGGCAGGATGCCGGCACGATGGAATCGCACAGTGGCAGAATCCGCGGCGCCGGTCTCATCGTGAAAGGCTCCGCGGAATTCGACCAGGTCGTCACTGGCACCGAAGACGATAAGCAGGCCAGCGTTTTTGGCCTCACGCTCCTCATCTCGGCTGAGTTCGTTGCGATATTCGCGGTTATGGAGGCGGCTGGCCAGCTCGGCGGCGGTCAGAATGCTCATGATTGCTCCAGGTGTTATTCGATCGGGTTCGGGGCAGATTTGGCAGCCGAGACAGCCGCCTCGAGGTTCGGAAAGCGGTGCGCCTGCAGCCAGACGTCGGATCTGCTGCTCGGCGAGGGCTCTTCTTCCCATTCACCGGCAATTGATAGGCAGATCCCGCGCACGTGCGTACGAACCGCCCAACGGGGCGCGCCGACATGGGTCGTCAACTGGATCACGATGTGCTCGCCAAATAGCAGGCTGTTGACGCGAAGATCGGGCGGGTTGACGCATTTGTTGTCGGCGGCGTCGAGCAGGGTGATCAAAGACGCACCGGAGTCGCGGAGCAACCGATAATCTTCTTTCAGCTGACGGACGTTCGCGTGTACGCTGCCGACGTCATAGTCACCGTCTGCATTAGGCGGGAACTCTCGCGCAAGCGCGAGTCGATATGCAGTGAGTCGCGATTCGGCTTCCAGACAGTGCGGGCAAGGATTGAGCGCGCTCATGCCGCTGCTCCCTCTGCCGGCGTACGCTTCACCGAAGCCATGATGACGACGCAGCCGGAAATGGCGTCTTCCACAGTGACTGAATGCGGACGCTCATGGTTGATTTCGTAGGCGATTCCATGCTTCAGTACCACGCGATCGCCATCGGCATGAAGAATCGTCTTCCCTGCCGGTAGCAGCACCGGGACGATCACAGTACGGTGCGTGAACACGGCCGGATCGAGCTGGTCGGTATGTTCCTCGGCGCCCTTGGCGCAGGCAAAGTACACGTAGTCCACCAAATCCTGGTGTACCCCCAGCAATCCGGCGATGTCCTCCTTGATGCGCGCGTACGCGTCGTCATGAAGGTTGTGCTTGATGAAGCGCGCCGGCGTCCTGACGCGGTAGTTTTCTCCTTTGATCTCGTCGGCCACGGCGTCGACGATTGAAGGGATGCCTACTGGTCCGTGGATGTGGATAGCAGGCTGAGGGGTAGTGACCTGAGCAGGGGAGGCCGCACGCGCGCGCGGACAATCCGCATCAATGAGGCCAACACCGGGGCGGCATTTTTGGCGTTCGAATGCCGTGCATGCGCACGTGGCGCCCGAAACCAGCGAAGTGGCAGTCTGCATACCATGATCCTCAAATGAAACAGAATCAAGATAGCAAAATCAAACATTGAATTTCAAGCCTTTGCTTGCTGGTTGTGGACTTTCGCTATGGAAGCATTGGTAGAGGATGAGGCCAGCCAGTTTGGCGGCCGATCTCCAGTAGTTGGGCATAGCTGGGTTCGTGACGCGAGTTTTCCCATGCGGAGACGTTTCCTTTACCCACGCCTACCCGCTCTCCCAGTTGAGCTTGCGTCAGGCCCGCGGCCTCTCGACTAGAAAGCACCCATTCGCTCAGTCCCATCACCAGCGTTGGTACGCATTTTCTGCCAGTGCCGGCCGCAGCAGCGGCTTGGATGGCATCTTGGAGTGCAGCCATCCCCGCGTCAGAAAGACTCAAGGGCGGCGTCACGCCGACGGCACAAAGGACTTGGCGAATGTGGTGGGCGAGCTCATCGGAAGATAAGGGTGCCAGGGACTGTGACATGCCGGCGATCATGAAAGAGGAGGATGCCTAGTTTTCAGAAATTGCTGCCAGCATGCGCTGGCACTCGGCCTGGGCACCCCCGGGTGTGCGGGCCAGTATTTCGACCATGGCGGGATCTACCAGGCGGATAATCGACCATAACGCACTGCCGTAGTCGCTGCTGTCCGCCAAGTATAGAGCCTGCACCGCCGTCGCGAGCACGCCCGCCAGAGTGCGATCGCCATGAACAGGATTAGCCGGCTGTCCGCCCTCGAGTCGCACCTGGAGCCGTGTCACGGCGTTCAACTGCGCAACCGCGGCATGTCCACCGTGCCCGACGAGATTCAGCGCGGTATCCAGATCTGCGTCGCCAGTCTCCCAGGCGGCACCTGCTTGGATCCGTTCATCGTCTGGCCGCGCGAGCCACTGAGCATCAGCAAAACGAGCGCCTGCCAGCCAATCGGCGGCACGCGCCCCCTCGGGATTAATACCGGCCTGCGCCATGCCGGTGTGAAGCGTGGCACCCTGCAGAATTGAGCATTCTCCCGCGCTCGCGCGTTTGGTGGCCATAGCCGCTCCCGTTAGGTCGAAATGTCGTCAAGGACGGGTTTGGGTGCCATGACTTTCATCGCGCGAATGATAGAGGCTAGGGGACCGCGAGTCGTCATGGCACCTTCCTCGTCTGCGAGCTGGGCTGCACATTCCAATGCCGCATTGTGGATTTTCGGCGCTGCAGCCTCTGCTTCAGCGCGGAGCTGATGGGGGGTCTTGCCGTTGACCCGCTGCAGGGTCACAAAAAGGGCCCCAATTTCCGCATCGCTATGTTCGAAGTGCATCTCGACATAGTTGGGTGACCCGGACCGGCGGAATTGCTCAGCAAACGCCTCCGCGATCGCTTGGCACGAAGCGCCCTCCAGGCCGAAATCAGCCATCCTGCGATCCAGTTCCAGGCCGGCGAGCCGGGGATCGTTGATCGTAGCCTCGGCACGCTCGAGCCGCTCGATAAGCGCCAAAGCGGTTTCAGCGCTGGGCGACGATCCTGCTTGCGCCGCGGATTTGATCTGTGTGATGTCGATGTTCATTTTGCCTCGAGGAGCGCGACCTATTGTGGGTTCAAAACTGGGACAAACGAGGTGAGGACGATCACTTGAAGGTGCCATACTTGCGCATCGCTCCAGCCCGCGCGGGGTCCACTCGGACGCGTTTGTAGCGGACGCCATCGATCGATTCGACGCGCTGATTGAAGTAGGTCTCTTGATTCTCACGCAGCAACCGGCCTTGGAGTCGCTCATTAATGCGCTGCAGGCCCTTGCGAACATTGCCGGATGACGCCCCTTGGCTGTTGGCCAGGTCGCTGAAATCGCGACGCAGCGTGTCCGGAAAGCTGTCGAACTCGCTGACGACCAGATTGATCACATCAGCATGGCCGCATTGCTTCATGATGATCTGGGCGATCTTGCGAGAGTTTTCCTTCGAGATCCAAATCTGCGCGCGGCTTTCCTGCTTAAACTCGCGCCAAGTGTGCAGAGGTGCGTTGACCTGAATCATCTGCAGCAACACGCTCATCTCGAACCTCTTCCCGTGAACTTGCTCGTTGAATGATGCGCCTCCACCTGGAGGCATCGATTCAAGATATCAATTCGAGTGTTCGAAGTTCAAGGTATGGAGCGCCTAAACCAAGACTGCTCCAGGCCTAACTAGCTCGCCACCCCGGCTCGTTTGTTGCTTCTTGAGGCGATGGCGGTCGCATTGGCCTACTTGCAGCGCAGCAACTCGAGACAAGCTGCCTTTGCAGTGTGAGCTTGATGGATGTTCATCATGGCGAAGTGGCAAGCGGGCTCGGGGATACCCAGCTTGATCGCGAGCCAGGCATACGCGGCAGCGCGATCGCCGCTATGGTGGCGCCGAACGATCGCTTGGAACGCTTCTTTCGCAGAGCGCCTGGCATCGATAGTGGGTCTGGTGGCCATGATCCCAAGCGGGAGGTCGGTGTGGGGGTGTAGGCCAACGTACGCGCCACACGACTGGCAAAGGTAGGCGAATGGCCATTTCCCGTGTTTCTTTCCGGCGTAGATCTCGTCATTCGAAACGAGTTTGACCGTCCCCAAGCAACAGTGACAGAGGGAGGGAGGGACAATCCGATGGGTGACGCGGGAAAGAGCTCTTCGAGAGAGCACTGGCAGTGGCGCCGGCGGCGACAGCTTTCCCCGAGTGTTGTGCCGCGCGTCCACGCCCAAAATTGAGATGGGACCGAGTGGGCCCGCAGCCAGGGCGAGCCACTCTGGATTTGCTAAGCCAGTTTTTGTTTCGGCCAGATCGGTCAGCATTAGCCGTTACCGTCCGCCTGCGCTTGCTGCTCGAGCGATTTCGAGCTCGTTGGCCGCAGACCGAAGAACGTTGATCAGCTGCGACGTCAGCGCTTGGGCGTCGTCCGCGTTAACGACCGCACGTGCGGCGGAAAGCAGCGCGGTGACCGCAGCCGAGTCAGAGGGGGCGGTATCAGTGCGCAGTTCGCTTTCGATGAACGGCAGTAAGGATTCGGCGAGCGCGCCGGCTCCAAGCTTGTGCTCCCCATCCACGAAGCGGATATGCTGGGCGAGGCGGTCGACGTCCAAGGGCATAAGAATCTCCAAAAGTGATGAAACCAAAATAGCAAAATGCCTCCCTGAACTTCAAGGGAGGCATGCTTTGAGGCGAATGTCAGGCCCTGTCGTCGTACTGACACCGCATGCAGGAGCTATCAACGGATGGTGATTCCGGCGGATTGGCTTATTTCGCTTCGGCCTGCTGTTGGCCTGCGCGCTGGTAGCACGTGTTCGGGGCTTCGGGCCATCGATCGCGGCAGACATTGAATTCCCCCTGGTTCCAAAGCCGCAGGAACTCCAGGCCGTTATCTGCTGTGAGCGCGAATTCAATGGCGGCCTCGAAGCACTGTGCGCTATCGCCATTACGCCCGAACTTCTTGAGCAGGGATCGGAAAGCCGTGATGGCGGCCGCGGTTTGTGTCGGAGTGGAAAGGCCGAGGGGCGTCAGCACCGCGGCGATTTCATCATTTGTCGGGCGCTCATTCTGTTCGAGCATGTAGGCGTACTCGCTTGCGCGACGACATCCGTCCAGTTCGCAGGTGATCTGGTCTACTGCTATAGCCGGTTCGACCTGGCCAGCCTCAACCCCACGGATAAGTTCCATGCCCTTGAAAAACATGTCCTTCCAGTGTTGGGCTTCTGCCTTGCGCGCAAGCAGGATCTGGTCTGGCGAGGCCGTCTGGCCCCCATCGGCCACTTGGGCTTCCGATTGAACTTGATCGCAGTGAACCTGGCATTTTTCCATGTTGGCAAGCGCGCTGGCTGGGTCCGAAATGCCGTCAGCGATGTTCCTGGCACTTTGAAGAACACTGGTGGCCAAGTCAGCCCATTCGTTGCCGACATGGCGCCACCGTTCGCGCGCTGCGCGGATATCAGGTTTTTCAGAGGTTGCATTCATTGTGGGAGTCCACACGTCTGGAGTTTATGGCGGCGATGGTTGCCGTCGATGAGGCGTCACGCCTGGAGCTGCGCTACGCGCTCGAGCTTGACGCCGAAGTGTTGAGTTGCGATGCGCTCAAGGGCCTTGATCGCTGCTGTTTCGCTCTTTGTGTGCGACATGCTTACCGACGGCCGGCGCATATCGTGCTCAGCCAGGTAGGTCTCGCCCTCAGAGGTGACCGCGACAGTCCATCGGCCCTCATCGCCACTTGCCTCGTAAAAGAACGCGAGCATCGCAGCGGCAGTGTCCATTTCGAAGTACAGCCCCTTCCCACGAATGGTGAGACGACCTTTACCCAATGAGCCAACGTGCGTGGCTGGTGCATCAGGAATTGCGAAGGTATTGTCCAGAACGGTGACAGCAGAGGCCATTTGCGCTGGAGACACCTGCAGGGCTTCGCAGTTAGTTTGGAACGTCCTATACCCTTGACGCCAGAGAGACGGGAATACTTTCTGAAGGGCGCTTCGCGCGGCGACCGTGACAGATGATCGAGCAAATTTGTCGTCACCCAGACTGGCGATCTTCGCCTCGATGACGTTGCGCAGAGCTTCGTATGAGGCGCCAAGCGATTGGCCATCGGGCGGGGCAGCGGTCATGCCTACATCAGTCGGCGCGCCATTTTGGGAGCCAGGGACTTCGCAAGTCGTCGCGAGCGCAGGCAGCTTTCGCAGGACCTGCCAAATCTGCCACGCATACTGAGCGCTCGACCACGCATACTCTTCGTCATGGGGCCAGGGCGCGCGAACAAGTTTGTCGGCATCGAAAACAGTCCGGGCCCACTTCTCGAAGAGCTTGCGCTCGGCGGCGGGGGGCAACATTACGTTGCGGCGCAGGACAAGCTCGTCAATCGTGACGTTATCTGCCCCGTAGACAGCCCTGGCCGTCTGTGTCGGTTCGTCAGTGACCGCCCAGCGGGTTCCAGAGGCTCGAGTCAAGAGCCATGCGTCCGGGTGACTTAGCGAGGGCAGGTCCGCCGGCCCGTGAAGCACAAGCTGTTTCGCCGGCGGCAGCGCATAAACATGAATCGGGCTGTCGCTCGGCTGCAGGTGCGAACCATCCACAACTTCAACCGACAGTTCGGGATAGGTATCGGTGGAACGCACGTGGATTCGTGCGCACAGAGCGCCTAGAGGCGAGGCATCATCCGACGACAGAACGGTGGTAGCCTCTTCCAGGATGTCTTTCACAGTGCGCGAGCGGCCTTCCATGATGATTGCTTTGTCTTCATGCCCCACTGCGGCGAGAGCCGTTGCGACCCACATCAGCGCGTCGTGCGCGTGCGCCGCTCGCCGATCAAGCTCTTCCTCAAAGCGCTCGGCGAGGATCGGCATCAGGGCGTCGGCTAAGGCTACCGGGCCCAGCTGATTGTGTTGATCGACTTGGCGGATTAACTGGGCGAGGCGGTTCGTGTCGTAGATCATCATTGAGTGAGATTTGAAAAGGCTTAGTTCAAGGTAGCAAAACGCATAACTGAAGTTCAAGCGTTCACCGAATGACCTACGCGCTGCCCCGCTATTGATTTCCGCCTGGCCCTCGGGTCCCTCATGAGTTCTCTGCTAAGCGAAGCTGCGTTGCGCGATGCGCGTCGGCCTCTTCTTTTGTGACGAGCTCGAAATGCGGATGTTCTTTGCCATCAGGAGTGACCACCACGAGGCGGTGAGTCTGGAGCAATCCACCGAGGGTCCAATTGCAGGGTCTCCCATCCGCCTCCCTCCGGGGTGATTCCGCGCCGGTGAATCGTCCCAGGCACGAGAAACCCAGGAAGCGGCTCACCTCGCCCCAGTCCTTGCCGGCACCAGCGTTGATGAAGTCGTACCCGTTCTGCAAAGTGCGGCACATGGGACACTTCACCGTTGTGAGTTCGCCGCTCGAGGCCTGCGCTTTGCACGCTGCCTGGAACTCTTCCAGTGTCATTCGCTTCATGCTTCACCATCCCTTTGTTCGTGCTGGGCCTCTTCAATCGCGGCCAGAGGCGAGGGATACCATTCGTTTTGGTGCTTATCGGTTCCGGGCCACCAGACCCGATAGATCGTTCTTCCGCCCAGGCGATCTGTCTCGATTGCGCCCCCAGTCTCAGCCAAAAACTGAAGCATGTTTCCGGCCCGGCGCGATGCGTCATGTTCCCGCAACGCACGAGCAAAGGCAACTTCACCTGTCGAGTTGCGCGTTTCGCTGCACCAGGGCGGCAAGTCTTCAAACGCTTGTGCCGCAGTTATGAGAGCACGTGATTCGTCGCGTGACGCGCCCGCGCTCAGGGCTTGGTCGATGACGACAAGATTCCACACAGCCGTCTGAATGGTTGCCATGGCGCGATCAAGGTCCGCTCTGTCCGATGAAAGCAGCTCCTGCATTTGAGCGATTACGTCGTCCGCAATGGCGACAGTGTGACTATCTCCCGTCAGCGCCTTCTCGATCCCCGCTTTCACCAGCTCGAAAATATCAAGAGGCGGATGCGTTGCCGAATTGCCCGCAGAGAAAATGAACACTTGCGGCCAAACCAGAACAGCCGATGGCTTGCTCATCATTGGTCCTTCACTTTCAGCGCTGCATGGGCCGCCCGCGCGCGATCAATGCGCTCGATCTCCGCCAGGACCAGCGCGCCTGCTTTGAGGAGATCCTCACGTGTCGTGCCGGGCTTCCACCACTCTTTAGCCCAGGGCCACAGGTGAGACATGTAGGAGATGTCCCGACTTTGGGAGCTTGCGGCGTAGCAGGCCGCGGCCTGGGCGAGCTCGCCATTGATGTACGAGTCGTCTCGCTCTAGACTGAAACCCTCGACTTGAATCTGTCGTGCGCGCTCGGCAAGCAGGTCGCGAAGAGCCCCCGAATCGGAGAGGGGTGCGCACAGCTTGCGCAGCAAGGGGGCCACAGTGGCCAGATTGTCTTCGCCCTGCGCATCCTCCAGTTCTTTCCACAGTGTGATGTCGCCCTTTGGATCGAACCACGCCACAGTCCCTCCCGCTGCAAGAGGGCTGGCCGCCGGCGCGTCGCCAGCTAGCGCCAAGAGGCGGCCCGCCAAATCCTCCATGATGTTGCGCATGTCGCGTGGGTCCTGGTTCATGGCGGTGTGCGCCATCATACCGAGCTGGTTCAGCTCGGCACGGATGTCAGCAAACTGGGCGGTCCCTTTAGATTTCGTCTGTACCGACTGAAGGAGTCGGGCGTATGCACCACCGTTCATGAAGTCCGCGATCTCGTGCGTCTCAGATGCGGACACGTGGGCTGCTTTCGAACCGGCTGGCACAAGGCTCGTTGCAAGGTCCTGCGCGGGGGGCGCCAGTTCCAACGGGTGAGAGAGATCTTGATGAAAGGAAGCCGTGGCATGCTGCTTGCTCAGCAGGGCGCGCACGGCTGCGACGATCTGCGGAGCGTTGTACGTCATGGTGCATTGTTCGTCATTCGGTCGCCCGAATTCGGCAAAAACTTCCAGGATTTGGTCGTCACTCGGCCAGGCTGCCTGTAGTGCAGATGCGGGATGTGTGGTGGTCATGCAGATTCCTTGGTATGTCGTGAGGCAGCGGATGGAACCAGTGCGCCCATGATTGCGGGTACGCCTCGTCCGTCGTTCAACACCAGATCGCGGCGCAGTTCTTGGCAATGTCGGACCAACGCGGCCAGGTTGAGGAACTCGTGCGCGGCGACAGTGGATGCCAGGTGCGACACGTCGCGTCCTGGGGTTCGCTCGACAGCAAGTTCTCGCTGCGCGCAACGGAGCCTGGTGTCGAGGTCCGGGGCAGGAAGGTGTAGCGGAAAGTCAAATCGTCGCACTAGCGCCGAATCGAGCTGTTCCTTGAGGTTGGTCGCGCAGATCAGCACGCTATGAGCGGGCAAGCGGTCAATCAACAGCAATAGCTGGTTGGTCACACGGCGGATCTCTCCGACGTCGTTGCTCGACCGACTTGCGCCGATACTGTCGAATTCATCAAGGAACAGCACGCACGGCGCGCCACCAGCGTAGTGAAATGCTTTAGCCAGGTTGGCGCCGGTTTCACCCAAATGGCTGGTGATCAAGGAACTGTAGTTCATACGCATCAGCGGCAGTTCCAGCTCACACGCCAGGGCCTGAGCCAGAAGCGTTTTCCCGTTTCCGGGCGGACCTTCCAGCAGGATCCTGTGTCGAGGTTCCAGGTGATAAGCGGCCAGTTCGGCTGCCCGCGCATGCTCCTGCAGGATGGCCGGCAACAACAATTCCACGCTTCGAGGCAGCACCACATCCGAGAACCGAACTGCCGGCTCTTCGAATGCCAAGATGTCCCCCGGAGGATTCAGCTTCACGGGCCTCACAGTCTGTTGCCGCCGTAGCTTGTCAGCCAGAGAGGGATGGGTCTCTTGCAGGGCAACAGCCATCGCGTCGACCACCTCGGTCGCCTTATCCGTGAACCCCCAGCGAACTCGTTCCACAAACTTGGGCAGCAGCCCCAGGGCTACAGTCGCCGCTGCCTGTTTCGATGCGGAGCGTTTTGGAATGGTGGGTGTCGCAATTGGGGCTGCAGTGTCCAACAAGGTGAGATTTTGATCACCAGCCATGGCCTACTTCTCCAGCTCGGCCGACATGGCGGAGTCGTAACCGCGGTCGAAGCCAGCACGAAACAATTTGCGGTTGCTCTTCGTGTCGATTTCCGAACGGGCGTCGAAGTATGCGAACTCGGAGTCGTCGCGTTCACGTTGCTTGATCGCGCGGAGTTGCTCGCTGGTCTTCGCACTCTCTACCGTGGATGGAGTCTGGGCGGCCTGGCTCTCGCTGGTAGGTTCGTCGTCCAGTCGAATGCTGCCTTCCTCGGGATATTCCTCGAGCCAGCAGAGAAGGCCCGCGGGCTCATGTCCGTCTACGCTGTCGCGTGCGGGGCCGTGCTGGATGCAGACGGATTGCTCCAACTGCTCGGCTTCACCATCGGGAGCGAGGAACTTCAGTGCATCGCGTAGCTGATATCCGTTCAATGTCAGCGCATTGTCGCCAAATCGCGCTGGCGCCGCCCCGGCAAGCACGCCGTCCAGGACCTCCATGATTCGGACAGCTTGATTAGGCGCGTCGATGCCGGCGACGTGGGCTTCTGCCAGACTCACCAGGGCACGCCGCACGAATACGTCGCGCCAGCCGGCAGGCGCATTCAGGGTTTCATTCATAGGAGTCTCCGCTCGTGGCTGGTTTCTGTGCAAATTTCTCAGCATCCCCAGGGGGGCGAATCACCTCGGATCCTTGCTCGCGCGCCGATTCGCCGGCGCAAGCGTTACGGTGATCTGCCGCGCGCGGACACCGCTTATCACCGCAGACGCTGCATAGGATCATGCGCATCTCGACGCTATGCGGGCGGCAGGTGGCGCAGTTGCAACCTTGCATCTGTCCTTCAGCTTGTTCCCGCAGGGCGCTGCGCCTTTCGAAGTCAGCCAGCGCCTCCCGGCATGCGTCGTCAGGCGTTTCGCCCTGGCCCCGCGCCAAAATCTTACGGTCGGGGTGAGTTTCAACAGGGTGTGAACAGAGCCATGCCATCCATCCTGTCTGCCGGGTACGGGCAAGCTCGAAGTAGCCGTAGTCGTTACTGCGCATCAGCTCGGTGTGCTTGGCGATAAGCGCTCGGATCGAGTCCGGGGCATGCTGCTGGAGTTCGACGTGGGGTCGCGACGCACCGTCGACAGAAGGGCTGCCTTCCCGAAGGTTGCGGACTGCCTGCACCACGGGTTCGAGCGAACCTTCAGCGTTAGCGGCTTCGATCTGGGCAGATTCATTTTCGTAGTCGATCAGGTAGCCGACAATGATCCGTGCATTGGTTTCTGCCAGGTCCGGGGACATTTCATCCCATTCCGCTTCCAGGCACTCAGCAATAGCCTGAACACGCCAGTCATCGAGGGGCGCACGCTTCGGCTTCGCCAGAGGGACGCTTGCCAGGGAGGCGCGCAGCTCGTCAATGTACGGGTTGTGGAAACAAGCAAACTGGTGTCCGCACGCCGGGCAGATTTCTTTCATCCCTGCGGGCGTTATCCCATCGGCTACAGGGGCGCTTGCCAAGGCGAGGGAATCGATAGCGCGCTGGTAGTAGTCCCACAGGAATGCATCATGGTCATACCGCGGGCTTTGGGGGTCGCTGCTGCCGGGCGGACGACGCGCGGCAATGTTGTTTTGTGCGGATTTCAACGCCTGAACTGCCAGCGAGTCTTCTGCGACAGGAGTGCGAGTCTTGGACAGTAGTGCGTCGGCTAGCTCGCGGATATGGGCGCGAGCTGTCGCCGGATAATTCTCGACTGTGCCCCGCTGCATCGCCCACTCCCGGGCGCTGACTGCCATTTCTTCCAGTCGTGCAGGAGATAATGATTGGTCGGTCATGTTCTTTCCTAGGTGGATTGACTTTTCGTTTACGCGATCCATCAGCGCTCCTGACGGAGGATGAATGCTGCGCGCAGAGCGCAAGTCCAGCAGTTTTCTTCCGGAAGAGGGGCTTGATGGTATGCGTCGCGCGCGACCATCACCATCGCAGCGGTGACGTGGCTCCTCTTCTGGTCGTCCTGAACGGCGACCTGAATAGCGGCATCCAAGGCTTTCTTCCACTTGTTCAGTTCGGGAAAGGATGCCTTGTCAAAGGCATCACGGGCGGATTGGACCATCGCCGCGGAAATACGAATTTCTTGAGGGTTGGAGCAAACATTTGCCTGGTCAGCTCGAACCATATGACCGGCGACAAATGCGTCAGAGATCTGCGGAAACTGAGCAGCATATGCACGCCACCGAGCGGCATATTGCCCATCTGCCAATAGCGATGTCGCTGTCATCTCCTGAACAACCTTTGCAGCGTCGTTCGCACAGCGCTCGAAGCTGTCGCGAGAGATTCCGAACGACATAGCAGTCTCGTAGTTGCTAGCAGCCACGTCCCTCAGGCGTTCGGACAGTACCTCCGCGTCGAAAGGGTCGATACGTTTCGTCGGCTCGCCCTGCTGCAGCGCGAGGATCGCGCGACATACAGGGCAGTCGTCATCGCGTACTTCGTGTCCTTCGACCTCATCAGGGCACTGCCCATTGAAAACGTGGTTGATGCGGCCCTCTGCGTAGGCTCGCAACACGGCGACTGCGTTATCTGAAGTTCGTGCGCCAGCGCTTGCTTCGTTGGAGCACGACCGACCATGTTCGGCCACGGAAGCCTCGTCAGTCTTTTTCACGCTTTTTTTCTTTGCGTCCACGGTTCATCCTTAAACGTATGAACTAAGGTAGCAAATTGGAGAATAGAAGTTCAATGGTTTTGGTGTTTGCATCATCCAGTTCGAAGAACGCGTGCGCGCCAACGCTTGTGAGCATCCGCTGGCACCTCGACGGCAATCAGCGTGGTCATGCGCACAAGCTGTGCGCGCAGCTTAGGACCTCCAGTGAAGATGGTCGCAATACCCGGCTTTTTGATGAAGACGGTGCGATGTTTCGAGTCGGTTCCTTGGAAGCGCCATTCTGAGAACATGCCAGGCGCATATTCCAAGCGACGCCGGGCGACGAAGTACTGTTGGCCATCCTTGACCTCGCTGGCCTCAACTTCTTTCACCCAGGAACTCATGAGGTGCTTCCTGGGAGTGCTGCCGGCGCGCTCGCCTGTTGCGACGGTCCAGCACTCCATAGAAGCCCATCCAGTTCACGTCCGGCCGCTTGCTTCCCTACGCGAAATACTTGCATAGCTCCGGAACCTTGTCGAAATGCCATGGGCGCCGTGATGTCCAGGTGGGTACCGTCTGCGTGAAGGACGCCAGTGTCGACGGTACAGCGCCTTCCATAGATATCGTCCAGGTTGACCTGGCTCTCATTGGCGCGCGCCACGACGTTGGACCGGTACAAGGCCCGGTGCTCGTCTTCGTCCATCTGGCAGATTGGCCTCCAGTCTCCCCATTGTTTGAAGAGATAGGGCACGCCAGCGGATTGGCACTGATCGCGCAGGTTGCGCGGCCAGTCGGGGTGAATGGGACGCGCCCCCGGCCCACTTTCCCCTCCGACAATTACCCAATCCAGCGCATGGGTTGCCGCGGTCGATGCAGCCTGCAGATGGGGCGTAAGATCAACGGGGCCGAGCAGCGGCTCCATGCTCAGGAAGCGAACATGGGCAGGGAGCGCCAGCAGCTTCGGAATATCACGATCCGCCTCTGCTTGATTGCATACCGTTGCACCCAGCCAGAGGTTGTCGCGCCGGGCCCATTCCAGAGATGGAAGCATGCGCGCAACGTTGCCGATCCGCTTGGTCAGCAGCAGCCAGTCGAGGTTGGGGGTCCGTTCGATCAGATCGAATAGATCACTGCGCCAGGCTGGATCCACGGCGTTATCGAACACATCAGCCAGGCTGGCACAGAAGACGCGCTGACGCCGGCCATGTCGCTCGAGGAATTCCGCGTGAGCGGCGTTCCAGGAAACGGGCTTTTGCCAATTGCTCGCGCTGGTGCGCCGACGGGGAGCGCCTGGCCCCCAGTTCACGGCCTTGCCACCAGCAAACCGAGCGTTGCGCGTCTCGGCATAGCAATGGTCGCAGCCCGGACCTACCTTTTGACAACCTTCCCACGGATTGAACGTATGGTCCGTCCATTCGATCTTGCTGTTTTCAGCCATTTTGTTTCCTTGCGAGAGCGCGCGCCGCATCCACGCCGGCGACGACATCTTTGTAGTAGAGGCTTGGAGGTAGATCGACCTGGTCGCCTTTCAGGTGAATGAGCGAGTAACGGGCGGTTCCGGATTCGTAAAGGAAATCGCTTTCGAGCTCAAGAAAGGGATGGATCCACCGCCAACGAGCAGCATCTTCCGAACTGGCCTGGAGCGCTTCTGCGACCTGACCACATTTGAAGATCAGTAGTTCCGGCCGGCGTCCCTCAACGCCGAGCGACACAGCGATCTTATCGAGGGTGTCTTCCAGGTCTTTGACGTAGCCGCGAAGAATGCGGACCTCGGAGGAGCGCGCATCGTCAGCTTTATGGGGCTTTGCGAAGGCGCCAAGCGCGCATCGCTGGGCCACAGTCAGTCCAGGAACCGTGGCCGGATCCAGAGTGGCCATGACTGCGCACATGGCTTCGTATTCGTCCTTTGGGCAGGTCACCAACTCAGGTGTAGGCACAGCAATTCCTTTTTATGTTTGTGGGTTAGGTTAGGCACCGACCGCTTGGCTTTCCCGGGCACGCTTCAACCGGATCAGGGCGCCCAATTGGGAGCGAGTAATTTCAATGGCGCCTGCCTTCACAGCCAGTTTTCGCTTGGCCCGGCAAATGTCGTAATGGCTATGAGGTGTGCCAGGCTTCTGGTGATGGCGCCGCGCGACACCGATACGCTCTGCCATCGCGTGCAGCTCGTCATCGCTGTCGGCCAGCATGTGGCACATCTTCATCCGCCTGTAGGACGCCTGCATGTGATCTACGTAGACCATCACTGTCCTCGCTCGGTTTGTGCGGCGAGCGACTTGCGGGCAGCCATGGCAGCATCAATGGCCGCTTCGAAGCCTTCTGGCGTGTCGGGCTGGTCCCTGACAAATGCCAAGAACTCGGTCCATTCGGGGTTGCCTTTGTTGCCCGGTCCGATCAACGAACGAAGGAACAGGTAACGATCCACGCTCAGTCGGCTATCTTCGGCTTCCTGGAGGGCATCAGCCATCGCCAGGATCTGACAGCGTAGTGCGCGTTGAAGGTCGTCAACCCGCGATTGGAGACGGCCACATCGCTCGCGAACCTGCTGGGTGTCTGCGGCGTTCGCTTCAACGCGGCCGCGGACGTCCTGGGATGCCTGCCGCTTGGCCTTCTCAACCGCCCGGCGCAGCCTGGCTCGAACCTGTGGCCGGTGCTCCGCCAAGTATTCGTCGGGGCTCGCATTGGCCTTCAAAAACTCCGCAAACGCCTGAATGGTCGGCTGGCTTTCGAACACCACGACGGTGAAAAGCAGGAGGTTGTAGGTCTTGATCGGGTGAGAGCCCTCACCTAGGAGCGTGCCGCGTCGCCGGCCAAGCCCGGTGAACCCTGGGATGACGTTGAAAGCCATCAGTGCCCCCCAGCGACTGGAAGAGCGCGGGGAAGATCTTGAGCCTCGATCACCCCCAGCGCACGAACCTCAGATTGAGGGCCGTTCTTCAGGCCGCAGTAGCGTCCCGTCTGGAGCGTGGCTTCGTAAAGCTCCAGCGTGCAAGGCTCCCATGGCGCCGAGGCGTCGAGCCTTCTTACCTGATAAGCCACGGGCACGGCCGACAGGTGATCACTGGCGATGAGGTTGCGGAGCAGCTGCGCCGCAGATACGTCGATGGGGATGGGAACATCCTTCGAGGCTTCGATTCTTTCGGCCAGGGCGAGCAGCGCGCTGCGATCGGCGGCGGTGAGTGTGTGATTCGTGGTCATATGAGCGTCCTAGGCGGAATTCATTCCGAGAGTTCGTCGGCGGCGATAGCTGCGGGACGTCGCGAGGAGGCGAGGAGCGCGGAGAATTCCTTACGAGTGTCCTGCCCGCGCTCGTACAGATCAGCCAGCTCCGCCCAGTTTTCGATTACGCCGGCAAAGGACGGAATGAGTTGCTTAATGCGGGGGAAGGCCGTACGCACCTCAGGGACTGCAGCGAGTAGCCGGTAACAACGGCCAAAATCTCCGGCGTCATGGGGGGCGTCAAAATCGCCGTCTCGAGCGCCGAGATAGACCGCGGCCATGGTTTCTGAGGAGACGCCCGTGTCGTAGCCCCTCAGCCAATTCCCCAGCCTGGGGAGCGGACCTGCGACATCTTGGCGAGCGCGGTCGGTCAGGATCAGGCGACGGACGACTGGCGCGAGGTAGGGATGCCAAGCAATGTAAGCGTCCTCGAAGGCTTTCTTGATGGATTCGTCAAGCCTCCGTGCTTCATCAAGCGCGACCTGGTCGGCAACCTGGCTTGTCTTTGCAGGCACAGCTGCAGCACCTTGGCCACCAAGCCCCGCCTGAAAGTACGCGTCAGCATCACAGTGCGATTCGTCCACCGTAGCGCCAAACAACTGGAGCAGATGTTCGATGCGTGCTTGAGCTTCGGCCACATTACTGGCGCGAAGATCGATGAGGGCAGATTGGAGCGTCAAGATCGCTCGGTCAGCCTCCGCACGCAGACGCGCAGTGCTTTCGGCCGCTTCCTTGCGGCCAATTTCGTAGGCTTGCAGGTGACCGGTGCTCGGCGACCGCAGCCCACCTCGCACCAGCGATTCGCGAACGACCGTCTCGGGGAAGGGCTGCCAGGAGAGGGCATGCAACGGCAGCAGGGGCACTGCGCCGCTTGCGCTGCGGCAACGAGCCACGCCAGAGCCGTCTGCCGCGCGATAGGCTTCAACGCGCGCGCCAGCTTCTCGGTGAAAGACCGGATCCACGTGGAGCTCATCGCCCTCATAGACGTTACGACCTTCAAGGGTAAACAGCGCTTTCAACTCGGTAGAGGCTTGGTTCATGAGTCACCTTTATTAAGTGATAATCAAGATAGCAAAACCGAGTATTGAAATTCAACCTCTCCATGTGCCTGGAACCTGCCATCACGACCAAGACAAGGGTGTTTTCCCCACCCTTGTGAACTCGCCTTGAGCCCCCAGTGTCTTCTATCAGGCTTGCCCAAAGTTGGGCAGTCTGTGTCGACGCCGGTGCTTTATTGCCGGAACTGAGCAACAGGAGAAAAACATGAGAATGACAAAGCCCACGCTGGACGAGGTCGTCGAGGCGATCGAAGCCACCCGGGACATCGAGATGCCCGAAAATATCGACTGCGAAGGGGATCCGCTCAACCACGAGGATGTGCTGGACCAGCTTCCGCACGAAGACGCGAAGAAGGTCGAGGAAGCACGCGAAACGGTCCGTGAGTACATCGCTCCGGGTGGCGAACTCGACAAGCGCTCGCTTACCGCGTTGAAAAAACGCGGCGTCGATGTGACGTTCAACCCGCATCAGTACGATCAAGATCGGTACGTTGGGCGCGTGATCGTGAACCGCGATACTGACACTTTCATCGACCTTGATGATCGTCCGGTGAACCGGGCGTAAATCGCCAGATTGTCAGGGGCCCCTTCGGGGGGCCTTTTTCTTGCTTCTGCAGGTATCGACGCGCGACTCAGTGCGTCATTAGATCGAGGACCGCCGCGGCACCGGCAGTCTTGGCCTGCTGCTTGCTGGTCCCATCTGCCTCAGCCAGCCAGTGTTCTTCGCCAAGACGGACATCCACGGTACAACGAAATGCAGGCGTGTTGCCGGGCAGCGCGACGAACGCATAGGTCACGGCCGCGTCTTTCTGTTTTTGAGACCAGATGGTTAGCTGGGAGACCGGGTTCTCTGCCGCCGCCTTAGCCGTGGCCAGCACATCCGGCTTGGAAGTGCGTCCGGGCTTTACCTGGCCGAGTTGGTTTAAGAGCGACTGCGCAGCTTGCTGTTCGGCCAGACGTTTCGAGCCGGCACCCGTTGCTGTCGCGGCGTACGTCTTGCCTTGGTAGACGATCGTGACCGAAGCGCCGAATGCCGGGCAGTGCGCGGCCCCCTCCGAAGTGTTCTTGAAGACCGGCGCAGCGATCTTTGCCTTTTGACACCACTCGAGCAGGGCACCTTTGGTGTTTCCTTCGGATGGGCTGCTAGCGTCAATGCTGGGGACTGCCGCCGGCACGGCGTCAGGAACGCCAAGGATGGAGCAAAGCGCCTGCACCTGGGCCAATTGGATAGCCTGGCGCTTCTGGGCACCCCGCCCGGTGCCGGTGTGCAATGATCCATTCTCAAGACGCAACTCGGCATGGGCCGTAAACACCATCGTCTGCGGATCCTGGACCACCTCTCCGGGTGCCTCAGTAATGGCCTGAAGCTGCACAGCCGAGTTCACCATTGCAGCAGCTCGAGCGGGGGTGCTCGCCAACCAGTCCCGCAGAGTAAGGCGTAGCCTTTCGGAAAGAAAAGGGAGCGGAAGCTGAAAGATGAGACGGGTCGCGATCGCCGCCGGCAGGATGTCAAGGGTAGCGCGGCGAACCAACTCGTCTTCGAGCAAGGCTGGAAAAGCACCTGCCTCAACGACCATCTTGATGGCAGCAGACAGCTGGTTCTCTTCCATTGCTTCGAGGTCGCCGGCGGCCAGCTGCCGTTCTGCAGATTCTGCGACCTTGCGCTTGTACGACTCCTCGCGGTCGGTGCGCTGCTGGTCGAGCACCTGGTTTAAGTCCGAAGTCAACGCCTCGAGCTGGGCCGAGTCATACGGCAGCGGTTCCTCTTTCACGTGTGCGCTGAGCTGACGAAGGTTCACGAGGTCGGCATACCGGCGCAGAGGGGAGGTGATGTGCAGATAAACGGGCAAACTCAAGCCATAGTGGCCGGTAACGGTAGCCTCGTAGCGCGCGCGGCCGACAATGGCGTTGAATTGATCTTGTACTTGCTGTGCGCTGACCGTGCCGGCGTCCATCCAGCTTTCGATCGTCTGAGCAAGGTCATGAGCGCGAGGCGCGGCCGCGGTACGTCGGTGATTTCGAAACACCCCGGGCAGGCCTTTCCGGACCATGTACTGCCCGACCTGGCTGTTGGTCAGGATCATCAGTTCCTGGATGACGATATTCCCGATCATTGCCTCTCGGCTCGGCGCCCGGACAATGTGCCCATCTTCGGTTGTCATTAGCATACGCGCCATGTCGTAGAGCGCCAGCGCGCCGCTCTCTCGCCGCTTGCGCAGCAGCGCCGAAGACAGGCGCACAGCAGTAGACACCACCTGGTGGGCGGAATGGCCCTTTGTTTCCAGAACATCTGGAATGGACTTGTAGCTGAGGCGCTCCTCCACCCGGATCAACTTCAGATCGAGATCAAAATCAACGACGTCGAGCCCGGGGGCCAGCCGCATATTGAACACAATGGCTTGGCGCTCCCGCCCCTGAACCAAGCTAGCCAAGTTGGTCGAGATCTTCTCATGGAGCATCGGCCGCAAAGCGAAGTCCCGAACGTAGACCGTCGCCCCCAGTGCCTGTGCCGCTAGATCTTGCTTCGAGCCGATCGGGACGTGTTCCAGGGGATTGGCGATCGCGACGCGAACGTCGAAGCCTCCGTCTGAATTAGCGAAGACGCTGAACGCGTCGTCCAAGTCCTTCGAGGACTCACTGTCGATCGTGATCAGGGGGGCGCGGTCGATGCTCATGGGGGCGTGAAAACGAAAAATTGAACGCAGTTTAGCTCGATCCCCCTAACGCTTTGTCTGAAGGGTCTGAATCGAGAACAGGCGAGCAGGGTGCTTTTGCTTAAGCTCGCGCATCATCTTCTTGGCAGCATTCGGAGTGGTCCAGGTGTGACCCAGGTCAATCTCTGTTCGGCCGGTGCCGACCCACTTGGTTTCGACTACTCGCTGGTTCTTCTGTGACATGCAGGCCTCGCTGAGGTCAGGGCAACTTGACGCCAACTGCGGCCAAGGCGGCGGCCACCTCGGCTCGCTTCTCTTTCGGGAACTCGATGAACATACGTTCTGTGTTCTGAATCTTGACCCACTTGCGGATCTGCGTGAGCAGATCTTTGGTGTCGCCGCTTTCGAGCACGATAAAGCCGCTCACAACTTCGACTGCTGCGGAGTCGTCCAGCTTTGCGGAATCGAAGTCGTCGGAAACCTCAACACCATCCACGATGTAGACGTCCTCGTCTACATGGCTGCCCTGGGGCCAAAAAGTTTCGCTCTCGTCAGCGAAGAATGCCTTTACCACCGCGCCAGGGAAGACGTTTGCTCGTTTTGCCATGATCTCTGTCTGAAAATTTAAATTTGTCCATACAGGCTATCAAATCGGATGCCGGAGTTTCAATGCCCCTTCCGCGGCTACATCGACGGCGAGCGATCCTTCGCGTGATGCGACAGCACTGTTGCAAATCCCTTATGTGTCGCTAGCCATGCAGCAAGGTCGGATTGCCAGGGAGCGAAGCGAGCGTCGCCGCTGTCGTTGAGGTAACGAGACATTGAATTGATGGCAGACGCGACGATGCGCCGCTCTGCAGGCAGGGAACGCAGTTCGGCGAGCTGGCGGTCATATACGTCCTGCACGAGGTGTGTAGCCAGGTTGCGGCGAGCCTGATGCAGCTTATGCTCTGCCATGAATGCTCTCACCCATTCCTCAGGCGCAAATGGTCCCACATATACCGTCTGGTAAGCCACCAGGACATCAGCCTTGTCCGCGACGCGGGTGTAGTACCGGAAGCGACCGCTATCCCAACGCCAATCGTGGGTTTCATCCTCGAGGAACACCGTGATGTGGTGCTTCATGACGCCCCCAGAGGCGACGAATGCGTCTTCACGCAACATGGTCGCCACCCGAACCGGCCGGCGCTCCAAGGGGATGGAAACGCGTTCCGAGGGGGTGAGGCCGCGGAGAATGTCGTATTCGACGGCGACAAGATAAGATTTCATGAGGGTCAAGAACAGGTGTTCGCAATGATCTAAGCAGCCGATGGAGCCGCAACTGTGCGCTCAGTAGTCAGAGCAATGCACTGGCTTGATCTTGTGCGGCGAGAACGGTGCGCACTCCGTCGATCAGGAGGGATGCATCCTGGGAGCCAGAAGTCCAATGGACCTCCCGCCCCCGCGCGTCAACGAAGCGCTGAAACTCGACTCCGGCGGATTGGAATGAGGCGATGATGCGATCATCGTTCAACACCGGAAGACAATCGGCCGGGGGCGGCAGAAGGTCATCGGTGTAGCGCCCGGCGAGCCACATGTCCAATACCTCAACTGCGCGGCTGACGCTGATTTCACCAGCCTGGACCAACTGCAGGGTGCGGCGCATGTCTTCGGCATCGAGGCGATGGGTTTTAGTTTCGCGAGGCATAGCTTTGTCGTCGTTGTTTTGATGTGAGAACCATCCTAGCAATGTGGTAGCTCAAATTTCAAGACGTCGGGCCTGTTGGGCGGCAGCTAAACTCACGGATTCATTTGGCTTGAAGCGGAATCTATAAGGTCCCTTCACACCCACAGAGATTTCATATGACTCTTCGACCTTTCGTCCTCGACACGAGGAGCACTCGCGATCTCGCCCCCGCCGTCATGGAGGCGGAGGGGGGGCCACGAGTTCTTCCTGCGTCGTTCTACGCAACTACGACGCTGAATGAGCGTCTGATGCTGTGCGTGAAACAGGCGCTGTACGGCTTGCCGACGGAAGAATTGGTTGCCTGGTTGGCGCGGTACATCGCCGGCCGCTCTGCAATTGAGATCGGTGCCGGGACCGGGGCACTCTCGAGGGCGTTGAGGGCGATGGGGGTCAACATCCGAGGCGTAGACAATTTCTTGCAGAACCGGCCGGAAGTGAGGCAGTTCTACGCGTCGATCCAGCAGCCGACCATCCGCTACGGGCAAGATGTTGAGCAATTCGATGCGCTGGATGCAGTAAAGGCTTTGCAGCCGAAGGTCGTCATCGCCTCGTGGTTTACCCATAAGTACGATCCAAACAACCAGGCGGCCGGCGGAAACGAGCACGGCGTGGATGAAGCGGAGATTGTCGCCAACTGCGATGCCTACGTCTTCATTGGGAACACAGGGGTCCATGCGCAAAAGCCGATCTGGAAGCTGCCGCACGCCAAAATCGAGCCGGAATGGCTGTTCTCTAGGGGGCGGACTGGACGCGACTTTATTGCAGTGTGGAGGCGGGATGGAATGGTAGTGGACTTGCCTGCGAGCTTATCCCTGTGACCTAGTCATCACCGCGCGGTGAGCTGGCAGTGCTACGGAAGGCTCTGAATGTGAACTGCTGTTAGTCCTTGCGATTCAATTTTTTCACCACCAAGCGACTTGGCTCGGGCGGGCTAGCAGGTTCCGAATTCTCTACCGTTGGCGGCTGACATTGAACCGCTCCATTTCACAGTTTGCGCTTTTGGCTGCGATGTTGTGGATATGACTGTTGGAATCGCCAAATCACCGTGTTCGCCAAAGCCTTCCACGCCCCGCCCACGAGGCACAGCCACAAGCATAGGGCGTCCAAAAACAATACAACATGGCCCCAAGCCGGGATCTCAATGGTCCGGATATAGGATAAGCCCGTGAAATCCGCGCTGGCGACAGTCAATCCGAGTGATTGTAAGGTGTGCAAACAACATCAGGTGATGAGCGGCAGTGAGACTACCACGGGTTGGCTGGAATAGATCCGCCAATAGCAACCCTCGGGACGGGCTATTTCTCTTCGTCGGGAGCCGCCCAGGTCATTGCGTCAAAGGCCTCTCTGCCGTCGATCACACCAAAGGTGCAGTACAAGCTAGATCCATCCTCGAAATCGAAACGCCAAATGCCGTCGAAGCACAGCACAGTCGCGGTCGTTCCCGCGGGCATAGTGAAGCTTCCATTACCGACGCGCTTCATTTTTTGATACTGAAGGCTGAGCGACTTTGCGATGCACTCCGGCCTGGCCAGCTCTTCTGCGGATGGTTGAAAGATATCCTGGATCATGAAGGTTCCATTGTTGTGTGTGGGTTGCCCGGGTCGCTCTCGCGCCGCCGACACCGCGAGCGGTGTCAGGGCTTCGACCAAGTCCCGTCAATGCCTCACGACCCAGGTCGAAGCCCTGCCGGCAGGCCAGAAGGGGCATAGTCACGACTTGACTGGCTTACGCCACCAACCGGCTGGGCATAAGCTCTTCGTGGTGGAAGTTCGCTGCGACGAGCGCCTCCGCGACGAGGGGGCACACGCTGTTGCCGCACATCTTGACTTGGTCGGTGTTCGACAGCGGCACGCGCGGCAGCAAGCGCGGATCTCCGTCGACTTGCACTCCGTTCACGAAGAGCAGCTTCGGGTCAGGGATTTCGTCGATGATATAGCTCTCCGGAAAGCTCTGCGCGCGGTACAGCTCGCGGGGCACCAGCATGCGCATGGTGAGATCGGCCAGTAGCCACCATTGGCCACGCAGGAACGTGACAACGTACTCGGCATCGCCAGGAAACTCCTCGGGCAAATACTCTCGCAGCAGCGCCGCGCAGGCCCGGGCCCGTTCGCGGTGGTCGGGAGAGATGCTGTCCAGGGGAATATTCGTCACCTGCACGAGACCCATTCGAGCTTTCGTGGGCAGCGTGTGCATGGAGTCCGTCAGCGCTTGATCTTGACCACCCTCGCTGTAGTACTTCACCAGGTAGGCAGTTACCAGCCTCTGCTGCGAACCAGAGCCCATGATCGTGCTCATGGAGTCCTCCAGGCTGCGTCCGTGGCCCTCATAGAAACCGCCGTAGGCCTGCTCGAGAAATGCCGTAACCAGGGCCTGTTCACCACGATTGGCTCCAGTGACGGTCCGCACCTGCTCATGGAGGCTGTACCCAGAACGATCACCCTGATGGGTCAGATGAGTGAGATGCGCAGCAGCAATCGCGTGCTTGTTGGCTGCGACGACAGTGCCCAATGGGTTGCGCAGGTCCTGCGCACGCGGCTCCTGTCCCGCGCGTTCGCCATAGCCGATCGTGATCAGGCTGGCGCCGACAAGTCCATGGTGCGTGCCACTGGCGGCCACGGTCGGTGCTGACTCGTGCAGCGAACGACCAATCATGTGCGCCTCCGACGTGCCTCGGAGGGGCGTCATGACTGCGGCTTGAGCTTCCTCCCCGCGACCATCATCACGTCCGCTGGCAGGGACGATGTAGGGCATGTCAGTGGCAAGGACGTGCTTGAAGAGCCCTTTGGTGATCCGGCGCAGTGTGTTCGGCACGAGCTGGCGCGGCCGTTCGGGGTCGAAGACGCTGAAGGCGGGGCGGTCGAAGTCAATGCAGACCGCGGCAGGCTTCTTGGGCGGCAGCCCCTCTCCGCCATGCGATGCGTCCGGCCACACAATGGGCAGCCCGTCGCAGCGCGCCACCATGAAGAAGCGGCGACGGATGGTGGGCGCGCCATAGTCGTTGGCACGCAGCTCGCGGCATTCGATTTTGTAACCCAGACCTTTGATCAAGCGCTTCGCTTCCGCGCTGTCGATGGAGATGCCCAGAAAGTCGCACGCCTCGGCAAGCGCAAAGTGGTTTGGGTCGATCCCATCGCTGAGCATCTGAACGAAGCCATCAAACGTTTCTCCGCGCAGCGCCGGATCCGGCATGAAGCAGCCTGGACGAACCTCAATCAAAGGGCCCCAAGTCTGGAATTCTGTAACATTTTCTAACATAATGTTACGAGGGCGGCATTTTAGAGCCCACCGCAGAGTGACCCAGGCCAGGCCTCGGATCTCTTTCGCCACGGGAGTGCCGCCTTTGGCTTTACTGAAATGGCGGCAGTCGGGGCTCAGCCAAACCAGGCCAACCGGTCGATTCTGCGTCAGAACGATAGGGTCAACGTTCCAAACGGACTCCGCAATGTGCAGGGTGTAGGGGTGATTTGCGGCGTGGCTGGCGAGTGCGACGGGGTTGTGGTTGATGGCGATATCGACTGGCCGCTTGATAGCGCGCTCGATCCCTTCACTCGCGCCGCCAGCTCCAGCGAAGTTGTCGATCACCAGCTCGTGCCCGAAGTCAAGGGGGAGGTTAGCCAGCAGCGGATGCATTTCGTCGAGGCCTTGCTTCTTGACGCGGGGCGTCTTGCTACGGGCAAGCATTGCCGGCGCGTAGGCGCTGCGGCCAATGAATCGTGGGGCAGGGGCTACGCTGGACGGGCAGAGAGAAGTCATGTGTGTCGCCATCAAATAGATAGAAACACACTACCAAAACCAACTATTGAATTTCAAGAGTGTCTGGCGTGGGGGGCTGTTGAAGATTCAATGCGCCTTCTGGTTACCGCATCAAAAGGCGGTGCAAACGCCTAATCTCCCTCCAGGGGCCAGGAGCATCATCGCAATAACGGTAACCAGCAACATGGGAAGCAACGCTCGCCAGTGGTCTAAGAAGCTGCTATGACGATTGGTGTCCAGCTTGTAGCTCATGGCTGGTGGGCTTTCACCCATGAGGAAGTGATGCTTGCCGTCTTCCGCTGACAAGATCCACGTCCCGTCCCATTCGCGCGACAACTGCCCTTTAATCGTCTGATTGGGGTCGACGTACACGGTGACGTCGCGCATTGGATGAGCGCGCAACTGCCAGATGCCGCCCAACTGAAGGGCCTGGCTGATAGCGAACCACCAGAAGACGAGGATGACCAACGTGCGCACAGCTTCTCTTTAAAACGGATTTGATCGGAGATTCTAGCCGCGAAAGTGCGGGGTACACCGTTGATAACGGTGCGCCCGCCCTGAACTGTAGCCCCACGAGGCTGTGCGTCAGAAAGAACCGTATATCAGCGCCGAGCGGTGAATGTGAGCTTGCCTGCATCGCCCATCAGATGCTCGACGGAGCCTTCGAATGGCACCGCCACTACGCCGCTGGCAGTGATATGGCCTACGGTCAGCAAGTCGACGCACTGATCGCTGGTCTTAGGCGGAGTAACTGACAGACCCGAGAGTGAAATGCGGAACTGCACATCCGCTGAGTCCGGCAATGGATCGGTCGTCAAGTGGGCGGAATTCAGCAGCGTTAGGTCCATACGAAGTCCTGTCTCCACCTCGGAATGGATCTTTTCCTTCTCCTTCTGCCCTCCAGCGCATGTCGCGACCAGCGCACAACTGGAGACATACGGCGTGGTGATGAGCTTGGAGAGGTTCGCCGGCATAGATGCCACCGTCATCGAGACGGTCTGGGCGGCGGGTGCCTTCTCGATATCGCCAAAGAAGCGATCAGGCCCCGGTGTGTAGGTGACGCTCACCATGACAGGCTTTACCTGGAATCGCGGGATCGCCGGAAGGGGAGGAAGGGGTGAAACCTCAGTCGGGGGAGCGCTCGGCGGAGGGCCCTCTTGAGCATAGGCCAGGGTTGAGCAGCCAGCGGCCAGCAGGGCGAGGATTCCAGCTTTGATCATCATGTTCATGCTTGAGTTGGGTTCGGAGGAAGAAGGCGTGGTGTGCGGTTTTGCTACGGCTTCGAGGTCGGGCGCGCGCTTGCCGGGGGCGTGCTCGAGGAGGAGCCAAAGTGCGCATCGAGATCGATCGAAGGATCCGCGGCGACAACATAGCTACGCCAGTGTTCAACAGACGGGAGCGTCTTCAGCACGCTGATCAGGCCGGATTCGTCGGGCCAGGCGTCTACAAAGCCGCCCGTCAGAATCGCCTGTTGCATGTACATGAGGTCGGCCAGCGTACGGCTTCCGTGTTGAATCGCGATGTCGTTCAAGGTCTCGTGCTGCTCGAGCAGCTCTTCCATGAATTGCACGGCGGCGTCGGGATTGGTGGTCTTGGCGGAGGGGCGGGAGGGAGTGGGCATGGTGGAGTTGGTCGTGTTCATGAGAAATTTGCTTTGGCACTCATCGCGGGGAGATGACGACGGATTAGTGAAGCCGCGTTATCAACTGCTGCGGCGCCGACGAAATAGTTGGCGGGCGGCTACACCGCAACTCACCAACGAAACGACGACAAGGGCAACGGTCGCAACGTAGGGAAGCATCATTACGGCTTCCTCAACATTCACGAGCATCGCTTGCATCTTGCCTGCGTCGGGCGGAGAAATCGGTTGATCCTTAGTCAAGGCCATGGTGCCCCCGAAGGCCAGGAAGATCATCAACCAGCCGACCACAACAAGCCCCAGTTGCCAAATTCGGAGGTAGGCGGCCGACGCAAGGAGCAACAGTGCGAAAGTCGCGGCCACCTGCAACAGGGCCGTGTCTAGAACACTGGTGGCACCGTAAAAGCAGATGCCCACCACAATGAAGACGTAGGTGAGGGCGAAGGAGCCGCCCCAGGTGAGGCGAAGGCCATCTTCAGATTTGGACATAAATCTCTCTTTGTTGAGGTTGTGGAATTGGGCGAGGAGGGTCGCTACGGATGTGCGGCGAGTTCAGGTTCACGATCTGCTAATCGTTTCGGCCAGGGCAGCGGAATCTCGGTTGCTTTGATCCCTGTGATTTGCTCGAGGGTGAGCTTCCCGTCCTTCTTTGTCGGCATCATCATGACGTTGCCGGTTTGCTTTTCCAGTTCTACGTACGTGCTGTAAAGGCGCGGATTGAGCTGCGCAGCGGTACGAAGGTCAGCCTTGCTCGACATGATGCAAAAGCAGCAGCTGAAGCGCGACATGCCTGCGGCGTATGCCCAGTGAGGCGACTGGCCGGCCGATGCGATCGTGGCAAAGACCTGTTCAACAACTGCATCGTGGATTGGCAGCCAGTCGTACCATTCGCGACCCGCCTTGCTGTTGCGAGAGCTGTACTTGAACGTGGCAAGCTTTGCGCGACGAGGGGACTCTTGCGCTCGCATGCCCATGCAGTTGACGATGAGCGGCACCTTCATCTGTCGAATCTCCCGCTCAATTGGCCCACGCTTCAAGTCGCTCGTGCATTGGCGTTGCTGCGGGGAAGGGAACTTCCCACGGTCCACGATCATTTGCAGCAAGCTACGTCGGGATCGACAGACACGAAGCGGTACTCGCCCGATCGTGGCGCGAATATGCTCTAGGGCGCCATCCCACTCGACTTCGCCGAGGTCCGCATGAACAACGACCAGCTGCGCCGCCGGGATGATGCGAGAGAGCGCGATGAACATGGCCTGAGAATCTTTCCCCCCTGAGTGGTTCGCCACGAACACCGCCCCGCGGTCGATGAGACTCTGGATCTCAGGGGTGATGGGCACATTAATCATTGCGGACCTCGATGCGGCGGATGCCCGCAAACCAACGACGTGGAGACCAGGTCGGCGCCAAATCGCTCCCAGGCGTCATCGGCAGGGGTGCGCTCTTCGTTGGTGTCGTGCAGACCGTACAACGAGGAGTCGTGCCAGCAGATCGACCTGCCGGCCTCGAGAGAGGAGAATGAGACGCGCGCGAAAACTTGCTGGTCTGGGCCACCCCGATATGCTACGAACGCCATCAACGTTGCTCCGCCGATGCCTGAGGAAGGGTCCAACCGCTCTTACGGCTGTATGCAAGGCGGCCGGCCTTCCGAAGGGCCTGGAGGCGGCGATCGATAAGTCGCCACCCTTGCTCCTCGCCATGACGGTTCGCCGGCACAAGCGTGTTTGCATGGGCCGAAAGCGCAACGCTTAGTGAGCTAAAGGTCAGTGATCCATCGCGCGTAGCGACGTGCGCGCTCACGAGCGATTCGATTTTCTTGTCAAGGTCGACATACGCTTGGTTGTGGGTAGCCATCCGTGCCTCGTTTTTAATGTGTAGTGTCAGACTACCAAAACCGATTGCATAGATTCAATAGGGCGGTTGGCTTGACGTTGAAGTGGCAGCACTTAAGAAAGGAGATCCAGGCCTGATCGTTTGAGACAAGCCTTCCCAAGTTGAAGGTAGTCGGCGCAGGCATGCATGCCGTGTCAATCCTCCAACTCGAACTGGATCCGCTCTTCCGCGACATGTTCCGCGATTCGTGCATGGTCTCCCGGCGTGTACCGGTCCCGCGCTGCGGCCAGCGGCATTAGAATCACGGGCGCAAAGCCGAACTGATCGCTTGTGATGTCCGCAAGAAACAGGGAGCCACCTGCTGTGGCACCCTCAACCCAATAGTGGCCGCGCATGCTACCGGATGAGTCGATCAGACCTCCATCCATCGGAGGCCCGCCTCCACACACGACTGCGCACGTGCGTGCGAAGCGGTTTAGTGTGGTCGCCAACAGGATGGCGGCGTAGAGGCAAGTTCCTTCGGTGTTCGCAGTTCCCAGGCTGTTCATCAGCACCCGTTCGAAGATGTTGCGAGTGGATCGCACAATTTCTTCGATCTCACGCTCTCGGTCAGGCACGAAGGGCACGGACGTATCGAAAGGGGCGAGTGGGTGGTCGGGAGTGAGCATAGAAAAAGTAAGGCAGGTGATTCGGACAGCAGATCTGGCAGCGAGACGCTCCCATAGAGGAGGGATGATCTGGGCGCCGCGATGCTGTGAGCCTATCAAATCAGGGGGAGCACGTTCAATACCCATCCCTACTGGAAATTGGGGTGCCCATCCCGGTAGAGTAGTTTCATCAACAGCACAAATCAGGATTGACTCAATGGATCGCGCTCTTCTCCTCGCCGCGGGCTTCAAAGTGAAAACGTACCCTGACCAGGAGGGTGAGTTCCTGCTCAAGGACATGAAGCTGCAGAATTTGCCGGCAGCTGTACAGGAATCACTGTTCCTGGAGATTGAAGAGGGCGATGACCAGTCGGCAATCGTTGAAGTCTGCCCGGACCAGACCATCCAGTTCTTTGTGCCGGCCGTGGAGTATCACGAAAGCTACTCGCTCGAATCGGCAGAAGCCCTCGAACTCGTTCGCTGCGCTATGCAGGCCAAGTAAAGGTATCCGAACATGCCCCGTACCGTCGAAACCATCGTCGCAAACCACAAGCACGCCCGTTCCTTGCGGGATGCCGGAAAGCCAATTTGGTCTCATTCCGTGAACATCAAGTCCGTGATTCATGAGGATCAAGGCAACACCAGCCCTGAACACATCGCCGACATCAGCGTGCGCATCGCGAAGATCTTGCGCGGCCGCCTGCCGGCAAGTTTCTTTGACCTATCCCATCCCGACTTCGATTTTGGTTTCGTGGAAGCCGTGGAGTTCATGGAGGAATGTACTGTCGAGGGATTGGCTGTCGACAAGGAAAATGGCTGCAGCGCAGGGGAGATGTTCAATGGTTGGCTCGAGGAAGTCTATGACTGGGCCGATCGCAACCGTGTCTGGCTGGGCCCATAAGCCGCGCGCTCAGCTCGTAAGGCACTCTTTCAAGCCAAATTTTCAGCCCGCCGGGGGGCGAAACAGAGAACGCACGATGAACCATAACGGATCGACACCTCAAAAGGACTTGCCGTCCTATTCCGCAGCACGCGATGCAGTAAAAGCCCTGCTGGAGTCGGATGCGATTTATTTTGGCCGCGACAAGATCGAGGCCATCGTCGATTCGGTGATCGGAGCCCTTACCGAAGGAACCGAACCTGTTGCGACGCTGGAGTGGAGCAACGGCGACCCTTCGCATGTGCTGCTCCCTGCCGCGTTCAGCCTTCCTGACGGTCAGTACGGACTGTATCCTCTCGCCGTTCCGTCAACTGTGCCGCCGACAGTCGACGATCTGATCGATCCGATTGCCAAAGAGTGGGATGGATGCACCTACGAAGGCGTCGGCAATGACATCGATATCGGTCAAGCCATTCGCGCATCGGCGAAGAAGATCGGTTTCAATATCGTCAGCGCATCCGCAGATCTCGCTGCTTTCAAAGCCTACGATTTATCGGCGGCTCGGGCACTTGTGGAGAACGCGAACAGCAAGGTGTTCATGCGAACTGACGAGCCGACTGCGCCGAGCGGGACGGGAGACGCTGATGAGTAAGGCGCTTGCATTCCGCATCTACAACGGTGCAGAAGGTGCGGATTCGGCGATCAAAATGGAGCGCGATCGTCTTGGTGCCAACGTGTCAAACACGATCATCCGTGAGGTTCTTAGCCGCTTCGAGCGCTTCTGCGCCGAAGAGAGTGAGGTGCGGCGCCAGTATCCGTGGGCCGACCGCTTCGTGATGGGGTTCCCGCTCCCGCCTTGGCAACGACCCGCAGTGTGGACTCTGGATCAGAAGAGGCGCTTCATCCAGTCGATTTGGGCCGGGGTAGATATCGGCTCCTATATGGTCAATGATCTGTGGGAATTCGTCGAAAGCGGTGACGCTGAGACCTTCAGGCAGCACTCGGAAATCCTGCTCGATGGGCAGCAACGCCTGTCTGCGATCCAGGACTACGTGCTGGACGAGTTTGCCATTCCTGATGCCGCGGGTGTGCTGCGACTCTGGAGCGATCTGCCGAAAATTGAGAGGAACCGTTTTTGCATGACCCATTTTTCGTGCGCAACCATTCGTTCGTGGGACGAACAGCAACTCAAATTGGCTTACAACCTGCGTGCGTTCGGTGGCACGGCGCACACTGAAGAACAGCGCGCGTAATAAAGATCCTGCCCTGCCATTGAGGCCCACATGAAGACAGCTTCGTGTGGGCCTTTTGGTTCTGTACGCCGATCGTAAATTCAAGCACCTGAGCATCTTGAAGTTGCGACTCCCGGGTTGATAGGCTGGTTTCATATCCCTTGGAGTTCACGATGCAGCTTGATCTTTCGTTACCGCCCGCGATCCCTGTCACGGTCATTCACCTTGACCATGAGCAGCCCTTCGAACAAAAGGTTGAAGGCGCCGTCGCTACGATCAAACGTCAAATCCTGGCCGGCCGGCGGTTAGTTGTTGCATGCAGCTTCGGCAAAGACAGCTCCGTGACTCTTTCCCTGGCATTGACGGCGATGCGCGAACTGCGGGATGCCGGCACCGCGGTGCCAGAGTTGCACGTGATGAACTCAGACACGCTGCTCGAGAATCCGGTGGTCCATGCTTACACCCGCCAGGAGATTCGTGCTCTCGAGGCGTACGCCGCTGCCCAGGGCCTTCCGGTGAGTGTCTGGGTCAGCAGTCCTTCGCTTTCCAACAACTACCTGGTCAGCATGATCGGAGGGCGAACCATTGCCTCGATGCCCGACAATTCGGCTAAGTGCCAGCAGTCGCTCAAGGCAGCGCCCCTTGGACGCACAAAGCGTAAGATCCGTGCCCTGGTAAAGGCAGAACTCGGCGCCGCATTCAAAGAGTCAGACCTGGTGACGCTTGTAGGCACCAGGGTCGATGAATCAGTGGTTCGGGGGCGCAACATGGCCAAGCGCGGCGAGAGCGCTGCGGAACCTGTCAACATCCCGGCGTCGAATGGCCAGGAAAACTGGGTGTTGAGCCCGATCGCCGACTTCACCACCATGGACGTGTTCGAATACCTGGGATCCGTCACGTCTGGCCTCATCGAGACTTACTCGGACTTTCAAGCGCTGACCGAGGTGTATCGGGATTCCGCCGGCGGCGAGTGCATGGTCAACCTGTTCGCAGCCGGCCGGCAGCAGGGGCGTACCGCCTGCGGGGCGCGCCATGGCTGCTGGGTCTGCACCCGGGTGCAGTCGGACAAGAGCATGGAGCACCTGCTAGCGGAGGAGTCTGGAAAGTACGCATGGATGAAGCCACTGAACGACTACCGCAACTTCATCCAAGCGCGCCACTACGACCCGGCAGCCCGAAATTGGTTATCTCGAACCGTGGATCCGGCAACTGGCAAGATCAAGATTTCGCCCAACGCGTACTCGCCGGCCTTCACGCTCGAACTGTTGCGCTGCGCGCTATCGATCGATGCGGACGAGGCCGCCTGGTCGATGCGGAATCAAAGCGAGATGCGGTTCAGGCTCCTCACCCTACAGGACATCGTAGCGATCGACGTGCTTTGGGGGCGCTACGGCTACCAGGAGCCTTTTACGGCGCTCAAAGAGTACAAGATGATCTACGAGGAGGGTAGGCGGTATCGCGTGCCCACAGACGTTCCTATGCACGATCGCAACCTGATTGCCAAGCACCAGGTCATCGAACTTCCCTTCGCTGATGAGCACTTCGACGACCTTTTCGAAGGATTGCGCTCGATCAGTCACGCAACGGGGAACTGTGAGACTCTGGTCGAGAAAGCCGGCATGCTGTACGAAGACGTCCGCGCCGGGGACGAGTTTGAGGTCGATGAAGAGGGCGCAGAGCTATTTTTCCTCTTTGAAATGGATCACGCCCTTGAACGCTACGGACCCTATACGGGTGTGGCGCCGTCGGCCGCAGTCCACCACCTGATGGGGCTTGGCACCGTTCAGATCAACCGTGGCGGCCATAGCGAATGGGATCGGATGCTCCGGGTAGGCAACCAGATCCACCGGCATGGACTGCGAGAGGTGTTGCATGATCCGCAGGCCTTGGCGACCGCGTTGGTGTCGCGGGCCCGGCGGGAAAGTCTGGAGCTGGCCTAAAGGAGTCCAGCCCCGAACGTCAGCGAGCGCTGTCTCGATGATAGGCCTGCTCTTGCTTTACGCTCCGGCAGCGGCCCGTGGAAACAAGAGGCGGATTTAGCCCCTGGGCCGCGGCCGCGAGGCGTGGCCAGGATTTGCTTCGAAACCCTCGGGCACCGTAACGGCGAAGGGCGTTGGTACCAGGACCTGAAACTGCTCGTTCAGCGCTGCCGCCACCACCTCGGCGTGGTTGTTCGACTCGAACAGCGCTGCCTCGGCATGAGCAAGACCTGCTTTGGCAGTGAACCCGTACCGGGGCGCCGGCCGGCCGAACCTGGTGGCAAGGCCTTCGTCGATGATCTTTTGCAATTGGGCGTCAGAAACGTAATGGCCGATGCCCTGCAAGGAAACGCGGTAAGGGAAGGTGTTCATCTGCGAATTATCACCCAGGTTCGAAACTTCTCGCTTAGCCAGGTGGTGATTCAGGCTATCGATGACGATCTCCGCAAATTCGGTGGCGTCGTCGGCAATGCCTCGCAGGCGCTCAAGCAGAACGTCGACGTCAAGGGTGAAGACGTCCGGAGTCCGGTTCGCCGGGATGTACCCAGCGACAGCACCATGCCGGGCAGTTTGCACCTCCAACATGACATTCAAGCCCTCGGCTGGCGCACCCTCAATGACGCTGTCGGGCCAGGTGAGGCGGCTCTCGGTGCCCGAATGCAGTTCGGCATCAGCGAGCACGATATCGATGCCAATGACTGTGCTGTCATCGCCTGGGATCTGCCAGTCTTGGCTCAGGCGGAGTTCGTCCCCCTCATCGAGAGTCGGCGGCCCGTTGGGCTCCATGCCAGTGGCGCGGCGCACGTGGGCGGCGATAGCGGTCAGTAAATCGGTGGCTGCCGGGTGAAGTTTCGACCAGTAGTGTTCGTAATCTTGACGGTTCATGGGTTCCTCAACAAGGTTGATTAGCACTGCCGTTGACGACGCTGTTGAATGTCGTCTTCCCACGCGGTCTCCAGCTCCGCGGAGATTTGGTCAGCCAAATCTTTGGAAATGCCCTCGATTAAGTCCTCATGCACATGGCTGATGCTGTTGAGCAGAACCTGTGGGTCGCGTGAAAACGCGTTGGAATCTGCCATATCTGAGGAGACGAGCTCAATATGGTCATCTTTGCCGGCGATGCATTTGAGCAACGACTTTGGGTCGAGCGTAGTGGCGTAGGAAGTGCCGTTTGGCTGGCTTTTCCTTAACATTCCTACGTCTGATGAATGTTCCTCTAGTACCACCGCCACTCCCTCGCCAGCGTCTTCAGGACTTCCAAAGCGAATAGCCCACCTGCGTTCCGTCGCTTGGTCACGTCGCAGATTCGCGGCAGCAAGCACGATGTCGATGCTGTGGATTGGAGAGCCGGGATAGGCTTGCCAACTTTGCCGCAAGCGAAATTCATCTTCGCGGTGTAGCACTAGCGGACCAAGGGGGGCCGGCCCTTCCAGCTCCTGGATCCGCTCAGCAAATTTAGACTGCAATGCACGCGCGGCGGTCTCGATGAGCGACCAGTAACGCTTGTATTCTTCGGGTGTCATGGGTTTTCGCCTCAGGGAAGGGCGCCGAAGACTTGCCAGGCGCCGTGATAGACAAAAAACGCTTAGGCACGTGGCCGCGGGCGAGTAGGTTCGTTGTCCTGAGCCATCGGCAGGCCGAGATCAACTGCCAATTCGTTCCAGGAGCAGGGCAGCACCGCCCGGATGATCTCGTCGTATCCGCCGAGGTCATGTGCCTCCAGCACAACGTCCCGCGTTGTTTCCACAGTGGCTGTCGCCTCGAGCGTGGGTTCGCCGAGAACCGCATTGAAGAACATCTCTGGCCAATAGGCGAAGATGTCGATCGCCTCTGTCACCGGCGCCGGCCGGGCAGATGGGATGGGCATGTGTATCGCATCTTCGAGTTGCTGGGTGAGCTCATCGACAGACCGGTCTGCAGGCGTGCTCCCGGCAATGAACTCGCAGTGGTCCAGAGAGAAGGTGTAGTCGGACCCCTGGTCTGTGATCTGGTGAGCAACGCTGAGGATTGCTTTCTGGAGATATGGGACGCGTTGGTGCAGATCCAGAAGAGCCTTTGCCGTTGCGCGCAGGTGGCTCAGTCTCTCCAGAGAATCAACCTTTCCTTGGATTTTTCCTAAGGCCGCGTTTAGTCCATCCGCAGCCTCAGGCAAGGCGAGTTGAGCGATCAGATGAGCAATTGCCGACGTCGCAGTTTCCTGCGACTGATGTGTTTGCGTTGACATAGCGATCCTTGTGTTCGATGTGTACAGGCAGGTCAACGACCTTCCGACGTTGTTTAGCGGGGGCTGGGGCGGCTGGCTGCGGTTTGCTCTTCCGAGATGGGGTCTGCAATGGCCCCCCAGGACTGCGGCAGCAAAGCTTGAGCGAGCCGATCTGAGCCAGCCGGGCCCGCCTCGGGAAAATGATCCATAACCGTGCTGCGGTCGACATGTAGCTCCACCTCGGGCTCCGGCTCGGCGCCGCCGCACGCGCCCACAAGGACGTTCACATTGTTCTTCAACAGGTGCAGCTCAGCGGGCCAGGCGTGGTCCGGATTTCGCATTTCCATCATCAAGCGGCCCTGCAGCACCTGTGGTGCTTCTGTGCTGAAGGCATTGACAGCGACTTCGTTGATCCACAGCGTCCAGGGGGAGTCAGGGGAGGCGCTGTCCCTGCGGGCAACCAGACGCACCGACTCCAGGCTTTGTGCGTACTCAAACAAGGAGGCCACGGCCAGCGACGTCAATCGCATGTCGAGCAGCTCTCGACCCTCGAGCGCCGGCAAGGCAAGGTGCTTGCTCACAGCCTTCCACGCTTCAGGACACAAGGTTCGTGCGACGCCGTCGATCCCCGCGCTGTCTGCCGCGGCCAGAATGATGGCGCGTGACGTCGGCATCGTGTAAGTGCCGGGCCGATTGGTGCCAGTGGCTGCTTCGTAGAAGCATGGCTCGTGGCCGGAGAAAACACCGACATCTCGCGAAATGGAATCGCTCGGGTCCCAGATTCCGTGCTGGACGGGGAGAGTTCGGATCAGCTGTTCCGCGTACCCAACTGGATCGTGCTCCTCCGGCAGGCCGCCCGCTACCACGCTGCAGTAAGTCACAAGCAGAGCTTCGTCCTGCCTGGCTCCTTCGCGCTGCCCACGAGTTACGCTGAAGGTAGCCGCGTCGACATCCAGTGCCTTTCCGTAGAACTGGACAACGCCGGCGGCGATCTCTCGCAGGTAATCCAGGCGCTGCAGGTGTTGAAGCATCTCGGCAATTTGGACACGAACTTTGCTGAGTTCCCCGCTCATCGAAGGCCTGCCGAGAGCCTGCATGTTTTTGAGCACTTCCCTCGTGTGGTTCAAGGACGCGAGTCTGGGGTGTTCCATTGCGCCATGCATAAAAAACTCCTTTTCTGGTTCACTGATTTTATCTTTTAAGCTATAAGGTGAAAGTGCAAAACAATGATAAAAAGCATATTTTGGCAAGATGCCGAAATTTTGCATTGTGAAATGGGCCAAAAATTTTGTGCATTTAAGGGGACAAATTTGTCCCCGCTATGCGAAATTTTCGACATGCTCCAAATGTTGCTAAATCAATCTAGTAATAACGTAATGTATTGATCTATTTGCAGCCTTCCCTTTTTGTTGCTGCCTCAGGCAAGGGCGCTGTACCTAAGTAACATTTTTTAGGTACAACATGGTCCAGCCCCGACGGCGCATGGAAATGCAAATGGTATGGAAGAGCACTCGGTGCATCGCCCTCCGTTCGCGATCGGGCAAGCTTGCGATGCTGGCCCATTCGGGAAGCATCCTCTATTCATTAGGGTGAATTCACGATGGCCAGTAATGCAACACATGAACGTGCCCAGAAGGGGCGCGTGCCCAGCCATCGTCCCAATCTGAGCGTGGTGGCGCCAGGTCTCGGCAGCGCCGTCTTGCTCACGGTCGCTTGGCGCCGTTCAGTGGAATACATCCTTCTAGATCTTGAGCAGTTGCGGGAAGGAGACTCTCTCGAGACGGTGGAACGCGGCAACGACTGGGATGGGGAGCTGGTATATGAGGTCACCTGCGTCCGTGCTGACCAGGATGCGGGAAAGTGGGTCATCACGCTGTTGTATGACGCGGATTTGCCCGCGAACCAAGGCTTAGCGCAGGATAAGACCCTTCAATGGGGCCACACGGTCTTCTCGATCACCTCGGATAAGGCAAAGGCAACCGCGGTGTTCACGGCTACTGACGGCACCGTTGTCCGCAGACGTTGCCAGGTATCAAACGCGGCGTTGCTTCAGAATCTGGAGGTTGGGGTGGCCACTGTCCTGCTACGGCCTGGGCAAGCCAAAGTACGAAGAGAGCTGCTCAAGCGGTTTGGGGAGTGCGCCATCTCCAAAGAGGGCACCGACGAGGTATTGGAAGTCGCGCACATCATCCGTCATGCTGACCGCGGCGCCGCCAGCCCAGCTAATAGCATCCTGCTGCGTGCGGATTTGCACCGACTGTTCGATCGCGGTGTGATAGACATCACGATAGACGGAACTATCGACTTGTCCGGACTGCCGGAAAGCTCGAGGTACCGGCGAGAGTTGTCTAGCTGGAACGAGAGGCTCGAGCCTGAAGTCTTGGGGCTTGTGCAGAAAGCGTTGGCGCTGAGGGTTCGCGATGCTAAGGGCGACCTCGATTAAGGGGATTCGCAAGTTGGCGGTCTTTTGCTAGAATTTTGGCTGGGCCGTGCAACGGCCTGCCCGCCCACCAAGACGGCGAAGCTGGATTAAGCATTGTGGCTCGTGCCTAACGAGCCTTCTTGAGTCATGCGATCTCCCATTGTCGCTACCTGACTCGGTGAGTGGGCGCGCCGGCGTTCGGTAGCGTGCTAACCGAGATCCGCTATGAGCCTCAATCTCTCCCCCGCTCAGATCGAGCAATTGAAGCGCAACGCCAAACGAGCGAAAGCTTCCGAAGGTATTTCCCACGCAACTGCTCTTGACGCGCAGGCCAAGGCGGCCGGCTACTCGTCATGGGCAATTCTCATGAAGAATCACAGCCCGATTTCGGTGCCGGCGACGGCGCCGGTGGTGCCTCTCTATCGCTTTACGCGCTCCGTAGACGAAATGCGAGAAGCGCTTCGCCCACGCGTGACGCATGGTCGTTCACCTTCGTCAGCTACGCCGCCACAAGAGATTGTTGGCCATCTGACCTCAATGCCGCACGCTGTTCAACATGCCATCGAGTTCATGACCTGCTTTCTGCAGGCGTCCAGCAAGGTGGTAGACAAATCGTCATTGGCCTACGCCGAAATGCGAACTTGGTTGCCCTATGTGACCGAATTCGTTGGCGATGGGAAGTACTTGCTAGTCAACCGCGGATACGATCCGGTCGGCAAGCTCGCCGACGGACGTTCCAGGTACTCGGAATACTCGCACATGCACGCCCATCTGTCGGACGACCAGCTCGAAGTGATCGCCTTCAGGCCCGGAGAGAGTGGCGCCGCATTCAACGATGGCACCCAACCATGGGCGTCGCCAGTGCTGGCCAGAGCTTATGCCGCAAGATTGGAGCGCTTCTACGCGACATTGCGCTAGGCTAGAAAGGGGCGGATTTCGGTATTTCCGCCCCCAACGCACGCGACTCATTCAGCTAGGATGGGTGTGGATAGATCCTAGCTGATGAACCATGACTCCCGCACAACAGAAAGCCGTCCACCTGGCCGATGAGATCCTAAAGTCCGCCGGCCTACCCACTTACACGAAGATCCAGCACGGGCTTCAGGTTCTGGACGAGTATTGCGAGCTGGAAGCCGGTGACGGCCCTGATGATCTGGCCGCAGCGCGCATTGAGCTGCAGCAAGCCGCATACGCGTTTCGCGATCCTGACCTCGGCGAGGTGGATCACCCTGAAGATGTGCCGGCCGCCCCGCCGCAGCACGTGATCGAAGCCGCTCTTCGGCGGGTCATTCAGCAAGGGACGAGTACGCTTGCTGCTCATGAGACGCAATCGTCAGCTCAAATCGTTGAGCCGACGGAAGACGCTGTAGGAAGGATGACCGCGGCGATCAAGCAGATGTTTCCTGAGATCTCACCGGCGCGTTGCGCAGCGACCGCGCGGACGCTGCATGCTGACCACGGGTCCGTCGAGCTCAACGATGGCGACATCGTCACCATCTACATCGCCCCCTCGCCAGGTCATGGCTACGTTACCGCTGATCAAGCCAGAATCTATGCGATTCCGTACATGCTGCGAGATGGCCAGTCACCTCGAGATCTTGCGGCCTACCAGCACCAATGGGCGGAAATTGGCCTGTTTGTGCCCAGCACGCAAAAGGTGCGATGCCTCGAGTCCGAATTTGCACATATCGCCGAAGAGTTGGTGGGCCAGGCGCCTGGGGTGATGTTTGTGACGGTCCGCGCTGCTGCGTTGACCCGTCAAATGGACAAGACGATCGAGCATGAGGGGCGGCGAAAGGCCCATCGCCCAGGCTGACCCTTATCGATCCAGGGCTTACCTCTTAAGTTACTGAAAATATTGACTTTTATGCGTTATTGGGGGTATCTTAGAAAATACGCATAAAACATATTTAAATCATACACTTATGACACAACCCTACGCGCCAGTGCCTGATGAGAAGCTGAAGCAGATCATCGACGCTCAGCAACTGTATGCAAGCTACCGATCTGCGCGCGCTGAGGCAGAGCGGTACCGCACTCGTCTGAGCTGGCAAAAGGTAGGCAAAGTGGAGTATCTGGTGAGCACAAGGCACGACCGTGGTCTCCGGGTGAAGAAAAGCCTAGGGCCGCGCTCTGGCGCAACCGAGGCCCTTTATATGGCCCATTCTGCGCAAGTGCAGGCTAGCACGGAACGGTTCGATGAGTTGACCCGGAAGATGGAGCGACAAGTTCGCCTCAATCGCGCTCTGCGACTGGGCAGTGTTCCTGCTCCGGTGACGCAAACACTGGAACAACTGGAGAATGCAGGGCTGGGCCGGAAAATCATCACGATCGGCACGAACGCGATGTATGCCTACGCCACGGCCGCGAGCGTGAGCTTCGACGAACCGATCACGGCAACCAAAGATCTGGACCTTCTGTGGGACAGCCGTTCGAGACTGAAGATTGCCAGTCCGGACCCGAAGGGATTGTTGGGCCTGATTCAG
The DNA here is from genome assembly GCF_056523125.1 of Achromobacter sp. ISS7. NCBI lineage: Bacteria > Pseudomonadati > Pseudomonadota > Betaproteobacteria > Burkholderiales > Alcaligenaceae > Achromobacter > Achromobacter sp. ISS7. The sequence goes on along the minus strand of NZ_JAWRZD010000002.1, from coordinate 204,317 downwards.
AAAGGGGATCCATCGTTCGGGCGCATGGAGGGTAAGGTCTACACCATCATGAACAAGGACGGCTACCAGGTCGACCTGATCAAGCGCGATGAGGGCTTCCAAGGTTCCGAGCCTGGCCAAGTGTGGTCTAACGAGGACGATTTTTGGGCCGTGAAAGTCAGGAACATGGACTGGCTCCTCTCGGCGCCAAAGTTCGAGCAGGTGGTGATCAGCTCGAGCGGCGGAATGGCCACGATGACGACAGTGGATCCGCGAGCCTTTGGCCTTTTCAAAGTTTGGTTGAGCGATCAGCCCGATCGCGATGCCGCCAAGCGTCGCCGGGACCTTGCTCAGGCTAAAGCCGTCTTCGAGTTGGTCGAAGAATGGTTGCCGCAGCTCTCACTTGATGACATCAAGCCGATCCCGGAGCGCGTGCGTGCTCGCGCTCGAGACATCTAGACCTTGTCACCCCGGCCCGTGGGATTGGCCACCACCTCGGTCAAGTTCTCTCGAAGCCGCGCCTCATACTCGCTGAGCTTAGGACTCCACAAAATCTTGTGCCGGCCCAGCATCTCCCGAAAAAAGCCGGCGCGCGCCGCGGCGAAGTGCTCCCACCCGTCGACGCAGTCCCGGTACTCCAGATATACCAACTCACCGTCGGAGCGCACGTTTTCGATCGTATCTGCCAGGCCGATGAGATCCAGGTCCAAGACGACAAACGAGGCATCTTGAGACGGGTAGTGGATCGCCGTATCCAGAATGATTTGCGAGGCGACCGCTATAACGGTCTCGTCGACGTATCCTGCAGTTTGCGTCTTGAGTAACTCAGCAGACTGAAGCTCGTTCTGACCTCGCGGCGCCCCCACCTGGTAGATCGCGTCATGGAACAGCACTGCGAGAGCTTGTGCTGGGCTGAGACAAATCTCGTGGGCCTCGGCGGTCGCCACGATCGTCGCGAGGTGACGAAGGCTATGGTAGTGCCGCCCCGCCTCCTCATAGCGCTTCAGTGTCTCCGCGACGATGGCTGCAGGAAGCCCGGTCGTGGCGCAAAAGTAGCTCTGCAGCTGGGCCACGCCCGACGAGTTGGGCCGAACGACGATTCCTCGCATAGACTGCTCCTGGTGTTGCTGCGCTTCGCGGCCAGGTTAGCGCGGTCGCGGCAAACTGCCCCGGCGCACTGCATCTCGAATCACATCGGACGAGCCTGGTGCATCCTTCACGATGAATGGCGGTTCGTCGCCGGCCAGCGCTTCATTGGAAACCGAGAAGATCTCTCCGTGGGAGACCAGTTGAAGCTTCTGGGAGCGACCGTGCTTGATGTAATCGTCTCTGGACATGGTGCGCCAATCGGGATGTGGGCGATCGCTGGCCAGTTGCCACGGCTCCGAGGGATTGGAGCGGAAATGCACGAAGACGTCGACGTTCACTTTTGCGCCAAGCCCCAAGAATGGGTTAGCCGAGATGCGCACTTCGGACCCGTCTGCGCGCTGAAGAATGCGCTGCACGTTATGCATTGCTTAATCCTGCTTTTGAACTCAATCCGCCTATCTGGCGCAATGAGAGAAAGTTGATTGGCGAGTTACCAACGCCGATTTCGCCAAGAATAGCGATACGACCATAACGAACTCAGGCTGCGGCCGGTGGGCCTACCGAGGCCGTGGTCGAGCAGCTACGCCAGCGTCAATGTCTTCAATCCCAGTAGCACTTGCCAGGTTGATGCGATAGACATGCCGGTCCCGTGAAAGTTATTCGGCAGCAGCAACGGTGCTGTGCGTGCGCAGGTAGTAACCGCGTCGGAAATCGTCGCAGTGGTAGCCCAGCAACCCTCGCTCCTCCATGCCTTTTACGATCCTCGCCACAGAGAACGCGGCACCCTGTGGAGCGCGAAAATCGTAGCCGGGGAAGGCGTTGTAGCCAAGCTGAGATAGGGAAAAGCACAGGTGAGGCTTATCGGCGCCTGCTTTGGTGAGCGCCGAAAGGATGTTGCTCTCAGCTTCGGCAGCTGTCGTGTGTTTATCATGATTGCGCTTGAAGGTAGCCATGATCTAGTAGCGGTTGGTTTGACTCGAGGAGAGAGGGTCCGGCTGGGTAGTACGCTTTGCTCGACGCCGAAGTTCGAGGGCTTTGGGCAAGACGGGAAGTCCATCGGCGACGTCTTCAGCAAGGATCGCTGTTTTGCAGTGTGGGCACGCCGGGACCGTGGATCGGTTGCGCCACGCTTGGTCCAGTACCTTGGCCGCTCGAGCGACGACCACGTGAGCGGCATCGCTTTGCACCCGCGCGGCTTTCTCTTCGAGGTGGTGGTGCCGATCCACCATCTGCATAAATGCGTCAAAGGCCTCAACGTCCGATTGGCAGTCCAAGCAGTAGATTCGACGCTCTGCGGTGTCGAAGACTAGGTTCAGGTGCCGACAGATTGATGGAGCCCTTCGCGACCTGCCGCGGGCCACCCGTAGATCTCCAATGTCCACGACGTTCGGACCGTGAACGAACTGAACGGGCTCGATCGGCGCCGTCATCTAGCGAACAACGCCTTCTTTGGAACAAATTTCGTTGACGCGGCCGACAACTAGGCGCGCTCCAGCCTTAACCCACTCCCACTGCTTATCGGTCAGCTTGTCGGGGCGCTCAACGCTATTCACCGCGGCCTGGATGACTGAGATTGGGGACGATAACGGTGCGCCGTGTGCGAGACGAAGCAGTTGCTTGGCGAGGTCATGCAGCGCGACCCCTCGATCATCCGCAGGTAGGTTGGCCGCCTCATGGGAAGTCATTGCCAGGGCCCGAAGCGCTTCAGCAATGCCGGCATCACCAACCCCCTCGTGCGCGCCGGCCCCGACGGCAGCGATTGCGTTGAATCCCTTCTCTGCGAGCGCTCGGGCCTGCTGCAGATTGCCTCCGAAGTGGGCGAGGGTGCGAAGGTACGCGAGTGCATCTTGATGAGCACGGAGTAAGCCTTCAACCGTCAGTGTCTCTCCCTGAAGATTGGAGGCCGATTCCACAATGGTATGTTTCGGCATTGATGTCTCGGTAGATAATGAGTGATTCAGACTACCAAAAGCGAATATAAAAGTTCAAGTCCTATGGAATTTGTTCAAACCGATTTGTTAAGGTGTCTGATGACTTCCTTTAAAGGCGACTTGAATGATTGACGTGGCAGCATTGATCGAGGCAGCGGATTCACTGGATGCGTATGCCCGAGAGCTTCAACTAAGTAGCACGCGGCAATCCGCGTCGGGTCCCGACTGGTCGTTGGAACCGGACGCGAAAGCTGCGTTTGACCGTGATCGCACCCTGGCAGTGCGGCTGCGCGCGGTGGCCGCCTTGCTGAATTGCTTTCGCGAACCCATTCAGGCAGAGGTACTCGAAGGCGAGCTTAAGATGCCGACGCCCTTGCAGATGCTCGAGCAAATCCGCCAGCAAGACTACCTGAGCGATTCCGTGCGTCACAGGATCGATCGAGTACTCGACCTGGCGGCTCATGTGTCGGGGTCACCCTTGGCGATGGATGCCGCTTCCAGCGCCCTGGAAAAGGATCATTGATGTCGCAGCCTCGACCTTTGCCTGAGGCAATTCTCTCTCTCGCCGAGCGAGAAGTGATTGTAAGGCGCTCGATGGAGGAATGTGCCCGAATCCACCCATACGGCTGGGACGCTCCCAGCCTAGGCATGGCCGTGGCCATCGCCGCCGAGACCACCGTCCTGGATCGAATTAGACCGGTTGTAGGCGACACAGTCGGTGCGTCGTATCTGGTCCTAACGCCGGCCGCGCTGGAGAAAATCTCAAGCCTGGAAATGATGATCTGCACCCTGCAGGCTGCAATCTCAATCTGTGAGTCGGAGACCGGAAGCGCGTCGGCCTGCGCGAAACTTCGAGCCATGCTGAACATGGCCGAAGCGGCTCAGATTCGCAATCAGAATCAGCAGGGCGCCGCCCCAAGTGGGGAATGATGGGAGCGATCTTGAGAAAGTGCCGTTGAACTTCGAATCACCAACTTGATGGCACTTTTGGGGCGCTTAGCCTAGTAAGGAGGCTGGCGGCGGGGGTGAGATTCGAACTCACGAACGGTTTCCCGTTGCCGGTTTTCAAGACCGGTGCAATCGACCGCTCTGCCACCCCGCCTACAAACGCATCCTATCAAGCAGCTGTTGGACAGTTCAAGGCAATACGAACCAGAATGGGATTTTGGGGCGGAACTAAGCGACTCGCTCGATTCGATCTACGTGGATGGCATACAAGTCAAACGCCCCGCCGCACACCGCCCCATCGTCGCTAATGGGCTCGGCACGTAGAGGCTTTCCCGCCGGCGTATCCAAGATCCTGGCGCGCCGGCCGTCCTGCATATGAACGATCACGCCGGGCCGCAGATCGGAAAGCCGGAGCACACGAAAAGTGACCTTCACGCAGCTTGTTCCTGTAGAGTGACCGGCGCCCAGCCTTGTGCAGCAGCTCGAGCGGCCGCCAGCACGCGCATCCAGCTGGTGAGATCGATGCCATGGAACGAACGGTCGATAGCGCCGCGCTGAGCCTGCTCTTCCTCTCCACGGCTCCAACGTCGGAGGGCGTACCTGATGACCTCTACGGTAAACGGGTCGGTGTAGCCGGCGGCTTCAAGCTCACGCAGGCCGGCTTGAACATCGAGGATATCCACGTTCTTTCCGGGGACGAGGTTGCGGCGCATCACTGATCACCTTCCAGGCGCTTTTCCATCCCGCGGGCCGCATATTGGTACTGCCGCAGCGGTCGCGCAACCAACAGATCCAGACGCATTTTGGAGTGCAGTTGGGCAACATCGTGCATGGCTTGCGTCGCCAGTTCGAGATCTTTCGTTTCGCGCAGCTGCACAGCGTACTTTGCGACGTTCGCGGACGCTTCGAAGAGGACCTCTGCAATCTTGTCGAGAATTTCGGCGGTGGGCTCAACATCAAGTTGTTGTTCGAACGTCATTTCGTGTCCTCTAGGAATGGTGAATTCATCCTAGCAAAGCCGTAGGGCGATATTCAATATGGTGGGCCTGCTCGAATTAACCACGCTCGTGAAGCACTTGTTCAAGCCACCGGATGTACGCATCCTTTCGACGAAGTGCTGAATCCGCTGTCGACACGAAGCAGAGCGGCTCTCCCGGGCCGTTGCGTGTACTGGCGCGCCGGTACCGTCGCGCGCTGCTCCCGGTGTAGTAAAGCCTCGCCACCGCGGGAAGCTCGACGGGCCCGGCGCCCGCTTTGAGGGCAATCATTTGATCGCGTAGGTCATCCCGCAAGGCACTGGACGCGTTGCCATGGGCGGCGTCTCGCTCGGACCGTCCCTTGGGCCCGACCGTGAGCTGTTCAATCAACCGAGCGGCCATATCACGTACGTCGGAAAGATCCTGGCATTCCGCAATCTTTCGAGCCATTTCCGCCAAGCACTGCATCTGCATCTGGAGTGCCGCAATGGTCTCCTGTTCGATCGCGTGAGCCAGGTCGACGTCGCTACCGGGATTGAACGACTGACAGATTTGGAGCACTCGCGTCTCTGAAAGCACGCCCTTTTGAGGAAAACCCATGTTCATTCCTATTCAGTGCATCTGGTTGTGGTAGGGGCCCCGGTAGGGGGCCTTAAATGGCTAACTGCTCGGTAAGCCATTTGAGTCGATACCCGACCGACATTCCTTGGAGGGGTTGAACGACCCGAGCCAGGTCATGCGTTAGAGGGATCCATGCGGCATAGGCGGCGCCGGCGAGGAGCGTGACGTGAAGCGAGGTCACGTTCCGATCGGTGGCCCAGGACCAAAGTTGTGCTGCGACATGCCGGGCCCAGGCATCGCGCTGGGCCTTCGTCATCGCTTTGAGCGTCTGATCATATGGTTCGACCATGTCCTCTGGTCCGATCAGCCCATGATGCGCTGAAAGTACGAGCCAGTCATCTCCCTTGAGCTCAGCCCATCGTGCAGACTTCTGAAACATCGGCGAGCGGTAGAGCTCGCGGGCTGGAGCAATGCGATCGAGTTTTGGACCGCAACAACTCGCCAGCGTCAATGCGCCTGTGGGCCGGGCATTCGTGCAGTCATTCCCCAGTGGGCCGAGGCGAGGTTTGTGGGCATTGGCCATTCCTAGGTTCCTATCGGCCGTTGTGCTTGGTGCGAGAACGCGGTGGCGTCGGTTCTACCTCTTCTGGCTCCACAACCCAGGGAGATAGCCGGGCGGCGCACTCCAAAACTTCGACATCGTTGAAGCCAGCGCCGCCTAGCTCCTCGCGTGTGCTGTTGATGCAGCCAGATGCATCGGTGGGATCGAACCATGCGCCCGTAAGGCGCAGCGGAGCGCCTGCGACAACTCCCCATTCGTTCAACTGCTTCAAGGCAATCTCTGGATGGTCGGGATCGGGGGCGTAAATTGCGAGCCCTCTACCACCTGTCGCATGCGAACGAGCCACGGCTGCATCGATAGCCTTCTGAAACTGTGGATAGCAGTCCAGTTCTTCGCACAGATCTCCGAACAACACGAGAACATCGCCGTTCCACGACTGAAGCGTTGTCGCAACAGCATCACGCGTTGCTCGGGCTTCAGAAGCTCCAAGGTTGCAGTTGGCAGATCCGCAAAGGGATCCGGGATGCACAAGGATAAGGATCGGCCTATCCACAACGGACCTCGACGTTGGATTGTCTCGCCCCCGGAAAGAGGCGGTCTTCTTGGACGGGCAACGGGAAGTCCGCAGGAATTGCCACCCTCCGTAGGTGCGGAAGAAGATCCTCTCGGTCAAGTGTTTTTTGTTCTTGCAGGAGGCCTGCGATGTCCTTCATCACTTGCAAGTTGGTGTGGAGGAACGCTTGAACCTGGCGGACCTGCGCGCTGTGGAGCGCGGAAAGCGCTGCGGCGTTGCTTTGCACCTCAGCAGGGTTATCGCTGTTCTGGTAGTAAACCTCCGGGCCATGGAAGGCCGAGAGGTAAGGTTTCGCCAGGCCAAGCCAGCGCTGCTTGTCTTCTGCGGCGCCCAGGGAATAGCTGCCCTCCAGCAGTCTTTCGCCCTCGGCGCCGGCCAAGAAGACGAGCATTTGCCATTCGACAAAGCCAACCTGCGGCAGACGGTCTGTAGGGGCCACCATTGTTACCGAACCCAACGAACCAGTGGAGTCCGGAGCATCGCGGAGCGTCACCAGCAGATCGGGCAGGTTTTCGCCCAATGCGGCGTATAGCACTACATGGCTAGCTTCATGGGCGGCGATGCGTCTGACGTCATTGGAAGAGGGCCGCATGTAGGCCTCCTGGTAACTGGCAGCTTCAGCCGGCCCGCTAAAGGCCGCGTCCACGCGGGCTGCGTCTACCCCGCATTTCCAGGCGAAGCCACCGAAAAGAGCAAGCGCAATGCACATGGCCACATCAGGCGATCCGTCCAGGAACTGAAAAATCCGATCTCCGAAAGTGTTCATGAACATGGCCGCAAGGCCGAATAGCATTCCTACGGTCAATCCGCCGCAAATTGCGCGCGAAAGGGCATACAGCGGCTGGACGCGGGAAGTCAACATTGCCACGAACATGCTGAGGCAGAACAAGGGAACCATTGCCAAGGCGAAGTTGGTAGTCAGACTAATCCACGTCACGGCTCGCGGGTCGACGGGCAGCATCTGGAGGGCAAGACTCCAGCTGATACATGCGACCGCGAAGGCCGCCACCGCAGATAATGGGATGAAAGGGCGCAATGTGCTCGCTCGGGACAGCATGTCGAATGTGGCGCGCTTGGTCATAGCAGCAGCTCGCAAGCGTGGCTGCTTCCCAGCTCAGGCCCTAGTTCCGCTGGCTCCGACGCCAGGTAGGCACGCACTAGCTGTTCTCGGAAGAGATGCTGCTCTTGAGCGATGGAGGTGCTCTTGCCAACGCCTTCGCCGATGAGCCGATCGAGGTAGTAATTCGGAAGGTAGGTCGAGAAATATCGATGGAGCGCCGCGGCGCCCCGTGGCCACGAGTTAGGATGACGGCCGGCGAACATGTGGTGGAAGACCAGATATTGGGCCTCGAGGGCTGGCAAAGGGAGAAGAGCTCGGAGAAGGTCAGCTCGTTGCTCGAAGAGGCCCTTGCCGTGGAAGACTGTCGAGACATCAACCACCGTAGCGAGCAGGTGCGCCGCACGGCCATACCATGCAACCGCACTGGGATCCGATGCGTCAGCTTCGCTGATCCCTGCCAGAAACGCCTTGCAGACCTCTTCACTGTCACCGGCGGAGAGTAGTGAATGTTCAACATTCGCAGACATGAAATTCTCAATAAATAAAGTTCAAAGTAAGGTAGCAAAACCTACCATTGAAGTTCAAGTGGGCATGTCGGTTGAAATTTCTGAAGCAGTCTCGATACAGTAGAGGGGACTACACATGACGCCGACAGACCTCCCTCATGAAATCTCAGACCTTTGGTGAACGCCTAAAGGAATCGCGCCAGTCATCGAACCTGACCCAAAAGCAGGTATCGAAAAAGGTGGGCATTGCGCAATCGACACTTTCCCAACTGGAAGGCGGCGCCTTCCCAGCTTCGAGATACACGCCCCGATTAGCACACCTTTTCGGCGTCAGCGCGCGGTGGCTGGCCGACGGCGAGGGGCCGAAAGCCGTGGGGGACACCGGGGGTAGTTTGGCCCCGCCATGGCCGTTTAATCGCGTGACGGAAGCGCAGTTTGCGTCATTGCCCCATAGGATCAAAGCAGACATCGAAGACTACATTGAAATGAAACTGGCGAAGGCCGCCAGCGTTCGAGTGTAGGCCGCTCGGCATGGTTGAGAACCCACTCAGCCGCCAAACACCCTTCTTTTATCATCAGGAGATGCTGTTCATGAAGCCAGCAGCAAAGCCGGACACCGCCAAGATCGCTTTTGACGATTTCAAGGGAGTGAAGCCACTCCTGTCTGTCTACTCGCGGCTGTGTCCGAAAGACCAACTCACCAAGGACGATCCTCGCTTTCCATGCATCGCCGCGGAAATGCTGGCGGTGGGGCGTGCGCCCGATGCCAATGCCGCTTTCGAGGTGATCCGTTGGTGGAATAACGACGAAGCCTGGGCCCGGACGTTCATCCGCGACGCGCGACGCAGCCTCTGCCGCATGAATCTCGAGCGGTTTGCCGACACGACGATGTCGGCTTAGCTGAGCTTTTGCCCTCTGGCCAAAGCGAGTGGGATCGTTTATGGGTGCCGCTCAGAGCCGCGGCCGCGATAGCGACGCAGGCTTGTCATCTTCGACGTGGACAAGATGGAGCGTCAGTACGGAGGGGTTGTAGATAACAACTCCCTCGAAGCTATTGTCGTACAGCCCGTCCACACCGGCACGCGTCATCACGGCGGCATAATCGGGACGCGAGAGGCTGAGCCGCCCGTTGTCTGTCACGCGCTGGTATTCCGCGAAGCCTTCTGGAGTTCGAAGGTCTAGGATCCGAGCATGCTCGGCCAAGCTGAATTCGAGGATGGCACCTCCATCTTCGTCGGCGAAATCAGCGTAGTTGCGCTTGGCCAGGTCGAGCTCCTCTGCGGTGTAAAAGCCCACGCCAAAGTACCCGGCCGACACCTTACTCAGATCGATCCCGCGCGCCTCGATGTCACGTGCGAAGGCCAGGGAAGTGCCATGAAAGAGACGGGTCGGTATTTGTGGGTTCATGTTGGCGCCTGGCGCAGCATATAGACGCACAATTAGAGCGCGAAACGCTATTTATGTCGATTGCGACCCACTAGAACCATTCGTAAAATTAGGCTTTCACACATAGGGAAATGCCATGTCAGACTTCGACGCCGCTGAGATCGTAGAGCACCACTCGGTGCCGGTGCGAAGCGCCAAACAGATCGTGGATCAGACCGAAGAACTCGCGGCGGAATTGGCGCGAACGTTCTACGGGCGGGAAGTGGCGGTGGATGGGTTCAAGTTTCACCTGAGCGCTGATCCGCGAGCGCAGGTGTGCTGGCGCATGGCGTGCGATGCGCAGCAGCGGCTGACCAATACCGATCCTGAGGACGCCTTGTCTGAACTGGATGAGGACCAACCGGAATCAGGCGTGGGAATGGAGTTCTCTGGCAAAGATGAGCCCGTGGGCTTCCTGGTGATCCAAGAAGGAGGAAGTAGCGATGAACTCTACTCCAAAACATTCACCACGGAATCCGACGCGTTAGACTTCCGGCAGAGCGCGGCGCAATCCAGCTACGCAACGTCCGAGCCGATCTCAGTCCCGCTCGTACTGCTCGATCACCCGCTGTTCAGTGAGATTGCCGAGCGAATCGCTGCGGCAGCGGGCGACGTGGATTATCCGGAAGATGAGCAGGATGCAGTCTCACCGGCTCGCCCGCGCCCCTAAGTCCGCAGCAAACCTACCACTGCAGCCCGCTTTTTTTTCGTGCTGCATCCCCAGGAACCAAGATGACCGATCCTCTCCGGCATGCCCCTGAAATCGACTCGCCGCAACGCTACGTTTTCCCTTTGGGTCCGCCTATGGCGGTGAACGTTAAGGGGCTAACGCTGGAACAGATCCATGCGCTGATGGACGGCATGGAAAATCTCTTGGGCGGGTCGTTCTTCAGAGATCGCGAGTTGCTTCTCGACGTGCTGCAGGACCAGGTTGCAGCAGCTGCAATTCCGCGTGCGTTCCTGTATGGCCCTTATCTGGCACTCGTGACGACCTCGGCTGGGACCAAGCGCATCACCACCATGAATGAGATCGGCAACGACTCCGGCATGGTGGTTTATGCAGCTGATCAAGTGTTTGAGCGATTCGCTCAAATCACAGGTGAATGCCGAGAGGTGGAGACCGTGGACCGTTCCCGGCCACGTTGTTAATGCGTCTCGCTGTCCGCTAAATCATCCGCCGGCAGGCGTGGTGTCAGTCCTTTTTGAGCTTGCTCACGCGCCATGTCGACAAAACCTTTAGCGTCTTCTTCACGAGCAGCTTCCCTTTCTGCGCGGCGACGCTTCTCGCCCGCCTCCCGAAGTTCGCCCAGCCTTTTCAGGTCGCGAAACGTAGGGTGCCGGTCAGCGAGAATGATAGCCAACTCATCCCATTCAGGTGTGCCAGTTGTAGATTGAATAACTGTGGTGAGATATGTGTTGGGAAGGGGGGTGTCTGCCGCTCTAGATTCTTCCCATCGATGTCCGCAAAGGGCTACTGCACTCAGTGCGATTGTCGTAAAGAAAAGTTTTTTGAGCCGCGCCCCCAATAAAATTAGCGAGCTCACGAGCAAGCTTGCGAAGGTGAAGAGCAGCACGTAAGAGAGGGGTGTGGATGGCATGAAGGAACAGTCAGTCAGTAAGTCAGTCAGTCGCACCAAGAAACGTTGCACACAGGGCATCCCGTCATGCCGGATACGTCGGATGTCGTTTCGGTGACGTCCTCAGCACACCGAAAGCAGTAGCCGTCGGTGGGAAAGAAGGTGCGGTCAGTGGAGCGCGAGAGGAGTGCTCGGGCGCGATCAGCAGCAGCTTGGCGTGCGGCCTCATCTGGCCTGCAGGCATGCAGCAATTGCATGACCTGAGTTTCGAGTCCCAAGAACTCCTGCAGCTGCTTTTGCTCTTGATCCGGTGCGCCGAGTTGGAGCTCGCCATCGGATGGATGGCAGCTCAGCGCCAGGCGCAGCTGACCATAATCCTTGTCCTCGAGATCGTCTACGCGTAAAAGAGTCGCCTCGTTGTCTGCCGGATATGGATCATCGAGCCATTGCAGGTACGAACCCGGCCTGCTTGCAGCCGAACGTAGCTCTCGGAATATCGACTGGGCGTTTCGCTCATACAGATTGACAACGCCTTGCGCGCCCGCCTGGTTAGTACTGGAGATCCTTACGCATCTGCCGGCTGTAGAAAGCAGAAAATAGGCCGGATTTTCATTCCCCATCGCGCTTGGACCCTTCTTGAAGATCGCCATTCGTGGCTTGCAGGTGCTCCACCGCACGTGACCGAAGATCTTTCATATCGGCATCGCGTTGCGCTGCGCGCTCTTGATCCTTCTTGCCGCGCGCCACAGCTTTCTCAGCTTCAAGGCGCTCCTCTCTGGCTTTTTGGATCCTGACAAGATCGCGATACTTCATATCGCCATTTGCCAGGATCGTGGCAAAGCTATCCCACTCCGGCGTGCCCTGGACCAATTCGGAGAATTCGAGGACTGCTCCGGTTGGCACTGGTTTGTTTAGAACCGTCCGCTCCTCCCATTGATGCAGCCCATAAAAGATGGCCGCCGCGAGCCAGATCCAGATCCAAAGGAATTCCGTAAACCGCGTTAATGCGTGGTTCAGCCCGACAACCAGCAGCGCAAAGAAGACTGCATGGAGCCCCAGAGATAGCTGCGAGGAGAAATCGTTGAACATGCGTGGGATTCCGTCAGAAATGCTTGCGGGCGGAGGAGCCTCCGCCCAGGTAAGAGCTGGCGATGATTAACGGGAGTATGCGACCCACTTGCCCGTCGATTGCGGATCCACCTGCTGCCACTTCGGATGCGTTCCGATCGTTTCCTTCAGCTCATCGATCTTGCTGACAACGCAGCTGCGCAGCGCATTCAGGCCGGACACCATCGATTCGGTCTTATAGTCGCGCGTAACGAACAGCGCCTGGACGGACAGGGCCGGCACACCGCTCGAATCCGAGAGGTTCGAGTAGGTCAGCTTGACCGGGTCATAGATCGACGTGAGTTTCTCGGCCGTGGCGCCACTGACGGGCAGAAGCTTGTAAGCTCCGTCGAGCTGGCTGATGCTCGCCGCCGGCGCGCCCATGACCATCACCACCGCGTCCACCTTGCTCTCTTGAAGCGCGGCCAGTGCGTCGGCATTGTTCGCGTAGCTTTCGTCGACGTTGAAGTTGACGCCCGAATTCGCTGCCAGCACCTTGGCCGTGATGATCGAACCGCCGACGGCCGCGACCGTGCGACCTTGCAGGTCATTGAAGTCGTTCAGAATCACGCGCTTGGCGCCCAGGCCCATGAAGCCGCCTTCTTTGCGGCCATCGGCTCGTGTCACCAGGTGAACTTCTTCGGGGTGCAGAGCGATCAGCGTTTTCACGTTGTTGGCGATCTGGCTTTCATCCTTGGCGCGATACTTCAGGACGTCGGTCTGGACAACGGCGGCGTTGATCTTGTTCCCCACAAGCAGATCGATGTTCTCGACCGACCCGGACGTGTTCTGCTCGACCAGATTCAGGCTGGTCTGACACACAGAAGCGATTTCCGTGAACATCTGGGAATAGGTGCCCTTGGGGCCACCGGTGGCGACCTTCAGTTGCTGAGCCTGGGCCACGCCGGCCGCAGAGATGAGGGCGGCCGCGGCCAGGGCTTGCGCGAAGAATCGGGTGAGCGAAGTGCGTTGATGCATGGAAAAATCTCCTGTCAGAAAAGTGGGGGGACTACATCGAGAAGTTCTTGAACGAGTCGCTCGAGCGCTTCTTCGCAGGGGTGGATTTGGACGGCGTTTCAGGCGTGTTATCGGCGGTGGCAAGGTAGCCAACGAGGGCAACGCCGAGGATCAACGCCGCGGAGATGAGGTAGTAGCGCATCGGAATCTCCTTCAGACGTCGATGACCACGGGCTCAGGCTGCTTGACCTGCAGGCGCTGCCCCTTGGACGGGTTGTAGTTGAGCTCGTCCAGCGCGCTGGACAGCTGGGCGAACGATTCACCAACCGCGAGTTCCACTGCGTCGAACGATTCGTTGATCTTGATCTTGTCGAAGACTTCCTGGTCATCGATGTTCTTCGACTGGCGTTCGACCTGCAGCGCGGCCATGGCGACTTCGTACCGTGCCTTCTGCTTGTCGATTTCCGCTTCGAAGACGGCGAGTTGAGCTTTTGCATCTCGGGCACGTTCGCGGCGCAAAGCGAGAAGCTTCCTCATGCCCTCGAGCTGCTCTTCGAACCCCTTCTGGTCGTCGGGGAACTGTCGCTTCAGGGACTTGACTTTGGACTCAAACAGCTGGACGGCGGCTTCGTATTTGTCGATCTTGGCGTTCTGCTTGCCCAGATCCTGCCGGCGCCGGATGAGAACAGCAGTCATGGTCTGGATGGGATTGCGCCGAGCCTCGGCTTGAATAGCCTTGATTCGCCAATTGGCGAACTTCATCGACATGGCCGGAGCAAGCGCCATCGCAGCGCCCCCGACGACCAGGAACACGATTGCGGCTACCAAGCCACCGACTGCCATGAACAGGAACGGCGCAAGAAGGCCGAACACCACGACGGATACAGCGCCCAGGCCCAACCGGGCTAGCCACCGACGCTTCGCTTCAGTGTCAAACATGAAATCCCCTCAGGGTTATGAAATGTAGATACAAACTAGCAAAACCGACAAATGAAATTCAAGGGTCTGCCAGCCTAAGCAGATCAACTCGGTCCATGTTTTACGACGCGCTCTGCCCATAGCCGGATGGCAGCGTCAATGGCGCCATCCGCATGCCCGTGCTCACGCAGCCGGCGCTTCAAGACCTCAACGCGTTCGATTCGAAAGTCTTTTGCAAGAGTGACAGCGTGATGCAATGCGGAGAACACGCAGTCATCGAAATGAGGCTTTGGTACCTGCGCGGCCGTGGTCATGTTACCGGGCGCGCCACGCAAGACGACGCCGGCGGTGTCAGGTATGAGGCAATCACTTCGCCTGCATCATTGATTTCAGTGAAGTCGATCTGATCGCCGGCTTTGCTATAGGCGGGATTCGAGCAACAGTGGGCGAACAACTCGCTCTTGGCCAGGTTGAACGCTTGAAGCGCCGAGGTCGCATGCGCGCACCAGGCAGGGCCCCGATCGGCGGGCTCTGCCTCTGCAAGGATCTCTACGACGAGCCTGGCAGCCGACGCAAGTCCAGCGAGAGATACTGACACGCCCCACGTATTGAGCATCCAACCCTCGGGCGCTTGACGCCCCAGGGAGTCGTATCCGAGCTTTGCTGCATGAAGAGCTTCGCTGAGACCCTGTTCTTCGGTCGAATTGTGTTCCATGGAATCTAGGTCCTCGTGGATGTGTGCGCCGAGGGGGCGCTGGAGGCGATCCGCTCCAGGTATTCAGTGGAGACTTCGTACAGCCGACTCGCCTTGAAGCGTCCGTGCTTTGGAAAATCGACGAACGGGTCTTGCGCGCCCATGCGGTAGCCAGCCACGGTACCCGTGACACCCTCGTACTTGCTGCCGTAGCAGTCGACCCCTCTCTGATTGAGCTTTACTGCCGACCCTTTCGCTAACCGCGGGGGACCTGTCAGTTTTCTGCGCGTGGTCATTTCGATCCTGCTGCGGCCGAACGGTCGCAGCCAGGCCCATTCGCTCGACGTGCTGCCGTTCCCAAGTCCAGGGCGATGCCATTGATGCTGAAACGCGGCATCTCGACCCTGTACGAGGGATGCTCGCAGCTTGGCTCCGGGGCGGCGCGCGCCGGCCGCAGGCTGTCCGTTTGATTCGCCGCCCCCGATTGGACCTTCACGATGGGCGAATACGTCGTGCGCAAGGGCGTAGCGTCCTGTGCGCTGACATGGAGAGGAATCATCGCGACGCAAAACAAAGCCGCGCGGAAGGTGACATAGTTCATGTTGGGCTTGCTCTTCAGAAGCTTCAGATGGTGTGGACGGCCATGCCGACCACAGGATGTTCGTCAGGGGTGTTGGCTGCCACCGTCAAAGCGATAGCGGCACCGTTGCGGAGCCTCTCGATCTCTTCGTCGCTGGGGCGCCAAAAGGAGGTCATCCAACCTTGGCCCTGGCCGTCCACCTCACAGATGACGGGCAGCGGCTCGCATGGACCGTCCGCATCGTTCCAGTCGGGGGGCGCAGGCAACGTTTGATTCGTGTTCGGATGCTTGATGATGTCCATGCTGGGGGCCCGATCCGCTCGAGATGCGGCACATTATCGGTGTCGGATAAATAAAACAGAACTAGACTATCAAAACCGATACATGAATTTCAAGACCCACTCTGTTCTGGAAATCCACTATGACATTTGCGGCATGGCTTGCTTCTACTGCGGCCGGCATCTGCGTCGGATGGATGTGCGTCGGCGCGTCGATTTGGCTTCGCCGGCGCATCCACATTCGTGCCAGCCGTCGTGCAATCTCGACGTCATGCTCGGAACGACTGCATCTCGCTGAGAACGGGATTTATCTCCTCAGCCAAGAGATCGATCACACCTGGGAGTTGATGCTGGGACAAGCAAGGAAAGGGCGTGGATTATCCGACATTTCGGTTGATCGCCTCGAGCTGGCTCGCAGGGTGGCGTATCTCCCGGTATGTGCTGAGTCCTATCGGATTCCTTTGACGTGCCTCGACAACCTACTCCACGATCCTGCCTGGACGCCCCCGCAGGATTACGATTGCGTTCCCTGCGGCATTGGGCGCCTACGTGAAGTCCTTGCGGACATCGGAAGAAGGGTAGATGAGGCCGCCGACCCAGTGATCCTCGAAGCCTGGAACAAACAAAAGCTCGAGAGCATCCTCAGCATTCCGCGACTTGTGCTTTCGTGTCGAGCATCAGATACAGAGTTCCAGGACGTGCATCGCGTCATTACTGCAGGCGACGATCCAGGCCGGCCAGTTGCGGCTCCAAACTGAGAAACAAAGGAGCTTGTCACTCGAATCTCGAAGATTTTGAGTGACAAGCCTCTGAAGATCAGCCTTTTCGCCGCCGTGCCGCATTCCCTCGCGTGTCCACGATCTCGTAGCCGGCCTTCTTCAGCGCTTCATTGAGAAAGGCAAATCCGACCTCGCTCCCCAGCCATTGAACGACCGTAGCAACGGCGGAAGCCTGAGCTTGCGTATGGTTCTCGACCAACCCAGACATGTAGGGGGCCACACCGGTGGGACGATGCATGTTCGCTTCTTCCCAGTCATTTGCGAGGGCGGCCTCGCGCTCGCGATCACGCCAATGAAGCTCTCGACGGGTGCGCTCGAAGCGCTCACCGCGATGCACGATATCCTCGGCCGGCACCACATACTGGCCAGCCTCTTCGCCTATCGGGGCTTTCTCGAGCAGGCGCGTGGTTAGCCCCAATCCAAGCGCGAGCCTGACCAAGGTGGCCACCGTCACATCCTGGTCCTGGTCTGGATCCTCTGCGCGGACAAGCGCCGCTCGACTGACGCCGGCCCGCTTAGCCAACTCAATCTGCGATAAGCCGCGGGCCTTCCGGATTGAGGAAAGACGGGTGGCCAGCGAATGCCGCACAGCATACGCGGCGTCCTCAATGTTGTCCTTAGTTGCCATGGCGGCTTCCTTCAAGAGGCACGACACGCAAACCCAGGTCTCGCGCTCGATCTGATGCGACGCCAGGTGTGCTGCAGCAGTCGATCCAGAACGAATGATCGCTTTGCAGTGCGATCGCGAAGGGTGGCGCTTCGCCGACCTCGTCCTGTGAAACGATCACGACTTCGCTCGCCTCTTCGAACACTCGAGCCATTTCAGCCCGCGTCTCTGGCTCAACCCTCGCGATGTGTTCCTTTTGAAGTTCTGTCAGCACAACAATTCCTGTCTCGTTTGCGATACACAATCCTAGCAAATGACTCACAATCGAGTCAATATAAGGTCAGGCCGGCTGGAGCCACCATTTCAAGGCGGGGTAGACGGGCAACTGGCGGAATGCGCCCACACGCTCGTTAATCGCGCAGAAGCCCGCATGCGACAAGCCGTTGATACCGACATAAGCGTTCGCCTGCAGTTGCTGGCGAACAAAGGCGCCATCGCCGTCGTATTCATCATCCATGATGATCAGTTCGTCCGCCAGGCCCAAGGCTTTGCCCGCCGCCCAGGCCCATGCGGTAGCTTCCGGGTCAGAAGCTTGCACCACCGCGCGGTAGAGAGGTCCGTCGGGGTCGCACTCTTCTTTCATGGCCAGATCAAGCATCTGCTGTTGGCCGCTAGAAATGTTCCCATCTAGCAATGATCGATAACGCTCAGGCACCGTAGCGCAATGGCCGGCTTCGTGCAGGAGGTTTGAGACAGGGCAGGCTGGGTCTACCTCGAGCGTGCCTGCTGTGATGCGAATATGCGGGATGAAGCCCGTTGCGCCTTCCCGCTCCGTGACGGTGAGTCCAATGGATCGAAGGAAGGCGATCGCGCTTTGCAGGGCACTGGACGTGCTACGTACGTTGGACATCAACGTTCACCCTTGGGGGCGCCATTGGTAAACCAATCGACAAGCATCTCGGTCCACAGGCCGGCATTATCAGCCCCGAACACAAGAGGCCACTGCTCCGGGTTTTTTGCATTCTGAGCTCGCCAGTGCGCGAAGAAAGCGTCGAGATCGGATCGAGCCTCCTTCTCGAAGTCGTCGATTGAAACGCTGCTATTTGACGTGATTGCCATGAGAGGGGGCTAAGTGTGGATATAGGTTGAACCATCCTAGCAAAGCCACCTAGCCGACTTCAATGCATCAAGGCCGACCAGAAGGCTTCAGACCCCATTGAATTGCGCCAAGGCCTTTCGCTATGCTGAGTACAGCCGCGGGCCGATGCCGCTTGGCGGCCAGAGGGAGAGGATCTTGATTCAGACTGAAAACCAACTCTTGAGCCGGATCCGTGAGGAAGGCTCCTATACGGACGTTCGCGCGCTCGAAGACGGAACGATCATCGGCATCGGCAATTTGCTGTTCACCAAAGCGATCTATATCGATCTGAGTGAAACGGGATGGGGACAGCGCTTCTGCTTCAAGGACGCCGAGCTTGCTTGGGGTGAGTACATGAAGCTGCGTTGTGGTGACGAAGAACCGAAAGGCTACATCGCCCGCCGTCCAGACTTTCCCTGCAATCGGCCTGATGTCGGCGCCAGGGCCGCGAAACCGCGCGATAAGCGATGACCATCCCAGTGAAACATCACCTGCGGCTCAAGAAGCCGTGCGGGAACTGTCCATTCAGAGTGGAGGGAGCGATCGACCTGGCGCCAGGCCGGCTGGACGGGATCATCGCCGGGCTGATCGAAAATGACCTCAGCACCTTCCAGTGTCATGCCACAGTCCATTGCGAGAAGGGTGGCGAATGGACCGAAGACGGCTACCGACCTTCTGGGCACGAGGCGATGTGCGCCGGCGCCGCGGCCTATCTTTGGAAGGTAGGGCGGCCGACGGTTGCCATGCGAATCGGCTTGGCAATCGGAGTTTGCTCGATTGAGGACTGGGAACGTAATGGCGCGATGATTATCTCACCTGAGAACAGCTCGGCCTCACATGGGTAGGCAACATCGCGGCAATGGTGCGATGCGGGTGCGTTAGCAAGGTGGTTTCGCGCTCGCACCCTTCAAACCCTGGATTGGAGAACCAGAAAACAAAAACGCCGGTCATCTCGAAAGAAGACCGGCGCTGCGCAAAGCACTGAGACTCGGCGACTTCACGCGTTTATCTTCTCTCGTTTGATCAGTAAGGTCAAGTGGCGTGCGCTCAATCTGCGCGCATATGAAAACGCCCCCGATGGGGGCGTTTCTCTTGCTTGCTTGGCTGAGCGTGTGCGGGGAAGAGGAGATGAAGGGAAAGCCCCCGCATCACGCCGGCCGGCGCCGATGCTTCAGATCTTCTCGATGGGAGAGCGGCAACTTCGGAATCGAACCATTTCACACCTTCCTTGCCCATTGGGCAGCTAGTTCGGGGCCTTGAGGCTCCCGGTTGATGAAAACTTTCTTGGCAAGTCGTGCGGGTTACCGGAACCCGCCGCTCGCCGGCCGGCGCCGAGGATGCTTCAGATTTCTACGTTGGCAGAGCGTCGACATCGCTTCATGTCACACCATTCCTTGCCATCTGGCAGTTCTTCGGGGCCTTGGCCCCGGGTTAAGAATTCGCGTCCCTAATTGGGACACCCCTATCGATGACATCCGAGCGGATTCAGATGGAAAGCCGGCGAAAGCTACTGGAACGCTCGAAAAGTCGACGAAAATTTCTTCGTCTATTCATCATGATTCATGCTACCAAAACCCTGTATGATTATTCAATACCAATTCCGATGAATTTCAAAAATGATTGAATTGCCATGCCTTAATTTGCCTTCGATCTATCACATCGGCTCGTTGCAGCGAGAGGACCGAGGGTCAAGGCATGCCACGTCCCAAGAGGGTGACTGCCTATCCGCCTCGCTGTGCCCGGAGACTTGGAATTACATCCTCAAGTTGGGCGGCCTTCCCTGGTGGGAGATGACACGTGCTGACGCATTGTTCGTCGACGCGCTTGCCGTGACAGAAGATACGTGGCAACACGTACGGCGCTGGGCTGAACAGCAGGGATTGATCGAGTACGTCGAACTCTATGAGGTCACCGTCGAAAACGCTGACACAGACGAGCCGATGACCTTTCTTTGCTGGACGAAAGAGGCGGCAGAAGCGGAGCTGGGGGAGGGAGGATCCATCAAACACGTGCCGCGCCAGCCCATCCTCTCGAGTGCAGGAGCCCAGCGCGCCATGCAAGGGGATGCACGACTGCAGAAAGCAGATGGTTTCATCCTCCAGTTCTTCGTCCAGGACGTGGTAAGGCAGCATATCCCGGAGATCGTCGGCGTTTACTACGATGATGATCTCAAGGAATTCATGCACATCGCACCGAGGATGGCCATCTTCCCTGACCAGGTCGGTTCGTTTGAATGCAAGATCGTGAGCCCCTCCTTTGTGCTCGACGACGACGAGTTGCTGCTCGGCATTCCTGAGCGGGTATGGCATTCAGTACCAATTGACGAGGGCGCGCGGCGCCCACGGATGGCCGCTTGATGGAATTGCTCGTGCCTCGAGCCGATCCAGTAGCCCACTGGTCACACAAGTCCTCCGGATACCGGCTGTCGGTGGGCCGAGGTGCCGGCGGCTTCAGCCTATACAACGTTTCGCGTGAAGCAGGGGCGGATACCAGATATCGCGACATTCTCCGGCTCGAGCCGGATTTGCAGCGGAACCTACCCTGGAGATCGATCGGCGGAAGCTGGCAGGTTCAGGCACGGCCTGCCGGCCGCGAAGTAATGGAGAGCCAGGCGGCCGCGGTGGTCTACAGGGTCAGGAAAAAGGCGGATGATCGTGTCGGCCTCAACCTGGGGTTCTTCCTCTGCCCGCAGGATGAGGGAAAGGGGATTGCCACAGCCATGGCCGCATTGCTGCTAGAGCACGCGTACGGCTGCTGTGGCCATGAGCTTGATTTTGTGTCAGTGACGACCCGCCAGACGAACGCCCGGGCCGTGGGTGTGGCAGCGCGGCTGGGCCTGTCTTCAAATCCCAGCGGGTCATTCGTTGCTGAGCTCGAGGAGGGGCCCGTGACCTATATTGGCTTTGAGGCGCCCCTCGGTCCTACGGTCAGCCGTCTCGGTTCATGGGTGCGCAAAGAGGTCGAGCCGGCCGACATCGTGGATCTGCTCGATGTTCGGCAGCCAGATAGCGCGGCGCAGTCTACGGTTGAGCGCATCCGCGCCGCGTAGCCGCGGATGCTGCACTGCGCCGCCTCACGAGTGCTAAGTCCCCAAGCCGGCCAGCGGCCGGTAAATCGTGAACCCTTGCGCTCGATGCCGGTTCGTATATGGGTAGGCAACAGAACCTCTGGGGCGGCGTTCGCCTTGCGCTTGGCTCTCGTTCTGCCTCATGTGATCGGCACAAAGGTAAGGGCACGTGTAGTCGACGTCGTCAAATACCTCGGGGGCGCTGTGCAGATAGATGTCGAACAAGCGGACTTCGAAGTTCGCCGCGGCCGCGCACCCGTCTACGGAGCATTTATGAGGTCCTGTGCTTGGTGGCGCGGAGGAAGATTTAAGCGCGGCCGCCAAAGCATGTTCATTGGAGTCGAGCACGCTAGCGATAACGCGGGTGGCCTGAGCATGAGGGACTCGATGTCCAAGCTCAGCAAGTGACTGGGTCAGCTTGCGCGCCATGGCGGTGCGCGAACTAGTCGAAAGGGTAATAGTGGACATTGCCTAATCTCCGTGGAGTCAGGGCCGCACAATTACGACAAGTGCCTCCGTTACCCGTCGACGGCCCGATGAAGATTGGCAGAAAGAAGGGGGATGGCAGGTCTTCCGTGCTCGGTATGAGCGGAGGCGGAAAGGGGCTAGCTGCCGGCGCGCTGCCATCATACCGACGGGGGCGCGCGAACTCAAGCCGGCATGGGCCGGCTCGTCGCTGCTGATCACGCGGAACCTATCCGCGAGGACGTACCGAAGTGTTCGCGACCGCTTCGATTTCGACCGCATGCCCATCAGGACCTGGTCGGAATCCAGCAGCTGCAAGTGCATCGAGGGAGGGGTAGAAAGTGAAGGAGCCGATTACCTCCCGTCCGTCGCCTTCTACGAGCGGTCCGCAAAGGTCGACGACATTGCCCGAGACGATGCAGGTAAGGCATGGGCCTGGCGCCGCGATGTCTCGGACAATGCCGTCTTCATCGACGAAGCAACCTTGGGTGAATTCTTTGTAAGGCATCAGGAATCCCTTTCTTGGAAAGCGGAAAGATGGCCGGCGGGGATTGGATCATGGAGATCCCGCCGGCAATGTCGAGCGCTCACCCCCTCGGGCGCGGACGCGGCGTTTGCTCGACGGAGTATGCGAGTTCCATCACCACAGAGCGGATCTGAGCATCGCTTGCGGAGAGCACCCAGTCCGCATAGTCCTCGGGGGTGGCGTGTGCGCCTTTGAGGTTTGCGATCAATTGGCCCAGAGCCTTACCCTCCAGTCCTGTGAGTTCCTGGATGAGTCGCCCATTGACCTTCCGACGCACGGATTGGTCACGCTCATGGCGCAGGCGCGCGGCGATTAGCGCCGCATCAAATGCGGGGAATAGCCGCTTCGCCTCCTGCAAAAATTGCGCGCGGATTTCCGTTTTGGCCGCCCAAGAGAACGACGGCGTGACCCGGCCTTCATCATCGAGCCATTTGAGGAATGCATTGTACGTGGGGCGTTTGCGATCTCGGGTGCGCGAGACGTTGTTGCGATTCTCCAGCTTGTAGATGTCCGGATGGAAGAACGGGCTGGTGATCACGTACTGGAAAATGTCTTCCAGGTTGCGGAATTCACCAGACAAGCCCCGTTCGTACGCCGCAGCGTCATAGCCCAACATTGAGAGCGCTTCCCCCCAGTCTCGGGTGACGGGAAGTTCTGCGATCACATGTTCTCCGTGTTGGCCCTCGCGTAGGGTGAAGAGCAGACCCAGATGACCGAGCTTCAATCCGGCTTTGTGAGCAACGCGCCCGAGGAGGTTACCCATGTCATTGAGGGCGAAGTACCGGTAGGCAAAATCGAAGGACTCGGCTGGAACCTTGATCAAGTCGACTTGGAACACGCCGCCCGGCTGTCGCATTCCAAAGCTGGTGACGTCGCCGTTCCTGACGAATTCGTTGGGAACGAGATCTTCACCGGCGAGCGCTGCTGCCCATGCTGCGGGGTCATATCCGGGACCACCTGCCACCAGCACATCCATGTCGCCGAAGTCGGCCTTGTCACGATACGACGGGATCACCGCCGCCCGGGCGGGAAAGCGGGCGCTGATTGCTTTGGCCAACTCGCCATACTGGGCAGCGGGAAGCCGGGTGGTCGGTACAGAGAGTGCATTGCCGCCCATAGGAAGTCCTTTTCGCGCTCGGTGCGCTTTGATTTTCAAATGTCCAATTTGTTAGCATGAATTATCGCTTCAATTGAGGAATACTGTCATGCCGGTTCAGGTCTTTTGTGACGGCTCGTGCCTGAAGAATCCTGGCGGTCCCGGGGCCTGGGCCGCCGTTATCATCTACCCCGATGGAGCCCGCATGCACATCGCGCAGCCTCACTCGGACACGACAAACAACCGCATGGAACTCTCCGCGGCCATCAACGGATTGCGCGCATTGGAAGGGGAGACGGGCGTCGTAGATCTGTTTGTCGACAGTCAGTACGTGCTGAGGGGCGCTACAGAATGGTTGCCAGGCTGGAAGAGGAACGGCTGGCGTACGCGGGAAGGGGGAGAGGTCAAGAACGTAGACTTGTGGATGGAGCTGGATGCGGCCATGCGCGAGCTACAGGTGCGATGGACATGGGTGCGTGGTCATGCAGGGCATGAAAACAACGAGCTGGCGGATCAGCTGGCAAAGGCAGCAGCCCGAACGCAAGAAGGCACGCAATTGTTTCTCCGACCCGATGATCCGATGCCGGAGGCGCCAGACGGAGCCGCCAAGCCGAAAAAGGGGCCCGTTGACCTGTGCGCCGGGTGGAGCGACGCGCAATTAGCCGCAGCGGTTCGCTTGGCTCTCGGCGAAGCAAACGGAAAGATTGTGCGTGTGCGTGAACGTCTGCGGGGCTAGCTTGCTACAGTCCACACCCCATTGAATCGACGCAATCCCGTTTGCTAGGATGGTTCATCGAAGTTTTGTAGCGCGTGACCCCAACAATGTCGAACCAAGCAAAGCGAGTGAACTGCACCATCCCCGCCGCACAGCAAAATCATCAGCCGACGATGAGTCAGGGCTCAACCTTTCTTCCGATGAAGCTCTCCCATCTGTTGCGCCGGCGGGATCATGACCACTTGGATGAACAGCGTCCTTCTGTGGTGTCGCTCATTCGCAGCTCTGTAGCGAGCGCCTTCGAAGCTGCCTCTGTCTGGGGCGTTGCACACCCCAGCTACTGGATCGATTTGACGAATCCGAACCAGATACTGATTCGCCACGCCAACCTGGATGCGCGAGTCCCTGAGGTTTTCGCCTCGCTCGACGAGGCACATGCAGGAATGGCCAAATTGTTGATGGGCGAGAAAGTCGGTAGCGAGGGTGATTTCGTCTATTTCGGCCAGCCGCTGATCTATTGCCGCGCGCGTACTGGCCAGCGTGGCGCCACGCTCCACTGAGAGGTAAGAATGACTCGATCCATTATCAATCGCACAATCGCCGGACTGGTTCTGACCGCAGCTGCTGTGACGAGCGCTTCGGCCGCTGGCCAGGCGCTTACCTGGGTACCCGTGAGCACCACTGCCGAATCCATCACCGGGCCGTTGGCATTCGACGGCAAGGTGATCCAATTCGAGGGCGGCGCTCGCCTGCAGCTGAAGGAAATTAAGCGTTGGGGTGTGACGACGCTCTATCAGGTCACACAGCCGACTAACCCGGTGCTACGCCACGGCAATTTCCTGTGCTCGGAAGATCTGATGCCGCGCTTCGTCGCATCGACCCTGCTCGACAACAGCTTGGTTATTTCTGTCATCGAAGGGGGTGTGGCGCCGGCGGCAGATGCCGAAGTGGACGAAGCGGCATGTGCCGAGTATCGATACGTTCGGCGCTGATTGGCTGAATTCCTGTATGTATAATCCCTAGGTTATTTTGCTAGGTGTCGTGTCATGAACACCCCGATTTCCGCCCCCCCCATGTTGCAGACTCCAATGCGGGATTTGCCTCGGGAGCAGCCCTGGGTGTTCGATCCACATCGAGGGTTGGATACACCGTTCCACGACCTCATCTCGAAGTTCGGGCACCATGTCATCATGGACCTGGACTACATCGTCTTGGAACCCCCGTTGAAAGCCGCCGTTCACGCGACGCGCGTCTTTCAGCACTATTCGGCACAAGTGGGCAGGGATGGTGAAACGCGAGGCGTCATGGAGCATTTCGCCACAGCGTTGCGCCCAAAGGCGGATCTGCTCGACGATGTGGGCCTGGTGCCTGAAGAAGCCGTTTTCCATGGATTTCGCCGACAGCAGCCGGCTTGAAAGAGGACAGCATAATGACCCAACCCACGGTCGCCGGCCATACCGCGCAGTTCGTGATTGCAATGGAAGAGCTTGCTGCAGCTGAAGAAGCATTCAAGTCGGGGCAGGTGGCGTCCGTGCCACACGCGAATGCGCGCGAGCGGCTTTTGATCGACGGCATCGTCGCGTTGGCTGGCATGCACGGTTTCACCATCGAACGTCCCACCTCTATCGATGCGCGCGGCGAGGTGGCGATTTTTGGTGCGCGGATCAACCAGATGGAGCGCCACAGCTATGGGCCGGCCTTCGCGGAGCTGCTCTCTACGATCCCGCGCCGCACCGGCACCCAGCCAACAATGGCCCCTGTGCTGGCGGAAAGCAACTGGTGCTGGGTCAACCATTTTGACTTGGCCGCGCTTCTGGTTGCGCAACATCGGGAGCACGTTGAAACCGTGAATCAACAAGTTCTCGCCCGGCGGAGCCGTCCGACGAACTGAATTCGATTGTTGAGTGAAAAGGCCGCATTAGCGGCCTTTTGCCTTTGTAGAACGCGTCGCGCACCATATTATTCTCCGATCTATACGTGCAAATCGGAGCATAAATGGTCGGCACCTCGATCGTCATCTTCGTTGTGCTGGGTGTCATCCTCGCGTTCGCGTGGATGTCGCGCAGCAAACTGGAAAGGTTTCTCTACTACATCAGCGGTTTTCAGCTGCGCGGCGACATTCAGGCTCATATAGCCCTGGGGACGCCGGTAGCGCCCGACGTGATGCGTACCAACGATGGGGACTTGGTGACCTATCTTCGCATCCGAGGGGCACGTCGACTGATCGGCCCGGCCGACTTTGATGCCATGGCGGATAAGGTCTCCGATCAGCTGCAGATCAAGCTCCAGGACGGGACCGGCCTGCAGCACAAAGTCACGGTGGGCTACCTCTCCGACCCCGTTGGCACCACGAACTTGATCACCGATCTTCTGCGCGGAGCGACGACCACCGCCCGACGAATGGGCGCGTCGGCAAATTCGAAGCTCTGGTTCGACGTTCGCGCGCAGTTTCTCAGCAAGCTCTGCAACGACGAGACGATCATCCTCGCGGTGTACACGCTCAAAACGGGTCTGAACCCGCAGGAGGCTGAGCGATATGCAGAGTGGACTCGAAAAGCGCAAGCGGATCTGACCAAAGACTTGGCCAGCGCCGTGCCGGGCACAGACATCAAGAGCGGTTCAGCCGCTGATCCGCTCTTCAACCAGGTGATCACCCCGATTTATCCCGTGCTGCTGTCCCGCCATGACGCCATGGTCGAGGATTTGGTCGCCTCGATTCAAAGCGAGGCCGCGGGTATCGGCATCATGGTCGACAAGATGAAAAACTCGGACGCGATGTACTGCCTGCGTCGATTCGTTGACGGCTCTGGCGTACCCGTGAACTGGCGGCCTGACATGTTCGGCGATCGCGCACCAACTGGATCGACGCTGCGCCGCACGGGAGACATCGGCAACATGATGCCGGCGTCCTTGGCGCGTCAGTTTTTCTCTGAGCCCATGAAAGAAGACTTCTCCAACTTCGAGGTGGTCGAGCGCGAAGGCATTTGGTACGGGTCTCTCAAGCTCGACGTCGCCCCCCACGAGGACCCAGCACCCGGCTTCTCTCACCTGGCATCCCGTCTGGGTAAGCGATTTCCTTATGCCACAAGCCTGGAGATCTCTCCCCAGGGCATGAAGCAGAAGCAAATGGATCAGCTTTTTGCTGGATTCTTTGGCGGCTTTGGCAGCCATAACCGCGCGCTGCGCGACGGGTGGGCCGAGCTCAAAAAGATGAGCGAAGCGGGCAAGTACGTCGCCGCGGCGCGGATGGTATGCACCACCTGGGCGGCTGACCGTGACACGCTTCAGGGTCAGATTTCGCTGCTGAAAATGGCGTTGCAAAGCTGGGGCGGCACGACGGTGAGCAACGAATCCGGATCGCCTTTGCACATGCTCCTGGCGACGGCGCCGTCGCTGTCGCGATACAACCCTGCGCCGTACATTCCCGGGCCGCTGAGCACCTTTGCTCGCATGATGCCGATCTATGAAGCCGCTTCCCCCTGGAATCAGGGTCAGCTGCTGCTGCGTACGATCCGCGGCAAGCCTTACCCGGTTGCCTTCGGAAGCCCGATTCAGGCGTTTTGGGGAACCCTCGTCTTTGCGCCCCCCGGCCGCGGCAAGTCGTTCCTGATGAACTGCTTGAACGCCGGCCTTCTCTTTTCGCCTGGCCTGTCGGACCTGCCCTACATCGTGATTATCGACAAGGGCATGTCCAGCGCCAACGTGATCGAAATGGCGCGCGGCATCTTGCCGCCTAGCCGCCGTCACCAAGCAATCTCGATCCGCCTGCGGAACACGGCGGAATACGCGATCAACATGTTCGACACGCAACTTGGGTTGGATGTGCCGACGGAGCGGGAGCGGGATTCGCAGGTGAACATGGTCACCTCGTTGTGCCCGGGGCTCGGGCCCGAAGGCACGAGATTTGTCGGCCAGGTCATCGACGCCGCCTACAAGAACCTTGGCCGCGCAAGCCTTTCGGCCAAACGGTGGCAACGTGCCCTTGATCCGGACATCACGGAAAAGCTGTTGAAGATGGGTATGGATCTGAGCGACGACGCGGCGCCGCGGATCTACGACGTGGTGGACGCGCTGTTCGACGCCGGCGACGTTCATGCTGCGGTGCAAGCGCAGCGCTACGCCGTACCGATTCTGGATGACCTGATTGCGGCCGCGCACACCGACAGCATTCAGGATCTGTATCGGAACACTCCTTCGGCTACCTCGGAGATGATCACGGCGGTTTTTCAGCGATCGATCACCACCGCTTCGCGCGAATACGCGCTGCTGTCCACCTACACCCGCTTCGACGTGGGCGATGCCCGGGTGATCTCGATCGACCTGGAAGAAGTGCTGGCCAGCGCTAGCTCCGAAGAAAGCCGCCGGCGCGCGGAAACCATGATCCTGTTCGCGCGGCAGCTGGGCGCCAAGAACTTCTTCCTCAAGTGGGATGAGGTGGCCAAGCAGGTGCCGGAGCGCTACCAGCGCTACCAATCCGCGCGGATCCAGGTCATGTGGGAAACCTTGAAATTCCTCGAGTACGACGAGTTTCACAACGCCCACGGCATGGAGAACGTGTTGCGTATGGTCAAGCAAGACTTCCGGGAAGGGCGGAAGTACAACGTGGTGCCCCTGCTGTCATCGCAGCTCTTCAGCGACTTTGACAAGGACTTGGTGCAGACGGCCAACAACTTCTTCGTCCTCGGCGTGGGTTCGGCAGAAGCGGCCAAGGAAATCCAAACGACGTTCGAGCTGTCGGACGCCGAGCGCCTGTCCATCCTGAACGACTGCTTGGGTCCTGGCCCGAAGGGCGCCCCCGTCTTTGCGATGTTCAAGACGGACAAGGGTACGGTCAGCCAGTTGCTCTACAACTCGGCCTCGAGCATGGAGCAGTGGGCATTCAACTCGTCCGCACTTGACGTGGCGGTCCGCAAGGTCGCTCAGCGCGAACTCGGTGACGACTATTGGCTCATGCTCAAAGGACTGTCCGACGTCTTCCCGGAAGGCACCGCGCGCTTCGAGATCGATCGTGTCCGCCAGGAAATGACTGGCGATGAGGAGGCGGATGAAGACGGTATCGCCGCCACCGTGGCCCGTCGAGCAGCCGCGAAGATTCTGGCGAACATCAACCAGAAGGCGGCGCAGGGAGAAGGGGTGATCTAGCCGCAGGCCAGGCGAGCCGACAAGGGTCCGGCGCGCCTGCTGCGCTCTATTCCTGATTTTGCAGGCATGAAATTTTCAATTTGACAAGTACTTTCTGCTGCAAGCCCCCCTTGAAGTGGTAATCACCGGATTGCTAGGCTGTTTATCTTTGTTACTTCTTCAAGGATGCACTGTATGACCGCTGTAGCACCGCTTGTCCCTGGCAAAGAAGATATTCAGCAAGACCAGGAGCTAGTCGCGCTTTCGGAAGCGATGCAGGAGCGTGATGAGGCAATTCGGCAGCTCGATCAAGCCAACCGCCAAGACCGTGCTCGGATGGTCGGATCCATCGCAGCGCTCATGAGCCAGTACGAGATTTCGCTAGTCGAACTCGAGGACAACCTGGCGCATCAACGGAAAAGAGGCACCCATGCTTAAACTTGACGCCCCCAGCCAACCGGGGCCGACCTTGTGCCTGGCGGTGATCGATGAAGTCGGGTCGTTTGCCACGAATCCAGACGACGAACTCAAGAGAGAGCTTCGTGACATCCCCGGCATTCCTAACGCTGATTTTCAGGTCATGGCCGCGGGAGTATTCGTGTTTAGCAAGCTGGTCGCCAACGTGAAGGCGTGGCGCCAAGGCGGCAAGCTTGGTCTGCCGGCAGATATCCCATCACTTGTTGCCGATGCCACGGTATCGGCAATGGATGCGGTGACGACGTGGTCAATCATTCCCCGCCCGTTCGAACTGGTGAGCGACGGGAGCGGCCAAACATCAATCCGACATTCCGAGTTAGGAACGATGCTTCCTGGCTGCTATGTCGACCAGACGGCCGCCTGCGCGGCACTCGCGCAGTTGCTGGTGGGCGGTGCGATCGAGGGCCTCGGAGACTTCCGTGTGCGCGGGCAAGCCATGACGCTCGACGCACCGTTGTCGTTGGATCAGCTACCCCCGTGGCCAGCTTTGGAGTTGCCCGGAGCAAGTGGATCATCCGACGTCGTAGATTTGACGTTTCAAGCCGGTTTCCCGCCGGTTACTCTGCAATTTCAGAGAGATCTGAAGGCAATGGAGGAGCGCTGGGTCTCATTACAGCAGGCAGTCAAGGAAACGGTTGAAGCTGGAACCGCCGCCCTTTGGCGCCGTGCCGAGCTCTTTGAATGGCCGAACCAAGCCGATGCTGAGCCCAATGAACATGCAGCCGCAGCGCTGGCGGGGCTCAGAAATCTCTACCCCGAGCTTCATGCGTTTTCGGACGCCCAGTTGTGTGGCCAGTACGATACCTACCAGCTGGTGTGCTGGGATGATTATCTGTGGGATGCGCGTCGGGAAGACGAATTTTTGCTCTTTCTGCTGGCCCAGGCCTTCGATGCTGATAAGGCCGGCCCGACAAGAGGTGACAGTTTTTCCATCCTGGAGAACGGACGCTGGATTGGCGCGGCGTTGCTGCAAGGGATTCCGCCAGAACAAGCCGTTGCGCTCTCCCGGGACGCAGAGGCGTACGGTCGAGCATTTCACAAGCTCTTATGGCGCGTGCGCACGGCAATGGGGTTTCTGCACCGCGTACCCAACGGACTGGTCGAGCCTTCGAAAATCAGCACCTTCCTCGACCTGGTGGCGGGGGCGCGTTCAAAGAACCCTACGTTCATCACGGCGACGCAAGATTTCTCCGACTTTGCGGAATTTGCCGGCACCGATCAGTAAGATCGTACGGTCCGCATCGCCTGACTGGCCGCGCCTTGAACGAACGCCTTTTCCTCGTCGGAAAGGCGTTCGTATCGGTTTTGGTCCAGCATAGGAAGCGGCCACTCCGGCGCGTTCACGTCCGGATAGACGCCGTCGGGCACTGCCATGATGGTCAGGCTGGCCTCCAATTCGGGATCGAACATTCTGAACGGGACATGAAACGCCAAGTGTGCCTTGATTTTCCCTGCGTCAGAAACGCCACGGACGCGCCAGTTGTTCACTGATTGCCGGCTCTCGTTGAGAACCAAGTGGATGTCGCTGGGCTCAACTGCGCAAGCACGCGCGGCGTCGAGCAAAACTTGGAAGCTAGGAGAGACTGGCGCGGACATGGTCGAAACATCTGTTTGGGGTTTGTACACAGACGTTTATTCTAGCTTTTTGGCATGGGAAAAGGAAAGGGCCCCACAGGGCCCTTTCGATCAGCTGATGAAGCCAGGCGTGCGCCCGCATTCCCAAACCGTCGTTGGGGAGCCGTGGTTGCCGTCGGTCACGGTGGCGGCGAACCAGTAATCGATCGGGGCGTTAGCCACGATGCGACGATCCAGCTTTCGGAACAAGAAGCCGATCGAGGTCGCCATGGAGTGATCGGATTCCGCCGGCAGCCCTACGGGCGTCAGGTCGGCATAACCCGAGCCCGTATCCCAGCTGTCATCATGTTGATCTTGCAACGGCTGAAGACCATGCCAGTCGTGTCCGCCAAAGTCCACGCGCGATGCGTTCATAAAAGCTATGGCGTCTCGGAAGACAGGCGAGCTGTGCATGTGTGGCAAGGCAAGATGCTCGATGCAGTGGGCCAGGAAATCTTCCTCGTACTTGAACGCTTGGCACGGGGCACGATCCTTGACGAAATCCTTGATGAAATTGACGAACCAGTAAGCTGCGCTGGCGACCTGGTCGCGACGCAGTGATGCGCCGGCGATCGATGCAATGCGATCGCGCACGGGGTCGTCGTTCAATACAAGCACGGCAGTGGGCTGCTTGATCAACTGGTCAAAGTCGACCTTGGCCTCCACGAAATCTTTGTACTGAAAGTAGCCGAGCGCGGACGAAACGATCTCGAGGTGCTGAGCACGGCTGAACGTAGAACGAAGGGGAGAAGTTTGATGCGCCTCGTAGGCGAGGCTTTTGATGAAAGCAGACATGCTAAGACTCCAAGTGTTGCCAGTAAATGGCATCAAAATTTTCGATTTCGGGTCGCAAATGCGAGGGCACTGTCACCCGCAAACGAAAACTGAGTCGTTGCATCGAGTGTGAATAAGCATCGGATGATCCCGATGCTGCCTTTTTTCAGAGTACCCAGATCTGGCGCTGGCGCGAGGTCAGGACTATATCGGGCATCGGAGACCGCCGTCAACCCCCGAAGGGATGCTGACGGCGTATTCAGTGGAAGTTCTTAGCTGTCATGCCGCCTTTTGTCGGGGGCGGACCGAACGTTCGATGTCATCGACGGGATCGGCGGCCAGCGGCGCCAGGTTCAGACCAAAGTCGGCGGGGGACTTGTTGGCCATCACAAGCTTTTCGTTCAGCGTGGCCATGTCGATGTGGACGCGCACGGTGCTGACCATGGTGCCGGCTGCTTTGAACGCGCCTGCGTCGATCGGGGTGATGGGAGCGTCAATGAACTCCAGCAGCTCCCTGAACTGCTTGTGCGCGCTGATCCCCGACGTCTGGAAGGCCGGACTCATGATGGCGCTGAGGCGGCCGGTAGGCTCGAGGAAGGAAAGGGCATGCTTGATGTGCGCCACATCCTGTCGCTGGCTAAAGGGCGGATTCATGCCGATAACGTCGAAGAGGCCGGTCTCTTCGGGAGTGACCTGCAGAAAGTCCTTCTCAATCACGGAAAAGCCCTTGGCCTCGAGTGCCTTGACGTTCTCGGGCCAGTTTTCGATAACGGTGACCTGTGCGCCGAGCGCGCGCGCTGGCGCCGCGATCGCTCCGTCGCCTGCCGAGGGCTCGAGGAACGTTTCGTACGGTTCGAGTTGAAGCTCTTCGAGCATGGCCTCGACTTCTGGCGGCTGTGTGGCGAAGAACTGCGTCTGCTTCTTTTCATTGACAGGCTGGCCAGTCTGCAAGCCCGCGACGAATGTGGCCAGGTGCTCTTCGGATCGGAAGTTGAAGCCCCCGCGCTGATACTTGCCTCCGGCCTTTTCCACCAGGCTCTTGATCGCAGCATACTCCGTCAACTGCTGGGCCGGCAGTTCCAGTCGGGCGCCGCGCGGCACCAGCATGGACGCTTGCTCGAGCACCGCGGCCGGGATACGGGAGCCCGCAGGAGCCGGCGTTGCCGCAGCTCGGCGTACGGTCGGCTTCTCGTCGTTGGCCTTCATGCCCTCACGCTCACGTAGCCGGCGCGCCATCGATTCGATCAGCTCCACCACCTGGTCTGGCGCCAACTCGCCGATGATTCTCGACCCCAAGATGCTCTGATAGCGGGCGAGGATGGTGCCCGATTCGAGCAGTTCCAGGAAATAGTCACGATCGAGGTCGTTGCCGTCGACCGAATACACCATACCGGCGTTGCGCATAACCTCCCGGAGCTCGGCCGTCACATCCACGCGGAAGTGCGGAAAGCGGTTCTCGTTGCTTGTGTTATGAAGCTGCGATCGGGGAATGTCAGCTCGGTTTTGGACGAGACTGAAATGCGGGTGCATCAGGAAGAGGCTGGCTCGGCTCGTGGACGGACGAGACACCGAGGAACCATGAACGGGGGAAACCGAGAGGGTTTCCAGCAGGGCGGTGATAGCAGCGGGGGAAAGCACTTGATGGGACATATCGACTCCAAGTAAAGATATGCCCAATTATCTAAGGTTTTGCAGGTTTGAACTTGATCGTAATAGCCTAAAATTAACCGTTCAGTGCAAGTGCAGCTGCGATTTCGGTAGCAAATTCACTGGCTTGGTTCATTTGGTCGCGAACAGCTGGATGGTCCACATCCACCCTGGAAGCCTCAACATCCATCACCAAGCAGAGGTGAGCTGCCGCACGCCGTCGCAGTTCTGCCTGGAGCTCACCAGGGAGGTCGAATCGCTCTTCGATAGCGCTGGCCAGGAGCCGAAGGTTTGCGGCCAGTTCTTCAGGGCTGGCGCCATCACTGGCCGAGGCAGTTGTTCGAACTCGGAACCGCCGCATTTGCTTGAACCAAGGGCGAATTTCGCTCATGGGATTGCCTTTTAACAACTGCCAAAAGAAACGTAAGTATGGCCGAAAACATTTTGAATTTCGCTGTAGCAACAAACGAATCCGGGCCCGCGCTGATGATTCCATACCGGCCCGGACGGGGCGCCCCCACGCGAATCCGATACGTGCAGGGCGCGATCATGTGGCGCGCTGAAGATGACGTGTCCGAGGTGATCGGACTGGGTCAGGAGTTGCCCAGCGTAGTTCTCGATCGTGTGCATGCCGGTCTCAGCTTGACCGTGTTCGAAGTCAACAGCGAAGGGGTCCCGGTGAAGGACTTCGTTCTTGAACTGAGCGAGTTCTCCGCGGATCTTGAAATCGCACGTGCTGCCGGCTGAATGGCTGCCTAAACCAGGCTATGGCGTCGCGCCTGGCCGAAAACTTTGAGGTCGATATGTCGAATCTGAAGGAACTCATCGCGCAAGTAAAGCGCAACACGCAGGAGCGTGATCAAGCCCAGCCCTGCGATGCTGCCAAAGCCTTCTTTGGCCACGGCAATGTGCGCATCGAGTCGACCGGAACTCCGGATAGCGCCTGGATGAAAGCGCTCGCCGTGTTTCGCCAGCGGGCGCGCGAGCTCGGTATGGCGGCTGCCATTGCTCTATCCACGCTCAGCGGCCCCGCGATTGCACAAGAAGTGGTCGATGCGCCAGTGTTTGCTGGTCCGTCGGGCCTAACAACGGCGCCCAACCAGGAGCGCTACGTGCGAGTGGGCAAGCTGCCGATCGACGATCTGCTGAAGATTCGCGATCGCATTGGTCTGAGCCAATCGTATGTGGCCGCCTATGCTCATCCGCCGCTGGCCAACGAGGTACTGCTCAGCCTGCCTCGCTACGAGTCGCAAGTGATCCAGATGGATCTTTGGGATGCCCTCGATCGCCTAGTGCGCTACGACGGTGATCCGTCGTGGGAGCGCGAGATCGATCGAGGTTACAAGTCTCCGGACGGCCTGGCCCTGGAGGAGTCAGTGCAACTCCTCGAGAAGCTCGTTACTCCGCTGCCGGCGGTGGTGGAGCGCCCTCGTTACGGACAAGGCTAAGAAAAACGGGATGGCATCCTAAAGCGCCATCCCGCCACATCTAGGTCAAGTCGTGACCCGTCCTGCCCTAGGTTGACACCTATGGGCCGGTATCCGTAGCAATTACGGACTGAGCACCCGATGAACTTCATCGGGTGTTTTGCATTGTAGGGATAGATGTGGGCGCTCGGTGTTGTAGATCTGGACAGACTGCCTGACCATGAGTCTGGCTTGGGCCAGATCAGCGGGTCTTTGGAGCAACAGCTCTCCCTTCAGGATTCCGTTGACCCGCTCGGCCAAGGCATTCTGGTAGCAGTCGTAGCCGTCGGTCATCGAGCAACGGATACCATGTCGGGCATGCAGGCGTTGGTAATACGTCGAGCAGTACTGGATGCCTCGATCCGAGTGGTGCACCAGCGGTT
The DNA here is from genome assembly GCF_056523125.1 of Achromobacter sp. ISS7. Lineage (NCBI taxonomy): Bacteria > Pseudomonadati > Pseudomonadota > Betaproteobacteria > Burkholderiales > Alcaligenaceae > Achromobacter > Achromobacter sp. ISS7. The sequence continues at coordinate 168,719 of NZ_JAWRZD010000002.1, read as the reverse complement.
GGTTTGAACGCCGCGAGCGCAACGCCATCTCCAGCGCGCGGCGCACCCCTTCGGTCTGCAGATTCTCCGCTACGTGGTAGCCCACGATCTTGCGCGAGTAGGCGTCGGTCACCAGGCTCAAGTAGGTGCACCGCTGGGCGGTCGGCAGGTAGGTGATGTCAGCTACCCAGACCTGCTCGGGACCGGTCGCCACCACCTGGCCTTGACCCGCCTTGAGCAGGTTCGGGTGGCGCCAGAAGCGGTGATGGCTGTCCGTGGTCTTGTGATACGCCCGGTGCGGTCTGACTAGCATCCGGGCGCTACGCAGGATGTCGAACAGCGCATCGCGCCCCACCTTGATCCCCGCCTCGCGCAGCGGCTGGCGCAACACGTGATGCAGCTTGCGCGTGCCCAGCTTCGGTTGCCGTACCCGCAACGCTGTCACCATCGACACGACTTGGCACGCCTGCTGCTGGCGCTCTCGCTCCCTGTGCCTGCCCTTGTAGTAGGCCTGGCGGCTGTGACCCATGTAGCGGCAAGCCCTCGCCACGCTCAACCCTTGGACGAGCTTTTGCGTGAGGACTTGCCCGAAGGCTTTTTTACGACGCGCACCCCGTAGTCCTTCTCCAGCACGTTGACCACGGCCTCGAACAACTGCGCCTTCTCCCGCGCCTCCTTGAGCTGAACCTCCAACTCCTTGATCCGCTGCTCGGGCGTGAGCCCCTTGCCCTGACGATCCATATCCACTCCTCTGACCGTCGGCAGGCTCCAGCCACTCCAGCCCGGGCGACCATGCTTGCGCAGCCACACCAGCACCGTCGACCGACCTTGAATCCCATAGCGACGCTGCGCCTCTTTGTACGTCAGCTCGCCTTTTTCCACCTGCTCGACCACTGACAGTTTAAAAGCCAGACTGTAGTCACGCTGCGTCCGCTTGATCCTTGATTCCAATTGACTCTCCTTTTTTCTCTCAAAAAGGTGTCAACCAAATTCAGGACGGGTCAACGCAAGGAAAAAGGCCGCAATGCGGCCTTTTCGTTATCCTGAGCGCCGCGGAGCTTCTTATGGCTCCGGCCTGTAGGCCATAAGGACACATGCTTTCCACGGCGAAGGAGCCTTCGCAATAACGTGTGCGCCCCCAACCAGGGCGCGACACGTATACCCCGAAAACACGTCGCCCTCAACAGTTACCGCGCCCTCTGGTGACATTCCACGCTGAGAAAGAAGGCGCAAAGCCACGCCTGGGGCTTCTTTCTCGGCTTCGAGCTGTTTTGTGATTCTCACCCCCAGCGTGGCGCAAGCCAAGCACAAAGAGGCAATAGCCAAGGCAAGCGGAATTCTACGGGTGATGTACTGCATGGCGGACATCTTGCATCTCCCAAATCATTCAGCGGGCACCAGGATATGCGGGATGAACCGTTCGTTCTGGAGGTCTAGGACCGGAGCGTCAAACTCGCGGATGCAAAGCGTCGCAGCCGTGGCCAACCGCGCGTTGGCTTTCGCCGCCATCCACATCCCCAGGATGAAGTTATTTCGACCTTCAACCTGCCCTGGCGCGCAATACTGCTGATACACCCGCGGTCCGTCAGGGTACAGTCCGTCGCTCTCATGCTTCAGCGATCCGCCCTCATCAAAAATTTGAATGTTTGAGGAGAGGCGGCCCAGCATGGGTTTGGCGACATAAGGCCTCCCCGCATCGATGAACCTTTTGGGCGAAAGGTAGGTCGGCAAATGAGGCACATGACCCCAAGCCGACCTGAAGTCGGCGTCCGTCTCGAGGAGATGAGTCACGTAAGCCAACATGCCCTTGTTCGAGATGAACCAGCGCCACGCCGGCTCCAACACCGCGACGTTGTTGGCCCAAGAGCGCCAGGTCTTGAACGCCTCCGGGAAGGTCATGACCATGTCCTCCCAAGGCAACAGGATGAATACGCCGTCCAGTGACGTACCGGTTGCCGACACCTGGAATGGCTTGGACGGTGCAGAGTGCTCGAATCCCAGATCATCCAAATCGAGCAGCTGGCAGGTGGCCACCTCGCCGATCACCTGGGAGAGAGTCTCGCAAGTCGCGAGGTCTTCGACCTGTTCGGTAGCGCAGACAACGGCGTACTGACGCTGGGGACGCAGCCCTTGGGCCTTAAGCATTTCGCGCACGGCAAAGTACCAATCGTTGAATTGGCGCTCCGATGAGCCGGTGGCCGATACAGTCAGGCGATTCTGCAGGTTGATGGACTCGCAGAGCATGACAGGCGTATCCCCGTTGAACTCATAGATGCCCGTCACACGTTCGGTCTCGGGATCTACAGCGGCATCAAACCGGCCGTACAGGGTCTGACCAATCATTCCGCGCGCATTAAACGTGTGTTCCGCATACGGGATGAAGTTGTGCCCATGCTCGCGGATCATCTCGCAGTCGAAAAAGCTGTAGATGTCGGCGGGCGTCTGGAACAGCCTCTGTGCCGCCGCGACATACATCGCATAGGCATCCGTGAAGGTGTCCCGAAGCGAGTCGTAATTGGCGTCCTTGATCGTATAGAACGGCATCGATTGCTGATTCGAGGTAAAGAACGAAAACAGGTCGGAGACGTCCTGGCGCAGCACGTTCAGATCTGTGTACGACGCTTTCATGAAAGGCAGCTCCTCCATGATCGCATCCAGCGACAGATCGGTGGGATGGAAAACTGCTTTCATCACGAACCTGCGCTGTAACCACCGGCGCGGGCCGAGGGGGTGGAGGAGCGGAAGGCGCCTGAGCTATGCGTGGAGACCGAGGGGCGCGACGACGAACTGGAGGCGCTAGGAAGGCCCTGTGCGGCGCGCGCCATGGCGGAGGCGCCGGCGGGGTTCTGTGCCGCATAGGACCGATTCCTCTGCATGGCTGCAGATGCATGCGCGCCGGTTGCCAGGTTGCGGGAACGGCGCTGGTCTTCCGGGGACTGTCCCGTGACTTTCGAGGCTGGAGGATGGCTGTTCGCGTAGTTGCTGACGCCCCCGCTGCTGAGCATATGACCGATGAGCATGCCCAACATGATGTTGCCGGCCGAAAAGCTGCTTGTCGTGGCAGTCGATTCGCTTTCGCGCTGCTGGACCACGTGGACCACACGATTGCCCTCGGCATCGGTGCCGTAGTAAAGGTCTTTGACCGTAGGATCGGCCGCTTGCAGGCGCGCGAGCTCGGCTTTCAGTTCCACCTCGTCGTTGGCCAACTGGCTGCGAGTGAGTGTCTTCGCGTTCGCGTCGGCCTCGTCGAACGGATTGGGCGCAAGCGTGGGCGGCGCTGCGCTGGTTTTGGTGGGAAGAGGTTCCTGGTCAGCTCTGCTGCATGCCGACAGGAGGGCGACCATCGTCGTGGTCGCGAGTGTCACCTTGGCGAGGCGGTGTGTGCGCATTGTGTCCTCTTTTCAAATGATAGATGTATGATAGTAAAACTAACTAATAAAATTCAACTGTTATCGAGATGCTAATGCACGGAACTCACCTGACCGCCGACCTCTACAGCTGCAATTTCGTGGGGTTGATGACTGACCTGGAAGGATTGCACGAGGTGTGCAGGCGCATGGTCGAGCGCGCAGGCCTCACGATCGTTGGCGAGTATTGGCATCAGTTTGAGGCGAGTGATGGCGAAAAGGGGGGCATCACGGGCGCCCTCGTGCTGGCCGAGTCCCACTTTACGGTGCATACATGGCCGGAACTGAGCCGCCTAACCATGGATCTGTATGTGTGCAACATGATGTCGGACCATTCCGAAGAGGCCAAAACTGCGATCCACTGCATCGCGTCTTACTTCGAGCCGGCCCACACCGAATGGAACGAAGTCAAGCGCGGGAGCCTAGGTGTCGAAGAGGCCGGCCAAACGCAGTACACCCACTTCATTGAGCCCATCGGCCAGAGCGGCGCAATCTTCGGGTTCGTCGCAAGAAAGGTGGCGGAAGAACGCATGAGCGCTCTACAGCGGATTGAAGTTCTGGAATCATCTAGCCTCGGGACTGCGTTGCGACTGGACGGTCGGCTGATGACCTCTGAGCGGGAAGGCTTTTACTATCACGAGGCACTGATCCATCCTGCGGCCGTCGTCGCGCGCAAGCCGAAAACTGCCCTGATCATTGGAGGCGGCGATCTCGGGTCGGCTAAAGAGCTTTTGCGACACAAGAATATCGAGCGTGTGGTGGTGGTTGAGATTGACGGCGCAGTCGTTGATTGCGCAAAAAAGCATCTCGAGGCGATCAATGGGCGCTGCTGGGAAGATGCCCGCCTTGAGATCAAGATCCAAGACGGCGCCGAATTCGTTCGCAGCAACACGGACAGATTCGATCTCATCTATCTGGACCTGACTGACGTCGACTCAGGCGCGAAACCCTTGTATCGCGAACCATTTTTCAAGAGTTGCCGAGACCGCATCTCGCCCCGCGGGGTACTCGTAGTCCACGCTGGCGCAGTATTTCATCACGACGAGCAGATTAATGCTGTGCTCGGGCAGCTTGCGGAGGTGTTCCCATACCTCTCGCCGTATGCCGGTCCAGCCCCTCTATATGGCGGTCTATGGACATACTGCCTAGCCTCATCGACGCCCATCTCCCCGCGTCTCTCCAGCCTTGCTGTGGAAGCAAGGCTATGGAGGTCCGGGGTGAATGGCTACAAGCTCAGGTTCTACGGTCCCCGGCAACATGCGGCAATGTTCGACATAGTGCCAATGGGCATGCTCTATGGCATCAAGAAGCTGCCGCGCGCTAAGCCTTCGACAAAAGTTCGAATCGGCCTCATTGGCCGCACTCTCTTCGGGGTGGCGTGTCTTGGTGTCGCCTTCGGCCTGCCCCCATTGAAGGCTGCGATGGATGAAGAAAAGGCGCGACTGGTTGCGGTTTTGTCCGGCCAGGAACTTAGCGCACGACTGCAGAAGTTGGAGCCTGCAGTGGCCAGATGCGCATTGAACATCTATGAAGTCGCCTACGGGAGTAAGACAATCAACCTCGGGGATGCTGAAGAGACCGAGAAATTTTGCGCCATGACTGAGGAGGCAAGAGAGGCGTTTCGCCTTCGGCAGGATGAAGCCAGGAAGGCGAAGAGGGATCAGGACCAAGCACTGTCAGAGACGAGAAGTGCGCTTGCAGGCACCTCGTTGTGAGCTTCACGGCGAGTAAATAACGCCGGCTGGAGAAGACTCAAGGGCGTGAGCTGGCGAGACGATAGCAGGAGCTGCGCGGCGGTTGAATTTATGTGATCCGTTTTGGTAGTCTGAACGAAAGAATGGAGATCTGCATGGCAACCAGCAAGCGCGAAATTTTGGACCAATACCCTACACCGGCCTGGGCCGCGGCTGCCATCGTGGGCAAGCACTTCAGCGATCTGGGGGCGGCAGACGTGGCATGCGATCCCACCTGCGGGCCTGGCCGCTTCCTTCAGGCCATCCCCGATCATGTGGGCGCCTTTGGTGTGGAGATCGACCCCGAAGCAGCGCAAGTCGCGCGCCAATTGACAGGCCGCACCGTGGTCGTAGGCGATATTCGGGATGCGAAGTTTCCGGAGCGCCCGACCGCATTCATTGGAAATCCCCCTTTTCAGATGAAGCTGGTCGATGTGCTGCTGGACCGGGCCTTCGATGTGCTGCAAGAGGAGGGGCGTGTTGGCCTCATCCTCCCATGCTATGCGCTTCAAACGGCCGGGCGAGTAGTCCGGTACAACGAACGCTGGTCTCTGAGCCAGGAGATGATTCCACGCAACATCTACCCGGGTCTGTCCAAACCACTGCTCTTTGCGATGTTCCGCAAGGACGTCCGTCGGCTGATGGTCGGCTTCTCGCTTTACCACGAGGCAGCATTCGTCTTGGCACTTCCGGTCGAGGTGCAAGAAGCCATGATCCAGGGCCCCAAAACCTGGGCCGGCGTCGTCCTCGAGGGTTTAGACCATCACGGTGGCGAAGCTTCTCTTACTGAGCTCTATGCCTACGTGCAGGAGCGCCGACCGTCCAAAAACCCACACTGGCGTGAGCAAGTGCGCAAGATCTGCCAACACCACTCTGAGCGGGTCGGCCGAGGCCGATACGCACGAACTCCGCAACGAACCCACCACATGAACGCCTGACCCGGAGAGTACGATGAATACCACTGCCACCCCAGTGCCGCCTCAGCGGCGCACATCCGCCAAGAGGGCGAACGGCTATTTTCAGCTTCACCTTCAAGGCTCGCTGAGCTTGCCCATCGCTTTCTGGATCAATCTTCTGCTGATCCCGCAGCTCTATGCCCTGGCCCTGGCTGTCCTCAATAGCGTCCTGCCAGACATGCATGCTTCCGCAGCCTTGATTGGACTCCTCGTCTGGTTCAGCGGCCTGTGCTTCGCCCTCGTGTTGAGCATCTGGGCCGTGGTGGGCACCTGGTTCAGCGTTGAGCGTTACGCGCTGGCGGGCGGCTCCCGTCGAATCGCCGGCGCGGCGAAGATTGTGTGTGGGATCTTCGCCTTGTCGTGGGCCTTTGGTGGCTGGTTGTTGCTTGCCAGCGTGCAGGCCGCCCCCTGAGTAAGAGTGAGGATCTTCGTATGGCCTCACCGCGCCAGCTCACGCCCACGAAGGTGTTAGACACTTCTGGACTTTCCGCCAATGCCAATATGGACATCGACGAGGACGACGAGCCATTACCAGGGCTTCGGCCGCTCGGGTCTACCACTCCGGTCGCGTCCGCGACAGGGGTGATGCCTGCGGCGGAATTTGCGCCTGCGGTTCTCGCTCTTGCGCGGGAAGTCTTGCGCAGGGCCGAGTATCAGCGCACGCCGCCTTCTGACCCGAAGGTCAACAAGCCGCTTCGGTTTGAAGGAATGACCGAGGAGCAAGCGAAGCTGTGTAGCCCCGAAGAGATGGTGGATCGCTTTGTCGACCTTCTGGGCGGGCGCCAAGGCAGGGAAGCCGCGGAACGACTTCGCAGTGCTCTCGAGTATGTCCGACGCCTGCCTGCTGCTGACAAACCGAAGTCGGTTACGCCAAAGCAGGCAGGCCAGAAAGCTCCAGCGACTCCAGGCCGACAAGATGCAGCTCTGACCGCGCCCGAGCCATCGCCTCCGCCAGCAGCTGCACCCTTGCCGATGCCGGGCCCGGCCGCCAATGGAGTTGTCCCGACACCTGAGTCGCGTTTGCGGTCTGCGTCGCTCAATGCTGCCCAGCGAGAATCAAAGGTGATGCGTGATCCCACGGTCCAGGTTGATCGGCTTGGAGCGAAACCTCAAGCTCTCTTGGGGAAGCCGATCCCGGTAGGCGGTAGAGCAGCGACGGCTAGCTCTCCTGCACCGCGCACCCCAGCACCTGCGGCCGCACAAGTCCCGCGCCGCGCGGCAAGCGCTGGGCCAAGCGCAAAGTCGACGCAACCTCAGCCCACGCCAGCTCGATCCAAACAGGTTGAGCCATCCGAAGGTCATGCAGGCGACTGCGAGATTGTTGTCGGTGCAAGCGGCAGTCGTATCGTGCGGGTGACGTCGCGACCCTAGCCGCGCTGACGGTTGCGAGGGGGAGGCGGCTCAGAACGAAGCGTCTGACCCATGATCGTTTCGCCCTCCCGCATCTGAAGTATGGTGAGCCCCTCATTGGATTGAATCGCCTCGAGCGCGTCGAAGGGGACCGGCTGCTGATCGCTGCCAATCTGCTCAACCTGGTTGTCAGCAGCCAGGAAGGTGAGAATGATCCCGCCCTCATCGCCGGAAGTCGTTTCGACACGGGGATTCTCGATCAGGCCGCGACCTTCTCGGTGCTCAATGAGTAACGATGTGACTGCCGACTGGACATAGGCGAACGGAACGAAAGTGGGCGTGCTCATGGGGTATTCCTAAAGGGTGGTCGGGCGGCTGCCCACGCGTTGAGATGGCGCCGGCGTGGGCGCCGGGCGTGCATCTACTTGATCCATCTGCTTGGCGGCGCCTCGGAGTCCAGTCAGAAGGCGATTGGCATCGGCAGCGGATACTAGAGCCTTGGCGGCGCCGTTGGAGTCGGTGAGCGCGGGCCAGCGCTGCATCAAGTCAGAAATCCGATCGCGTAGCGCTTCGCTGGCCTGGTCGTCGGACGAGTTCCCTTGGCTGTACGCTTTGGTGGCCACCACGACGAGAATTGTCTCTTCGATGATTGAGGTCTGCTGCGTGTAAGAAGCATGCTCTGCGAGGGCTTGGGCCTCTTTCGCTCGATATGCGTCCTGAATGCGTTCCAGCACCGCGACCTCGCCGATCAAGCCCATCGCCCGATTGATCTGATCTTGCGTGACCGATGCGCTAGCCAATCCTGGGGCCGCTTTGAGCCTTTCCACTGCTGCCGCGCGCGCCTTGCCCACCTCAGCAGCCATGAGTCGTGCGCGGTTGGCGTCTTCCGTCAAATGCTGAAGGTGCCGCAGGACACGAGTTTTCAGTTGGTTGGCGTCGCTGGCACTTTTCACCCAGTCGTTCGAGATCTTCATCGGGAGGATTCGACCTTGGGTCACGGCCCGCGCACGAGCAATTGAGCTCGCCTTGATCCGATCTCGTTCCAAGACGGGGATCAGCGACGCCGGCAGGCCGGAGCGCATCATGTCGTAGTTGTCTCGAGCGCGCGTCTCCAAGCCAGGCAGAATCTCCATCACGGGCTTGCCACGTTCGTCCGTGATTACCTTGCCTTTGGCGTCTCGCTTTGTGACGTAGACCCACCGCAAGAATTCATCGCTTGCTCCCAGATAGTCGGCGTCCAGCACCTCTTTCAGAAGGGTGGAATTTGCAAGCTTCTCGGCGCCTTTATTGAAAGCGAAGTCCACAAGTGCCAGGAACTGAGCTTGAGTTACCGGTGTGGTGCCTAGCAGATCACGAACCTGCTTTGCATGCGCCTCGGCATCCAGTAGCAGAAGTGCATCAGCCTCGGCCAGCGTGATGCTTTTCCCGCGGCTCAACGGCGTTCCATCGGGCATGAGCCCAGTATGACCGTATCCGACCGTGGGAGTGCCGCCCGCATCCAGATACACCGAGAGGCGAAGGCCCTCCTGCCGCTTGAGATAGGCGATGAAGTCTGGAGTGAGCTGCAGCGCGTCCACGCTGAAGGCAGGCACGCGAAACTGCGCCGGCTGTTGAGCAGTGCTGGGAATGCTCGAGCGCCAGGTGCCTCCCGGTTTCGCCGCGATCTGATCGTCGAGCGCTGCAACGTCGGCATTTGATCCATTCTGACCCGGACCGGCGTACGGCGCGCTGAGGTAATGGCCTGCTGTGATCAGCGCCGCGGTTGTGGCCAGCACCCCAAGCGAGCGGTAGATGAAAGTTCGAAATCCAGGACCGGCCTGGCCAAAGCGTACCGACTTGGACGCGGGAAGCGGACCAATGCGAGAAGTGTGCTTCGCGATATCTTCGGCCGAAAGTGCGGTCGCTCGAACGTGAATGGCTAGCTGACGGCGGACGGAGGGCGGCGGCATTGCAAAGATCCAAAAATTGGCACTTGGCAAAAACTGCCGGCCTGGATTTCAAAAAACGATTTTGTTAGGATGATTCTACCTAATTCAAGGATTTTCCCGGGAGCACGATTATGGCTATTCTTCACATCCTGCAACCGCGCGACGCGGCGGGCCAGGTTTTGACTGGGCTGTTTGGCACGATCGAATCGTCCGAAAACAGCAGCCTGCTGAACTTCAAACCCGACCCCGCGCTGGCACGTTGTTCTGCGACGCTGACCGTGCTTCAGCGCCAATTGCAGGTTCGCCCCGATGAAGTTGTGACGATCGAGGCCGATGAGGACTCCATTCGTGCCCTGAAAGCGAACATGGCGCGTGCGCTCCAACTGCAATGGAACCGGCGTTACGAGCAGGTGATCGGACCGGATGTCACGGACGCTGGCGCCGGCGTCTCGGCCGAAGGAGAGGGCGCACGTCTCGTGGCGATTCCAGGAATGGGGTCGATCAACCGGAACATCCTGCAGCAGGCCCTGCAGGTGGAACGCCAAATTGCGAACGAAGGGATCGAAGCCCTTGTCGCTGACATCCCGGGCGTGACGCCGGTTTGGGTAGACGTCCAGCTGCGCGGCGCCTACGTGGGGTACGAACAAGAGCGAACCGTGGGCTACGTTTCGCGGGTCGATCAATGCGAGCTGAACTACCACCCGCTGCCGGCGTGGGGCGAATTCGAGCACGCCGAGTACGGCCCCACCAAAGTCCGCAACGCTGAACCCACTGAGGCCGACGCCGAGCGTGGAGAGGAGGGGTTTTTCGACATGACAGGTGCGATTCCTGTCTACGTCCCGGTCTCACCGGCGCCGGCGCCGGCCGTTCAGGAAGTCCAGTCAGCTCCCAAGGCTTTCAGCTTTGGCGGAACCCAGCAGTCGGCCCCGCAGCAAGCGCCGCGGCCCCAGTCTGTCGCATCGAGCGCGCCGACGACGGAGCAGGTTCAACGAGTAATGGAGCTCGTGTGGGCTACCCCGATCCTTCGCCAGATGATCGTTCATTGGCCGACGGTCAAGGCGGTCAACTTCGACTCCCGCGTACCGTCCGAACTCGATGTCGATGCTGACTTCGTCGGCGACGACGAAGAGGATGATGACGATGAGGGCGACCGCGCCTTCCCGGCGCCCCGCGTCTAGGCGCGCGCGGCAGTAACAGGCAAGCCCCCGGCCCATCGGGGGCTTTTTCACATTGAAGGGGCACGCACATGTCCAAATCCACGACTGCAAGAATGATCTCGGGTGGGAAGCTCGACTTCGCGAACCCGAAGCCTGACCAGTTCACCATCGCGGATGTCGCTTTAGGATTAGCACGAGAGGCGCGGTTCAATGGGCAGACGCCCGACTTCTACAGCGTTGCCCAGCACTCTGTCTTGGTAAGCTGCCTCGTCCCCCCCGAGTACGCGATGTGGGGGCTACTGCACGACGGGGAGGAGTTTGCCGTCCGCGATATCTGCCCGATGCTCAAAGCGCTGCTTGGGCCCTCCTACGTGGACATTGCCGATCGCGTGAGGGGTGCTGTGTATCAAAGCGTAGGCCTGCCGGCCGAGCCCCCGCCAGACGTCAAGCACCTGGTCAAACTGGCTGATACTCAGGCGATCACGATGGAGGTGCGAGATTTGTGGCCCGATCCGCGGGAATGGGAAGGCGAGTTGGACTTGCTGATCGAGCTTCCCGAATATGTCGTGCGTCCGATGGACCCGAAGGAAGCCCATGCGTATTTCCTCGCACGATACCTTTCCATCACTCAAAATCGACCCTTCGTCATGGACCTCCAGCTATGGGAGCGGCAGCACGAAGTATCCAGCGAGTCGTCGCGGACTCGAGCGCGAATGAGAGCGTGATTTGGTGCTAATAGGGTAGAATTTGCGCTATTGATTCAACGATTAATAGGCAGTTTCTATGCTTACTTCCTATCAGGAGAACGGGCGAGGGCCAGCCGGCGCATCGGCTGAGGCCGAAATCCGCGAGGTCAATATGGCCTACCTGTTGCTGGCTCAGCGCCTGCTGCAGCATGACTTTCCCAGCGGTCTATTTCAGACCGGGCTGAAACAGGACGTCGGGCAGACCCTGCTCAGGCTGTCGGTGCAACAGGTGCTGGCGCTAGCCTCGGCGCCCACGCTGTTGTGTGCTTTTCGTCTGAATGATGCTTCGCTCCTCGCCCAGCTCGCGCACGAAAGTCCCGTCCAACAGGCCCGACTGATGGTGGCTGCGTCGCAGTTAGCGCCAGCAGAGCAGGGGGTGTGATGCCAGAAGTCCTCGCAGCGGCAGGGTTGCACGCCCAGCGTACCGAACAGAGGCGTCCTCGCAGCGTGGCTCAGGAGGGGCATGAGATCGCAACAGCGTCCAAGATGATCGAGCTAGGCGCTCGCCTGCAGGTCTTGGAGAGTGAAACCAGGATTAGCCATGACCGACTGTCGCGGCTCTATAAGGAAATTCTCGGCGCGTCGCCGCCCAAGGGCATGCTGCCGTTTTCAGTGGATTGGTACCTGCCATGGCGACCAAACATCCACGCCACGACCTTTATCGGGCTGTTTCGCTTTTTCGAAGACGTGGCCGGATGCAGCAGCTCCGGGGCATTGATTCGGGCGTACGAGATCTACCGCGGTAGCCCGGAGGTGAGGGCCGAGCCAGAGCCAGTCCTTAGCTTCACCAGGGCTTGGATGCTGATGAAGTTCTTCAAGAGCGCGCAATTGGTGCTCGCCCCCTGCGTGCAGTGCTCGCTCAGTTTCCTGCGCCATAGCGAAGATCTGCAAGTAGGCTACGTCTGCCCCCTTTGCAAACCGCCCGCTCGCAGCCTTGGGGTGATGGCTAAGCGCTTCAATAAACGTTCAGAACAAACTTCGGAGGCTGCGTGATCAGCTCGACAAGCATCAGTACGGAAAGAGGCCAAGCAAGCGCTTCGAACACCGGCCTGGCGAACTCATATGCGGTTTCCCACCTTCTTGGGAAACACTCCCTGGCCCGTACGTTTTGGATAAACGTGGTGTTGATCGGGAACCTTGGAGTTCACCTGCTCAACGCATCGATCGCAGCGGTGGCCGAAATGACGGGGGGCGCGCTGGTCGCTGCATATGTCCTGGGTTTCCTAGCCGTGCTAGCCTGGGTCTGGTGTCTGGTGGGGCTGTGGGCAGCCTCCACCCAGCACCTGGCCACGCGAAAATCCAAAGTATGGGGATGGATTGCCCGGGGCCTGGTGGTGATGTTCGTGGTTGGAACGATCCTCAACCTAGGCCAGCAGTTCGGAACTGTCCAGGGTTGAGTTCTTCAGAGTTGGGCAGCGCGCCGTTGAGCGTTGCGCTGTTTGCGAGTGGGGCGCCGCAACCGCACGGGTTTGTGGCGCTGCTCACGGAGATCAGTCGGATCTGAGCCGCCAATCACCTGGTGAATCGCGGCGTCCATCGCAGCGGTCTGTACAGCGGTGGTTCCCGTCGACGCCCCCGTCCTCGCTAGCGCTTCCACAAAGCGTGCCGAAAGCCATGCGCTGGGGTGTTCGTCCAAATATTCCGCAACCGCCACGTGCTGAGCTTCGCGGGCGGATGCGTCGATCAGGTATGCGTTAACGAGCGCCACCCGGATTTCGAGGAGCGCGGCCTCCGCATGTTCTCGCGAATAGGGGGCTGGTTCGGCAAGCGCGCGGCTTGCCAAGCGCCGCGCCGTGATGACGGCGGCAATGGCCGAGAAATCGGCGTCGTCCTCCAGATGTACTTCGAAGAGGTGCCCAAACACAGGGAAGGGCTGGATCGCTACGAGTACGCTCATTTCGAGGCGGCTCCCAGATCAAAGTGGCCTGGAATGAGCCCACGCTGGGTCAAGAGCGTCACTGCTTGTTCAGGCAGCGGACTGGACGGCGCGTGCCGGTGGAGGGCCAGCGCCAAGCGTTTCACGACGAAGGTGAGATCTTCGGCAGGGCTCGCGCCGGCCGGTGTCTGAAGGCGCTGGAACTCGAGCGCGTGAAGCACGTGTTTCGTGGCAGCGAGTTGCTCCTGCAGCTTGAGCACCACCTGGCTTTCCCCCCCGCTTTGCGCGTCCTCCTGGTGCTTCCAGGCCTCCCACGCCGCTTCGGTCGACGCATTCGCGAATGTTGCGCCGGCAGTCTTCGCTTTGGCCACCGAAAGCTTACGCCCCCGGGCGAACTTCTTGAATCGGTCCAGTGACGCCTCGTGATCTGCTACGCGTTCAGATTGGTCAAGGGCGCTGGCGGCATGCGCAGTCGCCGGCGGGCTCGAGGGCAAAGTGGGTGCTACTTGCACGATGGGACGCGCGATGGCGGCGGACGAGCTGTGATGGATCGGTGTGCTCAGCGCTTGAGTGGGCAGTTGCGCGACCGAGCGAGTTGCGGCATTCGCTCGGTCTTGAAGGATGACATCGTTCACCCGTTCCACGTTGGCTCGCGACGACGGCTTGCGAGCGAGAAGACCTGCCAGACGACGAGGAAACATTTCGCACCTTTAATAGGTAGTAATCATTAGTGCAAGATATCATATTGAATGGTGAGCAAATAGCGATTTCCTACCAAAAAAGAAACGGCCGCCCTAAGGCGGCCGTCCATTGGGATATCAGACGTTCAGTCTGCGGACGGGGCCGCCGAGGGAATCGGATTCGCCTCGTCGTCAGACGCTTGGCCAGGACGTTGTGCCGCAGCGCTGTCGTCATCATCGTGCGAAGGCGCCTGGCTGCCGGGCGCAGTAGGTGCATCGCCGGCCGCGTCATCTCGATGTGTCGCACCATCAGTGAGTGCGGGGTCGGAGGTGTTGGGGGCCTCCGCTGGGGCGCTACCATCGGCCGCGGTCGGCGATGCCGCGGCACCGGGCTTGGCGCTTTGGAACAGGTCAGATGCAGGAGGATTGCCAGCAGCAGGATCAGCGGCTCCAAGTCCTGCGCCACTACCGCCAACACCGTTTTGGCTGTCTCCAGAGAGATCAGCATGCCCAGGCGTCCCCTTAGGCTTGCGGCCGCGCTTCTTGCCCGTATAAGGGGGCTTGGCTGTGACGGCACTGGGGGCACTGGCGGGGGCGGCGTTCGGTAGTGCCAGCTGAATCTCATCGACCGAAATGGCGAACCTTCCCATGACCGCAACGATCTTTTTGATCGCCTCGGAGCGCCCCTTCTTGAGCTCGGCGATCTTCTCCGTCAACGCATCTCTCTGCGCTATGAGGTCGTTCAAACTTGAATTGGTTTCGGTCATGTTTTCTCAGGATCGCAATGAATAGAATCCTGCGATTTTACTCAATATCGTCAAGCATTCTAGGGGGAGCATGAAACCGCCGAAAGCTGGCATCGGGTGAGAGTTCAGTGGCCGACGCTCAGCGCACTAATGATCGCTCTTGCCTCGCTAAATGAAATGGTTCTGATAGCATGACTCACATCCTAATAGGGGTAGTTATGACTCAGAACACCGTTAGCACCCTCGGTCGTTTGCTTAAGAGCGCTTTGAAGCCTTTGACAAAGACGCACGTGCAAGATGCACACGCAACGCGCGTGGAACCCACTCTCGCCGCTGAACCCGATCCTGCATTTTCTGCACGGTGCGCTCGCCGGCTTGATGAGGCGCTGACTTCGAGCTCGAGGATCCGTTGATGCCGCCGTTTTCGTCGCGTCTCAAATCTCGGCTTCCCTGGATAGGTGCTGCCGCGCTGTACGGCCTTGTGGCTGCAGGTCTTGTGTTTGGACTTGCTGTTTCGATACTCGCGGGCGTCACCACGGCTGTCCTGAGACGGAGGCTCAATGCTGCCGGCCTGGGCTTTCACACGCGCCGTGTTCTTCGAATCGTTCTGATAGGGGGCGCATTGAACTTGGCGGCCCTGGCCCTTCTTGCCCTTCAGGCAACGAACCTCGGGGTGGTGATCATCCTCGTTTCGAGTCTGCTTATGTTCGCAGGTCTCCTGGCCGGAACGAATCGACTGGCGCGAGAGTGGCCTTCAGATACGGGGGAAGCACTTTGAGTCGCAGGCGCCCATTGTTTGAAGAGTGCGATGTCTGCGCGCGTCTGTATGTGCAGCCGATTGAACCGTTGACGCTTGGCTCACCGTCTGGGGGTGAGGCTCTGGCGCGGTTTTTCACTCGAGGTGGCGATGCTGTCGACCTGCAACGAATCCTCGGCCTGGCAAAGCTCACTGGACGCCAGATCGACGTCGACTCATGGGCACTGGAAGGGGTCTCCAGCCTCTTGCGCTCAAACACGCAGCGGCCAGATTTCCTTAGCGTGAACGTTACGGCGACGACGCTGCTGAATCAGGAGTATTCGCAGCACCTGCAGGAGGTGTGCGCCGAGCCTGAGATTGCGAGCAGGCTCTGGCTGGAGGTGACAGAGTCGGAGCGCTTGGCGCCCGTGGGCCGAGTGCTGGATCTGATCGGAAGGCTCCGACAAGCGGGAGTGCGCCTGGCGCTCGATGATTTGGGTGCCGGCCATATGTCGTTGGCTGTTCTGCGGGACATTGACGCAGACATCATCAAGATCGACGGCGCCCTGATCAAAGGCCTCGCCTGCAGCCAGCGTGCGCAGATGATCGTCAAGACCATTGTGGATCTCGCGCATCAGCTGGGTGCCCATACTGTCGCAGAATGGATCGAAACCAACGAGGACTTGGCAGTCGCGAAAGAACTGGGGGCCGATTTTGGTCAGGGCTACCTGTTTGGCCGGCCTACGCCAGCCAATCGCGCCTTCATCTGCCGAACGTAAAGGAGCCTGGCTGCCTGGGGCGATCGACTTGGACTTGCGCCTCGGGCACCGCGCCCTCTCCGAATACCGCTTGCGCAAGAAGGTACAGCTCACGATCTTTTTCTGATCCTGCTCCGGCTGTCATGGCAATCGCCACCATGGGATCACGGGTGGCGAGGTTGAGGTACCAGCGCTTGTAATCAAGGGGTACTCGATGAGCATCAAGGCCCTTGTGTTGGCCAAAAGTCATCTGCAGAGGAACAGAGGCGGCTAAGCTCAGCAGGTGAAGCCGCTCGAGCAGCGGCAGATCGTCTTGAGATGACACTATCTGCGGCATATCTTGGAGATCCTCATCGAAATGCTCGATCAAGGCTCGCAAGATCTCCGCGCAAACCTTTATGTCCGTGGCCGCGCTATGGGCGCCGCGCAGCAGCTCCCGCGCTTTGGCCAATGACTCGAACGACTCTCCGTGCAGATGGTAGAACAGGGCAGACTGCGTGTGGCTGTCCAGTTCGGGCCAGGCTTTGCGGGCAAGCACCAAGGTGTCAATCGAGCGGATTTCAGGTGGTGATCCGGCTGCCACAAGATCGAAGGATACGTTGTGACCGATCACGAACCCTACGTCGTCGGGCAGCGAGAACGTGTCGGACGAAGGCATGCCGGCCAACTCATGGTCAAGAATGTGATGAGTCGCCAACGCCCCCAGAGAAGAGGGAAGCCCTGGATCATATCGTTGGCACACAGCGGTTTCGGGCAGATAGACGCCATCCTCATCCACATAGCCAAATGCGGCCTCGACGATTCGCGGTTCAACGACGTGATGCGCCTCCACATCGAAAATAACTCCTCGAGTTCTGCTGACTGACATCGCGATCCTTGAATTGTTGAATACCGATTTGATAGGCTTGAGACAGGATGAGCTGAATTTCACGACCATTCTGCCTGTATTTGCACCCCCAACCCTAACTATAATCGCCATGATATCCAACCAAAATCCGAAAGCAGACATGAATCTCTTCGATGACAATCATTGGCGCGCGCAGCATGCGCACCTCCTCGAGCTGAAGCACCGCGCCGTTGCGGCCCGTGACAAACCTGGGCTTCAAGAGCACCAACAGCGCGAACTGCATATGTTCGTCTCGATGGCGGGCCTGCTTGAACTTTCGTGGTCGATGACGGAGCAAAAGCCCGGCGATGCGGCCGGCATCACGCTCGAAGAGGTGCCTAGCGACGAGCGGCGCGCAATACGGGAAAAGCTGGTTGAGGCCATTGAACTCGGCGACTCGCTTCTTTCCCGGATCGAGGCTTAAAGGCCGCGGGAATCACAATCGGAGACTCACCATGGGTCACAAACTCACCAACAAACGGATGCGTCATGCCGGCCTGGCATTCGCTCTGTTACTGATTTCCTCCAGCCTGCCGGCGATGGCGGCAGAACAAGCTCCATCCGTCAGGTCGATCGACGGGCGAACTGCCCCGCAAATGACGGCCGCTATGAAGCAAACGCTGTCGCGGGTGAACGCGTCAGTGCCAAGCACGCGCAGGAGCGAGTGGTCCGGTGATTCCGCGCGTTCATCTCAGGTGAACTCGGCCATCGCTGCGGCGGCGCGCGCCTCACGGGCCGCACGAGCTGCGGCCTGCAACTAACCGAATAGGCGGGAAACTGATGCCCTTGGCCTTCATCCTCGTCGTAATGATCGCTCTGATGAGCAGCTTCTGGCAGAGCGAAACCTCAGCGGCCCAGGCCGAAGTGAAACTCACCAGCGAAGCGCAAGCGGTGGCGGCAAACATGTTGGCGTATCAACAGTACATCAACAACTACGTAAGCTATCGCAACGCAGCTGGCCAGACTCCCAACCGCGCGCGATATCAGAGTTTCCACGGCAATGCACTCGAATTGATCTCTGCCGCAGACGCGGCCGGCGACAAGCCTGAGAACGTCATGACATGGTTCAAAGGACCCATGCCAGGCGTGACGGGAGTGATTGAAGCAGGGGAGCTGCACCTGTATTACAAGCCGATCTCGTCAGCACATGCGAGCCAACGCGGCGTTCAGGCCGAGCTGCTTCGCATCACGAAAGGATCATTTGGGGTGGGCAAGTCAACGTTGTCGCCCCCGGGCTAATCAGTCAGCCCATGCGTAGCGCCGACACCTCGTCGGCTTCTTGTCGTCTCGGCACCAGGAGACTCTCCAAGCGATGTAGGAAAACAACTTCATGGCCAAGCGTTCGGCCATGAAGTTGGTAGTTGGCCGAAGAAGGCCACGCAGTTGGTAGTTCTCCGAGAAGGAAAGGGCGTCCGAAGTGGTGCCAGGGCTCAAGCGAATCTGCTCAATGCGAGGCATGGCTTCTGAGGTCTAAGGACACCAAGCGGTAGCTGTTCCAGCGCGCAAAGTTGTAACTCGAGCTACGAATTTGGAGAAGAGTTAAGAATTGGTTTTGTACGTATGATTCTAAGAGTATAGAATTCTTCGAAATTCAAGGTCAGCTGTTCAACCGACTCTTGCGGATCCCCCATGATTTCCTCTCTGACAACGTCCACGCCCGCCATACGCCCTTCCATAGGGTTGGATGGAATGGGCTTTCAGTTCAACCTCTTCAACACGACTGATCAGCGGTTCGAGGACGACGCCGAGCGAAATGATCGCCTGCAGCTCGCACGCCTACTGAACCAGCAGTCGCAGTACCCGGTGGCGCCATCGGTCATACGCAAGGCATGGGAGGTCCTGGTCCCAGCAATTCTGGAGCTGACCCATCACCAATTCCGTGACCGGTTCACCCTTGTTCAAAGCCTGCGCCGCGCGAAGGCGATGCAGCACCCAACGCTCAAGCTCGACCCTGCTGGCCTCGACCAATGGTTGACGGATGTGCTGGTTCTGATGGGGACCCTGCCGCTGGAGTTCTGCGACCTGCCTGAAAGCGCGGCAACCGGCAGGGCCGCGGCGTTACAGCATTTCGACCGAGGCCTTGAAGAGGCTGTGAGTCCAGCTGGCCGCAACGAAGCTTTGATGTGCCTTGAGATGCTCTGCAGTCGAGTTTGGTACAGCCGTACCATCTCGTCCCGTAGCGAGGTGGCGGTGAAGGTGGAGCTCTTTCACGCGCTGCAGTTCATGTACTGGGAATGCGGAGTTCCCGTTCCGCTGGCCATGCTCTGGGATCAGCCCCCGGAACTGACCGACCCGGTATTTGATGGGGTCCGCCGGCATAACTACCGGCAGCTTTACACCCTGGAACGGAAGGGCGAATTGGCGGCACTGTACGAGCGCATTCGACACGGTATCGAGATTCTCGCGGAACGACGGCACGCCTTCCGACGACGGTACGCGCTTGTTCAGCGTCGGGACAGCCGCTGGGGCCGCACCATCGCAGAACAAAACCTGATGATCCAAAACAAGTACCGAGCCGCTGATGAGCTTTGATGTAGCGGCTTATGCCGCCGTAGGCGCCGCGGCCGGCTTCTACGTGGGCCGCGCCACACCGACCAAGCTACTGAAGGTCGTCATAGCTGATGCGAGGTTGAATCAGGCGCGCGCCGGCACTCAAAGTGAAGAGCGAGTCTGGGCTGAGGAACTGTCCATCGCGCAAGCAGAAACGGCTGTTCGCCAAGCTGATCGGGGACGACTTCGTCGCCGAGGCTTCGTGTATGCCTTGCTCGGCGCCGCGCTTCTCGCTGCGATCGGGGCGGTGGCAAATGACTTCGTGAGCGGTGCCGGGGTCGGGATCGTACTCATGCTGGTTCTACAGCTAAGCGCGATGGACCTTGATGACTGCAGCGTGCCAGACAACAGCATTTGGGTTGTTGCGGTCATCTCGGCTCTTCTGACGATCATCTCGGGCATCTACCCGACCGGTGGCGCGCAATTCTCCCTTGTGGGTTTCGTCCTGACCTCGGTTCTGATCGCACTTGTTGTCCCTATAACCAAGGTCATGTTGGTAATCCGTGGGCGCCAAGCGCCTGGGATGGTTTTTGGCGATGGTGACGTTCTTCTGCTGCTTGCACTTTCGATGCTGTTCGGTGTTGACGTGTTGCTGGTGATGGCAGTGGCTTGCCTCGTCTCGATGCCCTTGCAGGTCGCGCCGCAGGTTAGCCAGCGCATCGCGCGATCGCTGGGCCATTTCTCGCATTGGAGCCATGGAGCTCCGTTCATTCCGGGCATCTTCGTCGGCTGCGCTCTGACATATTTCGCGGCGGCATGCTACGGCTTTTCGTTGAACTCATTCGTGCAACTGCTGCTCATGCGCATGCAAGCGCTCAATTACTAGGACATGACCGTGCCAAGTTTCGGTTCATACCTCCGATCACTCTTCTCGGCCGGCGTGCTGGCTACGGTGTGCGGCACTGCCGTAGCTCATTCACACCCGGCGACTCAGCCCACATCCAGGTTCTCCGCGCCGGCTGTCCGCGTTGCCCCAGGCACGGCACCAGACGATTTCAGGTCAGCGCTGGCCATTGTGCTCAATCGAATGATGACCAGCTACCGTACCGCGGTGAAGGAACCCGTTCGAATCGACGTCCTGGACTCGAGCGCGCCAAATGTGCAGCGCTTCTTGGCAGGTGTGTCAGGCGCTGCGTTCGACCCACACACGATCCTTGCTGTGAACTTCGACGCCAATGCTCGAATCAATGGGCAGCGCACCGCGGCGTGCATGGTGCGCTTCAACACGGAAAGGCGGGCTGAACTGCTGAGTGGATACGAGCGATCGGGCATTTTCAGTCGCGCCGATACTGTCTACTACCTCGCGGCTCACGAGTTTGGTCACTGCATGGCCTTTCACCAGGAGTCCCTGGGGCGACGTCTCGGACTTTCCGATAAAGGCCACGAAATAATGGCGGACAAGGTCGCCATCGCCTTCTTCATGGTGAACGGTAAGCCCGCGGCGGCACGAAGGGTCGTCGAGTTCAACCGGCGCCTGGTTGTTGACCATATCCATTCTCACCCAGAGGAGCTCGAGGCCTTCGTCACGCAGATGGATCGCTTGCTCGAGGGTCAAGCTCCGCAAGCTTTGGCCAGCTCCATGCTCGATATTTTCAACTTGGCCGTAGCCGACACGCCGGACGCGCGCCGATAAAAAGCACGATCCTTTTAGGACCACACCCATGGCGAAAGAGCAATCCACCACGAATTACACCAGTGGCCCGCGCTGGAAGCTGCGGCATCCTCGTTCAACGGCTGTCGTGGCGATTCTCGTCGCAGCTGTCACGGTGTATGCAGCGGGGCGGCTGGTACAGCAAACCGCCGGAGGCGGAAGCGCAGACCGTCTTCTGCCGCCGAACGTGACATCCGTCAGCCCGGTACCGAAGATTTCCAATGACTTGACGGGCCTGGATGCCTTGGGAGATCCAGCGGCGCGTCCGATCATCCATGTGCAGGGCTGGAACCTGCCGATTACCCCAGACGACGGCAAGATCGATGCCAACGGCGTCCCAGAAGAGAAGATCCCAGAAATCCTCAAGAAGGCGCTCAATCCAGGCGATCGGGTCGTCAAGGCATTCCCCGGGCAAGGCGGCCTCACCGTCTGGGTGATCTATCCGGCTTCTTCGCCCGCGGGCTCCGCGATCCTTTACACGACGCCGGACGAAAAGCACATCGTGGTTGGATCGTTGTTCGGCGAAGGCGGTGCCGAGTTGCGCAATTTCACCGGCGACTATTTGGAAGCTTACCGCCCCAAGATCGACTACTCGAAATTTTGGTCCGAACTTGAAGGCGCGCGCTGGTTTCGTGAAGGCGCTGATGACAAGGACGCAAAGGCAACGATTTATGGGTTCTTCGATGCCAACTGTGGCTTTTGCCACGTAGGCTGGCTGGGCTTGAAGCCCTATATGGATGCCGGCCTGCAGGTACGCTGGATTCCCGTCGCCGTGATCGGTGTCGACAGCGACAAAAAGGCGGCTGCGCTTATGACCTCCAGCAATCCGGTGGCCACAATGGAAGCAGGGCACGCTGGATGGGCTGAAAAGCAAGGCGACGCCTTCCCTTCGGCCGATGTCACGCCTGACGTTCGACAAGCGTTGGACCGCCATGCCGATTTGATGCGCCGGGTCGGCGCCACGGGCACACCCGCCTTCCTCTACAAGGATCCAACCGGCGCGGTGAAGTTGATCCCTGGCGTCATTCGCCTCGCCGATATTCCAAGCATCACCGGAATCAGTGAGATCGAGAACAAGGATCCGCGCCTGGACAACTTCCGCTGACAGCGACGCAGCGTCAACCTTGGCGCAGCACCCGGCCCATCAACGGAATGACATTGGACAATTCAGGTGCCGTACCGTCGGAAACCGCCGGCGGGGGCGCCTGTTTTGACCACACGGATCGGACCAGGTCGGGTTGACATACTCCTACCGACTCGGTGAGCGCGGTCAATCGGTCAAAAACGGCTTGTCGCTTCGCCCCGGTTAGCGCCCATCCTTCCGCCCGCGAATACAGATCCTCTACATCCACGGCGCCGCACAGAACGAGCTCCATGTTGATCAGTGGGTCGGTGTTGGTAGCCAGGTTGCTGAGTACAACGTCTACCGGAGATAGGCCCATAACCATGGGCCCATGCCGCAGGTTGGCATTCACATAAATCAGGTGCTTATGCCAGTTGGTGGCAAGCTCTGGCACCCACGACAGATGGGGCCTCAAGCAATAGCCGTATCGGTGGTGAAAAGGGGAGTCAACTCCCACTGTTTGTTCAAGCAATTCAACGCTCGCCTGCGGTGAATCGTTGTCAAACACGAGTACTTCAGCCGACTCGAGTTGGGCGAATCGGGCGATCAGGGCAGGGGACGGCTTGGAGACGACTCGTAGTATGGCCGCCAAGCCGGCGAAGACCACCTGTGGACCGTCCGTTATCGCCGCGGCCACCCGCGCCAAGTGTTGCAAGTGGTGTGGTTCCATCTCGGTCTAGACTAGTAAACTGGCCGCCACTGTAACAAGAGGCGAGGCAGATGCCTAGAGTCAAACCGAGAAAAAACCTTGATAAATCATAGTTGTAGATTTTGTGGTGTCGGGCCTTATCTTATTGCCGTGGACGAGGTGCCCGAGGAGGTTCTGGAGTCTCAAGCATTGCGCGCGCCTCCTCAACCGTGAGCCGTTGCAGGATGGCGATCTGCGTTGGGAAAAACGCCACGTAGTGAACGAACTCAGGCATTCGATAGCACACCCCGTCAATGCCAAGTACGTCACGCAGCGCTTCATTGAATTGGGCGACGTCCGACGGATAGAAATCGTTGGCAATCTTGTTGATCGTTTTGAGGGTTGGTCCATCGCCTTTGCCGTGGACGTACGCGTCGGCCGCGCGGGCCAGGACCTTTTCGCGTCCTTCGTAATCCACGTCGCCCCAGTTTTGAAGGGCGTCCTCAAGTCCGGGGGCGCGCTTGATCAGAGCGAGCACCTGCCGTAAATTGATGGGCAGTTCCTCTTCCCAGTCGAGCAGTCGCTCGAACGTGAGATCCGCCACATGCACCGTTGGTTTGTCGGATCCACCCAACTTGGGCAGGCCGTCTTGGGTGGCAGATGTGTAGCTCAGCGCCTGCTGTAGGTCGTCACTGAAATAGAACCCGCTGCCAAGTTGATCTCGCCCTTGGTTGGTAAAGCTATAGCAGAAATCGCTGATAGATGTTCCGCTTCCATGGTAAGCGCGGACGGTGTGGCTCATTTTCGTAGTCTTCAAGGGTCCAATTCTTGCCAAATTTTATCATTCGCTTCTGATTTTCCGCTTCGTCTCGTTTCGCCTTGAGGACGTGTTTTCCCCTTGTTAGGATTTGCGGGCAGATCACAATCGACGGTCCTCATGACAGACAAGAAGTCCCAAATACCGAGCTTTCGAGCGCAAGTCAGCGACAAGGTGCGCCACCGCGCTTCTGGTTCCATGAGGCTTGCCAGTGAGCTCGCATCCGGCAAGGGCCGGCGTGTTCCCGTGCTTGCCGCCAACCTGACGGCCATGGCGGGGCTTGAAACCGTAACTGGCGAGCACCTTCACGTTTCATCGCAAGCCTGCGAGATTGCGCTGGTGACGGCGTGGGGCGATTTGTGGGCGGCCATGAACAATCCAGGCACGCCGTGGGACGGACTGCAAGTGCTCATGGCCAGGACGGAGCTTCACCAGTTGATGGCCCTCATGATGACCTCTGGCATGGTTACCGCCCGCGGGAGGGCACGAGCGAGCCAGGTGATTGAGTTCTGCGCGCAGACTTGGGTTAGCCGGCTCATTGCAGAAGGTGGTGAAACACACCTGATCATCCCGCTGGGAGAGAACTCCACGATGGCTGCCCGGTCGATACATTGAAAACGGGCTAAGGCCATTGCACATTAAATAGCAGTTTTGGTAGCATGAACTTATTCATTGAAACATCCCAAAACTGTCGTGCTCAAAGAACAGAGTCGTTTTATCCTCGTTTGCTTGGCCACCCTGGCCATCGGCGTTGCGGCGCCCGCGATCGCTGCGCCGTCGCAGTGTCAGGGCAGCTACTTCGAAGAATCCCGCCCGGATCTCGTTAACCCAAAGCTCGGCGTGTCGGCCAAAGAGCTGTGCTCGGACTACTACGCGATCTGGTACTCGGGGGTTGCACGCAGTCCGTTGTGGGCCGCGGAGTATCTGACTCGCAACCGATTGGAGGCAGCCATGAGCGTCGGGCGCTCCGACGACTTTCGACCCGACTCGCGGTTGCCAAGGGATTGGCAGTCGACGTTGGCTGACTTTAAAGGTTCGGGACTGGACCGAGGGCATCTGGCTCCAAGCGCGGACATGCCTACCCGTGGGGCGGACTCACAGTCGTTTCTCCTGTCGAACATGATCCCGCAGGATCCGAACCTGAATCGCAACCTATGGGCTGCAGTGGAGTCGGCGGTGCGCTCGTACGCCCGATATCAGTCGGTCTACGTCATCACGGGGCCGCTGTTTGAAGGCGCGCAAATCAAGCGGCTGAACGGCAGGGTGCTGATTCCTACGCACGTATTCAAGTTGGTGTACGACCCGAAGCGCAACGCTGCAGGGGCTTACCTGGTGGAGAACGCGCCGAATCGACGCCATCGCGAAATCACACTTGCAGAACTGGAGGGAATGGCCGGCGTGCGCTTTCTTCCCGCTGCAGCGAATGTCAGTCCTCTAAAGCTCCCGCGACCGCGCTACTAGGCCATGACTATGAAGACGCCCCCAAATGGACTGACGCTTGATTCTGACCAGTCGTTCTCGGCAGAGGCAAAGATGACCAAATTCATCGATCTCATCGGCAGGATTGCGGACCCAAAGGAGTGCGCATGACGCCGACTCTGCAGATCGATCTTCAGGCTGAAGAGTGGTCGGACACCGACGTGCTGCTGAGGCGCAACCGGCTGCTGCTCAGTGTGATTGTTCTTGCGTTGGCCGCCGGTGGCCTGATTCAGACATTGGTCGACGGCGTTGAGGCTCGAGCATTCGGATACTCCCTCACGCCCCTGCTTTCGCTTATGGCGCTAGTAGCGTCTGCTGTCCTGGGGGCCGTTGCGTGCTTGGTCATGCTATTTGATCGCCGCTTTCAGCCGCTGGATCGGCGGGATCGGGACCAGGCCGAGATTCTCGCCCTGATCGGACGCTCTCATGGCGCACGCCGATATAGGGCGGCATTGCAAAAGCACCGGGTGCGCCTCTACGCACTGGACCTCATCTACATGCGTCGCTTGGCGCGGGAAGAGTGGGGTGACAGCCAGCGAGACGAGGCGCCGGCGGAGGCAGATTCGACCGCATGTGGCACTGCATTCGCATGAAGCAAAACATTCTGAATATGCACGAGGCAAAAGTGACAATACCCGGACCTTCTGGTGCTATCCGTGCCATACGCGATGTCTTCAGCGTGATCTTGGCGTTCGGCAGCCTGACGATGCCAAGCATGGTGAGCGCGAATCCAGCGACCTTTGTGAGCTCGCGACCAGCCAACAGCAACGGTGCAGCCATGATTGGCACGCTCCCCGGCGACATCCCGACCGGGGCTACTGTCTTTAAGGGCTCAGTATCGGAGCTCGGCGGGGAAACCCGGACGCGCTCGTGCGCTGAAATCTACGGTACGCCCTCGGTTGGGGTGACGTATTCGGGGGGGCCGATCACAGAATATCGGTACACGCTATCTGACGGTTCCCCGTCGCCATGGAGCTATCAGAGCGGGGCCTGCCAACGCCGGCACGAGGAAACGCGAACGGCTGCGTGCCCTGGTACCCAGCAGGGAGACATCGTAGAACGCCGGACCTACACAGTCCTTGACGACGATTCAGTCACCGATGATTCTGGATGGGTGGAACTGAGCCGATCCTGCGACTTTTACAAGGTCAGCGACGGGTTCGAAGTGCAGGACGGAGCATGCCCTCAGAGTCAAACCGGCTCCATCACCATGCGTCGGACCTTCGAAAATTGGTCGGACGGCTCGAAGCGAAACTACTCTCCCTGGGTTGAGACATCGAGATCCTGCTCATACTTCCTCGTCGCGAACAAAGCTGAGACTCGCGAAGTCGAATGTCCGGTCAATCAGCGCGGCGCAATCACCCAACGACGGACGTACGAGCAATGGTCCGACGGCACGAACAAGAATTACAGCGCCTGGTCAGAAATCGGTCGAACATGCGCCTACTACTGGGTCTCGAACCAAGTGGAAGCTCGCCAGGTGGCGTGCCCAGTTAACCAAAGCGGCGCCGTCTACCAGCAGCGGACCTACGAGGTTTGGTCTGATAGCACGTACAGGAACTACGGCGCCTGGGTGGAAACTGGCCGCACGTGTGCTTACTACTTCGTGAGCACCCAATACGAGAACAGCACCCAAAGTTGCCCAGCAGGGCAGACGGGATATGTGAGCATTCAGCGCAGCTACCAGCTGTGGTCTGACGGATCTGCACGGTCGCATTCTGCCTGGTACCAAACTGGAAGCACCTGCCAGGCCGCGGTCACATGCACCTATTCCTACAACAATTACGTCACGATCTTGAACGGGCCAGGAGGAAATGGCTATTACAACTACTTCGTGAATCGTCGGCTAGTTGGCAGCTCCAAGCAAACGACGATGGGCAGTTATAGCGTCGGCGCGCTTGATCACACGGAATGGCGTGGGACCGGAGGCGACGCTGATACGTGGATCGGCGACGAGTACTTCTACCAAATCTGCGGGCCTTTCTAACGATCACGAGCAAAAGATGTATTTTTCCAAACTCAAACGCCTCACCTTCGGGTCGACAATTCTGGCCATTGTGCTTCAAGGCGCGTGGGGCCCTGCGGCGGCGAACTCGAGTTTTGTGAGTTCGCGGCCGAGCTCCGCAACTGGCGCCCCAATAGTGGGGGAGCTTCCTGGCGACGTGCCGCAAGGGGCAACCGTCCTGCGAGGGTCGATCTTGGCGGTCGACGATGAAAGTAGAGTGCGCTCTTGCATCGATGTGTATGGCGCGCCATCTGCCGGCGTGACCTACGCAGGTGGGCCGATCACGGAATCGAGATACTCGCTTCCTGATGGCACCCTCGCGGCGTGGGAGAGGACAGCGGGTCAATGCCTACGCTTGCACGAGGAGCATAGAACCGTAACGTGCCCAACAACTATGCAGGGCACCATCATCGAGCGTCGGACATTCACAGAGCATGATGACGGCAGCATTACGGCCGACACGGGATGGGTCGAACAGAGTCGATCATGCGAGTTTTACAAGGTGAGCGACGAATATGAAGAGGCGACGGCAAGTTGCCCTTCAGATCAGATGGGGGGTGTGACGCAACGTCGAACCTTCGAAATGTGGTCGGACGGCTCGACGCGGAACTTCTCGGCCTGGTCTGAGGTTGCTCGATCCTGCTCCTACTACCGCGTTTCGGTTCAGACGGAATCTCGGCAAGCTGCTTGCCCCAGCAATCAGAACGGCTCCATTACCCAACAGCGAACCTACGAGACTTGGTCAGACGGCACGATTCGCGGCGCCACCGCATGGGTCGAAACTGCGAGAACTTGCGCCTACTACCTCGTGAGCACGCAGACAGAGCAAACAACGGTTGCTTGCCCTGCCGGGCAAACAGGGTCCATCGTCCAGCAGCGCTCCTACCAACTCTGGTCTGATGGCAGCGCCCGAAACCACACGGCCTGGGCCCAGATCAGCAATTCATGCGTCACCCCTGCGCCGTCGGTCCCTCCCACTGCGGCCGGCATCTATCGGCAATGTCAATCAACCCAGAGCATGGGCGCGTGCATGGCATTGCTCGCTCAACCGGGGTACTCAATTTTTCCGGCGACTCAACAGGGGCCGTACGCGGTTGTGTTCATCTGCGCATCACCGTACGTCAACAAGACAGGCTTCTACCCCAACATGCTGTGTAGCTTGTGATTCGCAAGCCGCCCAAGATGGGCGGCTTCTTGGATCGGGCACATCTAAATTCGTAGTGTTTTTCGTCCTGAAGATGGCGTTTTCAGCCAAAAATTGAAATTTCCTTGGAAATTCAATTGCGGATTAAAAAATCAATGTTGAACCTGAACGTATAATTCTGATGAATTAAGCTGTGTTGGAGGTGTCCCTGTGAATTCGGTCGAGCAAGTCATTCTGGAAATTCGATCCCTTGGCTTGGCCGGGTTGGGGGCCATGATCGAGGCGGGGGTGCGCGGGGATGAAATCCAACCCGCCGTTCTGGACGTTGCCGAAGTCGTGATTCTTCACGACGATCCCCCAAGTGATCTGCGCGATCGCATGCAGCGGGCCATTGGCAGTTATCGGACTCGAGAGCCTGGCGCAGACAAGGCAGATCTGGCGTTGTTGGCGAGCCGCATGCTGCAGCTCAGCAAAAGCCAGGAGAACGGTAAGTCCGTGCTCTATATGCCCACTTCTTCGACCATTCATCCGGGGCTTTTCTGGTCAGCCGACGGCTGGGGGGATTTCGCGTCAGCAACGTCCTATGCTGACGTATCGCCCGATCATCCAGCGCTTCAGAGCGGTGCCCTGCCTGTCTCTCGCGGCTTGGCCATCGGGCTTGCGACGCCGCAAAGAGCAGGCGAGCAATTGATGCAGTCGGAACTGGACATGCTCAACGACGTAATGGCTCGCGCCGGCATGGTGGAAGGAGTGCAGACCATCTCGGCGACGTGCTCGGGCAGTGGTGGCGAATTGAGCGAGTGGTCTCTTGACGTTACCCCGCCGCATCTGGCTGCCCAGTTGGCTCCAGATCTGTGCGAAGCATGCGGACTCGCCTTCGATGCTGTGGTCAGCCGGCTCTTTCCCAACTTCGAAGACGAAGACGGTGGCGCCGCAACGTTCCACCTTGATGTGGCCAGGGGATCCCTCACACTGTCCCATCAATACTTCATGGAGCGGACGGCGCATGAGGCAGATGAGCGCGTGCGCATCGCAGACGTTATCGCGAGTGCTCCTTGCAACGCCGGCGTCATCGATGAGGCCCAAAAGGCCTTCGAGCATGCTCGTGGTTATGGCGCGCGCCGATTCGAGCTAGTGTATGCGGGTGCTGGCGACAACGGCGACCAGTGGGATGCGTCCTTCTACGACGACACTGAGTATGTCGACGTCCCTGACTCGCACATCCCGTCGACAAGAGATGGGATCGACGTCGTCATTCGGACTGAAGCTGCGGTTGAGCGCCTTGCAGAGCGGCTGCTCGATCAGCTCCACAGTGGATATGAGAATGGCTCAGCTGCTGGCGGTACGCTGACTATCGATCTCAGCAGCGGTGCGGCGGAATCGGCGACCATTGCTCGCTGGGGTACGGAGAGCTACAGCGACCTTTCGGTGGTTCGTTTTGCGCCACTAAGTGAACAGACTGCCATCGACACGCGGATGTCAAGACCTCGCCCGTGAGGGGCTAACGTGACATCGAACCTTGAATACGCAAATTGCGGCTCAAACAGGGACGTTCACCTTTCGCTAGCAGCTTTCCCGATGATCGGTCATCGGGAAGCGATGGCGTTGGCGAGCAGCATGTCCGTATCCGCGACCCTGGTAGAGCCACTGTGGGGTGAATTAAGCATCAATCATGTCCAGTTGGTCCCCCAGTCCAAGGGTGTACTGACCGAGGAGATTGCTGACGACCTCCGTCGCTCCTATCCAGGTACAGCCTTCCGGCTGCATGCCAATGTCAGGGTGAACGACTCGAGGGTCGAGTATGACCTTTCGAACTTTCGCCAGGAGATGGAGGAGTTTCGAACGGCCAAGCGCATCCATGACGTGCTCGGTGCAACCGCCTACTCCGCCCATGCGGGGTACAGAAGGAACGCGTCTCTTCAGGATGTCTTCGACAATGCACGGGCGGCCGCTGATCTGTTTGGGTGCGCGGTAGCGGTCGAGGGTCTTTACCCAGATCGAGGGAATCGGCAATTGCTTGCCAGCTGGAAGGAATATCGAGCCATGCTGGAGTCTCGAGTGCCCTACGCGCTCGACCTCTCGCACCTCAATATCGTGGCGACACGGTCCGGCCGCACCGAGCGAATGCTGGTCAGGGAGCTGCTCTCGAGTGAGAACTGTTTGGAGGTTCACGTAAGCGCCAACAATGGATTGGGCGATTCGCACCAGGTGTGCTCGGAAGTGTCATGGTGGTTATCAGAACTTCCGTCCGCGCATTTTCAGGCAGTAATTTTTTCAGAAGGCAATCTTCGAGCCTTCCATAAAGGTGTGACGTGATAGCAGGGGAGATCAGCATGGCTCAGACTGAAAGCGCTGCGCCGCCGGAGTTCGTGGACGATGAGTCAGAGTCCCTTGGCTCAAGGTGGGCCTACGACCCTTATGCCGGGCCAAACGACCCATTCGCATACCTCGACGGCAACCGTGAAACTTCTCCCGTGGCTATCGGAATGACGACGCTGCCCGGCGGGATGCGCTACTACAAGCTGGTCGATATTGAGGATCGCTGCATTGGCATGTCTCAGAACCTGCGTTCCCTTTCTGTTGCCGCAGAAGCAATGTTCCAACCGACCGCAGACGAGATTGATCCTCTCCCGCAACGTCCGGCGCGGCCGCGTGTGCATTGAATGGTGTTGGGGGCGTAGTTCTGTCGAAAAGGGTTGATATCACCGTGCCTTTGGCTCAGAGCGTTGGTAGGATTTGTCATCAAAATTTCTGTGCGAGATGAGATGAACGAGCCCCTAGCTGTGGTAAAGGATCACGGAACGGTTTCGCCGCCAAAGGGATGCAAACCGATCCGACTGGATCCGATTGCACAGATATATCTCGCCCTCCTGGCGAACCGCGCTGATATTGATCTGAACGAGATCGCGCGAATCACCGGCGTTGCGGGATCTGAGCTTTCATGGATCCTTGCGCAGCTCGTCCAGCAAAATGAAGTGTCGCGCAGAAAGGTGCGCCGCGGCAATGAGTCCGAGCGAGTCGAGTACCAACTTGACCGCCGGCAGAAGGAACGCGCCCGGATCTACCTCGGAGCCCAGATTCCTCCAGCCATTGCATTGCCATGGGGTGACAGACCGGCGGCATTGCTTCGCGCCTTGTTGACCAGCCCGCACGACAAGCGTAGAACGGTGGCTGAGCTTTCCGCTGAAACTGGCATTTCTGGTGCGGAGTTGGCATGGCGATTGGCCACTCTGCATCGGGACGGCGTAGTGTGCCGAGGTCGGACCACCAGTGCCGGCCACGGCTATTTTCTCGAGCCTGACCAGGCACATCGTGTGGCGACCTGGTTGTCGGCAGGAGAGGGGGCTGATGCGCCCTCTGCGGGCGGTTTTGGCGACTACAGCGATGTCTCGCGTTTGCGAGAGGCTTTGGCAGAAGCGCAGCGCACAAACGTGCGACTTGCAGCCGAACGGGATCAGCAGCAAAGCATTGCTGAAAACCTCGCGACAGATCTTCGTCAGGAGCGTGCGCGAATGCACAGCATGCTGAGCGGCGCTCATGGAAGTGATGACGAGTCATTCGTAGCAACGTCCTGCGCCGACGTGGAAAGCGCAAATGTTGGGCGGTCGCTCTTCAAAGCACAACCGGATCCAGTAGCCTTGGCCGCCAGGGAAGCCTTCTTCCGGCGTCTACTCGACCGGCCGGCGCTGGCCGACTTGGCTCAACTCAGGCACGCGCTGACCGACTATCAAACGGCCCTGGCGCTTGCTCGTGGCTCTAGCTAAGATGGTGGCTCACCCACGCCGTGCAATTCATGCGTAAACGGCGGTACCGTAAGCGGAAGGGTTCTTTCCTTCTCAGGATTATCGCCGGGCTTTTTCGCTTGGTCGTAGCAGGCCCTATGGCGCTTCGGCGTTACCTGATTGAGTTGTGCGTGGTCATATCGATGGTGTCCATAACCATGCCGGGCGCACTTGAGCGTGGCGTCATGTGGCTCAACGAAGAGTTTTCGTTTCACCTGTCCGCGGTGGACGTGAAAGGCATAGCGAACTTCGTCGGATTGTGGCGGCTGGGCGGGGTGATCGGAGCGCCGTCGGCCAAGCTTGACCAAGGTTCTGGAAAGCGGCGGGCGGCCGATCAAGTACGCAACCCGTTCATTTGAGCGAGAACGTTCAGTTTGCGCTGGGCAGGTCATCCTGCACCAGGCGGCAGAATTCCGAGATATTGCCCATCTGGCTTCGCCCTCCCTCGGAGAACAAATCTACCTCTAGGAGCTTGACTCGCGCGAGAAAAGCTCGATACACGCCAACCTGATGAAGCAAAGCCGAGCGAAGCGCCTCATCTATGAGCGTCTCTTTTTGCAAGTCAGACTCGAGCCGCTGCAGGCGCTCGAGTAGATTGTCAGCCGGGCGCTGCATGCGAGCATTTCCACCGTTGGGGTGTAGCCTGCTTAACCAGTTGCTCGCGAGTTTTCGCATTGAATGAGTCTCCCCTTGAGCGCTTACATGGCATGTGACGGGTGGCGACGGCGATAGTCGCTCAGGGCCGTGGTCAGATCAGGGTGATCGGATAGGATCTCCTCCCGGAATCTCAACTGGATCAACTTCTCTGGGAAGTCCAGCATGAGTGCTCTGGCGCTGGGGGGGAGGGGGCCGGCATAGTCCCCGGGGTGAGCCTGGGCGGACGCCTGTAGCGCCAGGCTCATCTGTCGCTGGCCAAGTAGGACGGCGATGGTCTGGGATAGCGGAAACGATCTTCCGATGGTAAACGACGCTCGATTCAACGCCGAAATGCGAATGGCGTTCCCTACGGCGATCAGAAATGCGCGAGACGTGGCGCCAGGTTTGTCGGCCGCCAAGATTTCCTGCCTGAGCCAGTCCAGCTTTGCCTTTCCGTCGGGAAGTGTTGGCGCTTGCGCGACGGCTGCGCACATTGCCCCGGCATAAATCGCCAGCATCGGATGGTCACCGCCGGCGTCGTCGTGCAGCTGGCGAAAGCAGCCCGCACAGTATGAGGCGAACTCTTCTACCGAATCCCCATCCAGGATGCTCATAAGTTGGACCACCTGTTCGGTGGCAGACAGCCCCTCTATCTCGTCAGGTCGTCGCGGAGTTGGCGGAAGTTGGGATGGTGGAGCTGTGGCGAGCATATTGGTAGAAACTGGCTTTTACGCGCGGAAGTATACGTGCAAAATCAATATAATAGAAGCTCGTCACGACAACCGCCTTTGGAGAATCAGCCGTTGACCGCAGCCGTTTCCGCCATGACCGCGCCGGAGCAGTTTCCTGGCCTCGTCGCCCTGTCCGCCGCTTTGCAGCGCTCGCTGACCGTGTTCGACCTTGAAACGACCGGCATGGCCCGCAGCTCCGGGGTCGTCGAGCTGGGTCTGCTGTTCGTAAAGCGGGACGGGCGCACTTTGCAACGAGGGGCGCGGGTGAATCCTGAAATGCCAATCACCCCGCAAGCCTCCAAGGTCCACGGCATCTATGACAAAGACGTCGAAAACTGTCACACGCTGCAGCGGTACGCGGACACGTTGCTGGACATGTTCCACAGAACAGCAGTCATCGGATTCAACTCGCGTACCTACGATATTCCGGTGCTGCAGGAGAACGGGAGACGGTATGGCATCGAACTCGACACTCCAGTCAACATCGACGTCAGGCGGCTCTGGACCAAATTCAGCGGATCGAACAAGGGCAAGCTGGTAGAGGTCGCAGAGCACTATGGCGTGGAAGCCGGCCAAGCGCATGCAGCGTTGGGTGATGTGCTGACCACAGCGCGGATTCTCGACAAGATGGTCGAGCGGCATTCGCTCGAGAAAGTCCTGGAGGTCGCGGAACTCACAACGCCGACCGGTACCACACATTGACTCTTCGAGAATCTCTATGAGTACCCCCCTTGTAGTCGAGCACGCCAAGAATTCGGATGGCCGTGATTTCGTCGTGCCAGACCTGCATGGATCCTATTCATTGCTGATGAATCGCCTTGATCAGCTGAAGTTTGATCCGAATGCCGATCGAGTCTTTTCCGTCGGTGACTTGGTCGACCGCGGTCCGGAGCCTATGAACACGCTTCGGCTCTTACGCGAGCCCTGGTTCTACGCCGTACGTGGCAACCACGATGACATGCTGCTCTCGGCGTTGGGGAAGATGGAATCCTGGGCACACTCGCCGAACGACTTTTTCTACAACGGCGGCACGTGGGCGACGCAACTGTCAAAGCCCGAAATGGATGAACTTCTCACGGACCTCGGGCCTCGTGTAGAGGCGCTGCCATACATTCGGACCGTGCTTGCCGATGACGGTTCGGCTCAGTTCCACATCGCTCACGCGGAGCTGATGGTTGCACCCGGGTCAGCGCGCGACCTTGACGGCGGCGAATCCAAAGGCCTCTTCACTGACGCTGACATCCGAGCACT
This sequence comes from Achromobacter sp. ISS7, assembly GCF_056523125.1. Taxonomy (NCBI): domain Bacteria; kingdom Pseudomonadati; phylum Pseudomonadota; class Betaproteobacteria; order Burkholderiales; family Alcaligenaceae; genus Achromobacter; species Achromobacter sp. ISS7. The sequence continues at coordinate 133,984 of NZ_JAWRZD010000002.1, read as the reverse complement.
CGCAGCTGGCGAGGCGCCGGCAGGCTGGGGCGGAGAGGTTCAACCGAGCCTGCCTTTGCAACTCGACCGGTTTCGGGCAACGACAACGTGGGGCCGACGCCTCATTAAGGAATGGCACCGGGCGCAAGGGGAGGGCCAGCACATCGTCCTTCCGCAGCTGGCGCCGGCAATGGTCGGCTCGGCTGAAGCGGTGATCGCAACCGACAGGCCGTATGAGCGAGGTCTGTCTCTGACCTTCGTCGGCCACACCATCGTCGAACAGGTCGGCCTGCACCGGTCGCACTTCTACATGGATCGAGGGGCATACAGGGCCGCGCGGGCGGAGCCTGATCCAGGAAGCCAACTGGAGATCGTCGACGCCGGGATCCTGATGGAGCACCTGCAACGCTACCTGCCTCGTCCGCCGGAAATGATCGCAGATCCGGGCAGACCCGATCCTGCTGCGGTGATGCCGTTACCGCGCCCCCCTTCATTCAGATTCCGTTAACGATGCCCGATCGGGCGTCTGCGCTAATTCGAGCATCCTATGTCAATTCCCATCCAGAACGTCCTGCTGTCCCAATTGAACGACTACTCGCGCCAGATCTTGAGCGCAATCCGGCCCGCCTGGCGCCTATCAATGCAAAAGGCGATAGAACGCGCCGGCGTTAAGAGCCCGTTGCCCGCGCACATGCTCGCCACTGATGCGGAGGTTGAACAAGCCTTTGCGAAGCACCGACATCGGATGAATCGCGCCCCCGGACTTCCGATCGGCAAGCTTCTGAGCGAGATCGAATCCGAGTTCGGTCCTCTGGCGAAGTGGATTGTCGTAGACGGGCCTGGAATGGCCGGAAGCTCTTGGCAACACGCTGCCGCTACACTCGAGGGCGCCGAATCCGCCATTGGCCAAGCCGAGGTTGGCATAGACCGTGCCCTTGTCCACGACTGGGAGGCGGTCGGACGCACCGCAACGACTTTGGGATTCGCAGCCAGGGCTATCAGCGGCCTTGTGGCCGCGTATGCAGCTCAGTCGCTGCCTCCCGGCTTGAGGGCGGCGAAGGTTGCGCTGCCTGGCCGAGCAGTTCTGAGTATTCAGGTCCTCGATGATGACGAGCGCGTGCTCGGCGGCTCTGACACGGATCTCGAAGGCGCCATCGCTGATGCTGTTCGATCGAGAATTGTCAGCCAGGATCCTCACGAAATCACGACGGCAGAATTCATCGACGTCACAACAGTGATCCCCGTATCAGTCGGCAGGGGGAAGACGGGCCTGGCCAAGCACGGGAAATCTCGCTTGCTTGCTACGGATGTTGAAGGTCTTTCCAAGTTGCGCGCCTTTCTATCCGAGGCATATCGGCGCACCTACGGCTTTGGGAGAGAGGCGCCGGCGGATGCTACGCCAGTTAAAGAGTGGATAGACTCATCCGTGGACACCCTGCTGGGCGAGTCCTTCGAAACTAACCACAAAACGATGTGGGTGCCGGGAGCGGGACACTTGGTCTTCTCCAAGACACCAGGCGAGATCAGCGTGGCCACGCTCGAGGCATTTCATCGCGCGTCTGTCGAGGAAGCAGTGGAGTCCGGCAAGGTTGACCCGTTTTCGTATGTCCAGAAATGCTTTGACATCGGGACTAACCTCGATCAACCGGAGCGATCGCGTCCTCGAGCAGCATGATTTCATCTAAGACTTAAGCCCCAATGAAAAGGCCCCGAGGTAATCGGGGCCTTTTCAAATTCGGCTGGGTTAGGCCGCACGAGGTCTGGGTTGTGCGGGTTGGCGTTCCTCCACACTGCTCAAGTCCGCACCAAACCTTAGGCCGACGTCAATCTCGTGGGCCACTCCCGGCGAGGCTTCACGGAAGGCACGAAAGTATTCCGCGACCCTGTTCTGGGTATCACGAGAATCCCAGGGCAGCGAATCGCGGCAGAGGTCGAGTTGCAAAACGACCTCCTCTCTCGGATCTGCAGCCAGCAACTCTCTCACAAATGTGGGATAAGTGCCATCCTCGAGAATCCATTGCACGGCTAGATCTTCCACTTCAGCATGATGGCGGAGACATTGACTGGTGGAGTTAACGCAAGAAGTTCCTACATCAAAGTCGTATCGGATCTGGCCGTCCTCCCCCACGTCGGGAGTCGAACCCAGGTGGATGGATGCTCGTCGCAGATCGGGTACCGCGGTGCAGAGCGCCATCATCCAGTCCACAACTCGGCCGGCGAGGATGAAACGCTTCGCGTTCATGGCTATTACTTCCAGTCGTTCGATCGACGGCAGTTCGTGTCCGATGGACGTATTGGCATACCCGACCAGGGATGCAGCCAATTGCGCGACGGCATGCTCCTGGTTGGTCCCCATCTCTCTGGTTAGTTTCCAATCCATCAGTACCGGCTCCTGGCGCGCGGCGCCGGCTTGTTAACGTCACGGCCGACGGAGCCCATGAGATCGCCGATGCCTCGCACTTGGTCGATGACGTTACGACGGTTGGAGATGCTTTCCCCGCGGCGGGCGTACCCCGTGCCCTTGCGAGCCATGTCCGTGCCTTTGCGCACGGTCTGTTCCACATCCCGATCGCCATAGAGGGCAGCGCCACCCCTCGCGATGCTGATCGCTGCATTGGCCCAGTCCATTCCGCCCACCTTGACAGCCTCGGCCCCATAAGCGAATCCGGTACGGGGGGCCGGCGCGGGGGAGGGCGACGACATAGGCGCCGGGACAGCAGCTGCCTCGCGGATCGCCGATACCTGGCTTTCGATGCGTCGAGCGGCGTTGGCCAAAGCCTGGTTGACCATCACTTCACGCACACCAGGGCCCTGATCGATGAGATTGTCGTACTTTGCAGCCATGCGATCCCAAGCGGCGACCTGCGCCCTCCAGTCAGCCGGGTTCTCCAAGTACGCAGCAACGCCATCCTTGAAGGGGCGACCGGTTTCGTTGGCCCAGGATTGGATCTCCGCTGATGCCACGACCGACGCGATGAGCATGCCCAGCACCGCGTCCCTGTTCTCACGCTCTCGTACGCTGTCGACCACGTGCTCGATAGTTGGGCGAAGCTGCTCAAAGTCTGCGCTTTCCATGGCTGCCGACTTGAGCTCGGCGCGGGCGACGGCATTGGCTGCAGTTTCTTGAAGCGATGGCAACACCATGACGGCATCGTCGCCGAGTTGAATCTCAGCGCGTGGCACGGGCGATTGAGCATGGACACTGGCGGTGAGCAGCAGGGCTGGCAATACCGCTTTCATAGTGTTGGCGAAGGCGCGGCCTCGCGGCTGATCGACGTTGTGAAGCGTCGCGCGGACTGCCGGAGCTTTCGCCAGGCGCGTCAGAAAGTGTCCTGCACGTTGGTGGATGTTCATTTGCGGTCACCCGGGTGGTCATTGTGGCCGTCTACGGCCTGGAACAGAGCGAATCCTGCATGTGTGCCGGAACTGGGCTCCATGAAGATGGCGAGAAGCCCGTCGGGCCGACGCAGGGCAGCTTGGATTTCGGCATCGAGGGGAGATTCGATCGAGCCGATTTGGTGCGCCTGGCCTGCGATGTCCTGCCAGCATGCGATGCCCTCTTCGAGGCGAACGGGCGTTGCCGCCAGGTCGGCGTCTTCGTGGAGAGGAGCCAATCCAGCAGGGAGCACGAGCGCGAATTGGTCTACTGAGGCGTCGCCGACACCGTCCGCGTCATCCGGCGACGGCCGGAGCGTAGCGAAGGGCTGGACATGGGGCGTCTTGAGATCGTGAAGGGCGTTCGATATCATGGAAAATGAATTCAATAAGTGATTCTGGTAGTTTAAAAGTCGATATTGGAAATGCAAAGCTACGCTCTCGCGCTTTTTCGCATCTTTGGCCTTGGTGGTCTTGCACTCGTCTTGGGATTTTCCGCCGGGCTGGCGCAGGCCGGAACGAGGGGCGCCGAGTCCGATTTTGCAGAACGATGCGCTTCGAGCCTCCCCCCCATGGAGCTGCATGTGTCCGCTCGACCAGCAGCGGTCTTGCTGTCAACGAGGCAAGACGTGCCGACGCTGACTGCGATGACCGAGGTTTCTGCGCGAGAGAAGTCGAAGGCCCTTATGAACGGCGAGACCCCCATTACGGTCGGCCTTACGGAGTCGCGCTTTTTCTACCAAAGTGCGGTGCGTACAGCATCGATGCGGGATCCCGCTAGCGGCCTGCAGTGCGCGAGGATCGGCGCGGAGATGGTGATCGTGACTGGGCCACAAACAGTCCATGTTGCACGAGAGCTTCGCAAAGGCTCATGTGCGTTTGACGAAGTTCTGCAGCATGAGATGCGACACGTACAAGCCAATCAGGCGATCGCCAGGGATGTCGCCACCCGAGCGGAGCAGCGATTCCGCGCCCACTATGCCGAAGAGGTCATGATTGGCACTTCCGAGGAGCTGATGGCTCGTTTTAAGCAGATCATTGCTGACGAGTGGATTCCCGAGATGGAGCAGATGGCTAGAGAGGCTTCCCGTGTACATGACGGCATTGATACCCCGGAGGAATATCAGCGAATTCGGGGTGTATGCGGGGGCGAAGTTGCGGCAGCGATCAACGGCCGGCGTCAGTAAGTTGGTCTGTGCAACAAGGCATCGCCTTTCCGCCTAAATGCCGCAATTGCAAGACTTTTGCGCGCCAATGGGGAGAAGGCATTGGCCTAAAATTCACCTTTCGCTTCGAAGGCGTTCGAAGCCAGGGGCATGAACCTCTGGTGCGCTAACGCACATTGATTCGACAACCGAGACCATGACATTGCAAAGCTATCTTTACGCCTATCACGGCGGCCGTCGCTGGGAGGGTGGCGCGGCAGAGATCCGGCCTTGCCGGCCAGGTCGATACGAATGCGGGCCGGGCGTTTACTTGACCACCGGCTATTCGACAGCTCAGAAATACGCGAAGGGCGGGGGCGTCGTGCAGATGGTGGCCATCCCCGCGGACGTCAACTGGCTCGAGGACGCACTTATCAGCCTGGCTGAGGCTGAAGCATTCGTATCCAGTCGAGCTCGCATGAGAAATCGCGATCGTGTCATTGAGGATCTTCGTCGTGTTGCGGATCGCCGGCCGGCGGCCGACGGCATGTTGCCCGCCGAGGTGCTCCGGAATTTGAGTGTGAATCATGACACTCTGGGGGCGGACCACGGGCCGGCGCTGGCGGCATGGTTCGCCGATCGGGGCATTCAGGCATCGCTCAGTCGGCAAAATGGTCAGGAAGATTGGCTTGTGATCTTCGAGCCTCGGATCATGATCGCATCGGTGCTCCAACCAGGCGAAGTGGATCATTCGAATCCTGACCTCCCCCCGATACGTGATCAGCTTGCAGATATCCGCCGTCCTATCGCAAGGCCGAGACCCTAATGCAGGCCGTCGCGTATCACGTGACGACGTCGTCGAGTTTGGCGTCGATTCTGCAGGAAGGTATTCGCCCTGCTATCGGCCCTCGCTCAGAATTGCTGGGAGAGAAACAGGCGGCTTGTTACTTCTTCGCGTCGGCCGATGCGTGCGAGGATGGCCTGTCCAATTGGCTTGGCGAGTACCTGAAGGACGAGGAACTGCACATTTTGCGGGTGGATCTGTCGGGCTTGCAGATTGATGATGCTCTCAGCTGGGAGATCAGTTGCTACGCACATGTGCCCGCTACCCGAATTGTTGAGGTGATGAGCGAGAGCGAGTTCGAGGACCACCTTGCGCAGGCCGGGCGATTGATAGTGGAGCCCGGATCGCGTCAGGTGTAAGGCGCCTTCTAGGCAGGAGGCGTGTTCGCTACGAGCAACTCCGCATCTTGGTAGAGACGAGTCGAGGCAGGTAATGTGGACAGGTCCAGATTCGTGGGCGTACCTGTCACGAGGAAGAGCAGAAAGTTAGCCGCGGCCGTGATCCTCGATTGCACGTCGCGATCCGCGAGCGGTTTGGTGTAGCAGACCCTGAATCCAAAGCCGCGCCCGCGCATGAACACGGTCTTCACCGCTTCCAATGCAGGTCCCTCTGCCTGCAGCGCATAGCCTCGAGCGAGGTCAAGGACTTGTTGTTCAATATTTTCCATCTTGGCTCCTTTCAGCCGTCAAATGAGACCTGGGCGGCAAGGCCCAAGAACTGACGCAGCAGTTCATAGTCGAAGTGGTACTCGTCCGTCGAAACACCTGTGGCAACCAGTACGTGAGAGAGATGCGGACCCAGGATGCGGATGTTCTCGGCCGTCATGCCACTGGCGATAGCCAATTTGCGTCCTGTGGCTTCGCTCATCGCCTTCACCTTGGCCAGCGGAGCGGCAACGCCAGTTGCGGTGCCGCTTGTAGTTGGCAGGTAGCCTGCGCTCAAGGCGAGGCGCGCGGCCAGTGGGGGATCCTCGTCCGCATCTTGGTATTTGAATGCCACTGATGCGAAGACGCGAAGGGCGGGGTGATCTTGCGCCAATTCGACCAGACGCTTGTCTCGCACGCCGCGGGAATCGACGCCGGGCCGATCTGTCCACATCCCGTCAAGGCCTAACCGCAAGAGCGCGCTAAAGCTCTCGACAGCAGACAGCCCTAGATGATTGACCCCCACGAATTTCTCTGGGTGACGCGCTTTGATGTCGCATGCAAGCGGCGCCAGTAAGGCATCATGCTGGTTGTGGGAAATAAGAAAGATGCCCGGTGCGCCAGCGTCGAAAGCCAACTCGCTCTGAACGAAGGCCTGTGTTCGATCCCCGTAATGCACAACGGGGTACACCAGCAGCGGGCGTTTTGTGCTCGTCATGACTTTCCTCAGGCGCGGCCTGCCCACACCGGTGGCCGATAGAACCCCGGTGCATCTTGGAACGAGTACGAGGCACCTTGCACGTACTCGACCATTTTTTCCGTGGTCACCCACCGACGGCCCAACTCTTCACATGCCAGAGCGGTTTTGAGCGAACCGCCCATGGGGTCTGCCACCGGCTGGCCACGCTCCGAGAGAAATTCGACCAAGAATCGGGTTAAACCGTAGGACATGGTCGCACCGTGAGGCCGGATGCCTCGGCGCTGGCACTCGGCGCGATAGGCCCGGTCTTGCGCCGAAATATGCGGAAATTCCAAGACGTTGCGAGGGATGCGGCCAGCCGTCTGCCGGCCATAGCTGCCCGGACGGATCCGATATGCGCCATCAGAGTTATCAGCCGTGCGCCGCTCACCACCGCGCGCCATTAGCTTGAGATGCTGAGGGGTATGCGGCATCAACACGCGTTGATTGTTCGACTGCAGTTTCAACGGGTTGTTCGTCATGACAATGACCGGCTCGTAGCCAGCATTAAGTTGAACGCGCCGTTTGCTCGCCCAAGCGATTGGACCTGGCGGCTTTTGGGGGTTTTTCCACACCAGTCGATCGACCAGGCTCAGCCCGAAACGATCTTCAAGTGCGATTACAAGGCGCTCGAGGTAGGTCGACCGAGCAGGCGTTCCTGGTACGAAGATATCGTTACTGACATTCAGAGCCAGCGAGGCGCCGTCCGCCATGAGCTTGATTACCGGCTCGAGTACTTCGCAGATCCAATCTACATACTCCGCCTGCGAAGGATTACCGTAAGCTCGGGGCTGGGCGATCGGATAGGGAGGGCTGGCCGCCTTTTGTGAGAAAGTTATTAGGGGAAAATAGACGGGTAGCAAGATAATCAGCCAATACAGCAATTAATTGGGGCATGCATGAAGAACTTAGATCAGATGAGAAAAAAGATCGACTCAACGCTCGCACCCAAGCAGCCACCATCAGACCCTTTTCTTCTGCCTGTCAATAACGTCTCGAGAAAATCAGGCATATCGGTCGTCGACCTCCGATTCCTCAGGGACTGGCTTGGACCTGCCTCCAATAACTTTCTCGAAGCCATCCGCCTCAACGGACGCCGATACATCGCTGCTCAGACGACCTACTCATCTCGCCGTGTACTGCAAATATGGGCGGAAATATCCGCAAGTAGAAACTGGGCTACACCCAGCTTCGAGATGGAAGAAAAAGAGCTACGCCAACAGTTGTCCCGCTTGCGAGAGGCGTTTTTCTCCAATGAGGTGCAAGCAGGAAAAGCACTAACGACGACAGGTAATCATTGGAGCCAGTTCACGCGGTTACTTGATGACTTGGTAGCCACGGGGGCATTGCCTCCCATCGCGCGTACCGATTCCAGCTTTGCTTCACCAAGCGTCAAGCTTCTCCTGGCTGACCGTTCTATTGCAGCTAGGTCACCTGCAGTAGTATCAACCGCGCCTCGCAACCTGAACATTGCAGGAGACTCATTCAACGATGACCTTCTCGAACCGATCTCAATCCTAGCTTCTGATGACGAATATCTTGAGGAGTACCAGCAACGCCTCGAACACGCGATTGAAACGATCAGAGCTTGTGCTCTCAACGACTTCGAAAAGCTCGAAAGTCAGTACCGGGAAGGTAAAGAATTGATCTCCCAGTTTGATCCTAGCCTACTTGTGAAATTCAAAAGTACGGAGCGTTTTCGCTTCATTGATCAAGCGACTGGAAAGAGCCTTGTAAAAAGGGAGGATGGGCACCCCGATCTATTGAAGACACTTTTAGGCATAGTGGTATATGACATGGGAGGGATACCCCAGCCGCGCTTCTTCTATAGTGGCAAGCGCGACAAACGCAATACGCAGGGTGCTTGGCCCTATTGGTATTACGTCCAACGCTATAACAAAAACAAACTCCTTCCCTATCTTGGCATCATGAGCTCGGAATCAGCTGGAATTTGCATGCTTATGCTCATGCTAGAACATCCTAAGTTCAATGCGACCTCAATGTACCGTGCCAGGATTACTCGAGACAAAAGCGGGCAAAGCTGCATCACAACCTCAGGCCTCAGCAAGGAAGGTTCGCTAAGATTCACAGTCACAAAACCTCGCTCGGCAGAGGAAAAATCAGAAGAGCTAAGCGATCTGGCCAAGCGTGTACTAAGCCGTGTGATCGAGTGGACTTATCCGGTGCGCGATGCACTGCGTAATACAGGGAGAAACGAGGAAGCAGCCATGCTATGGGTAGGTATGAGCAGTCTGAATTACAGCTTAACTCACTTCTCAGAGAAGACCATGTTCGGCTCGATAAGTGGCAACACACAGTGGCGGTCATACGGAAAAAAAGCGAATTCAGCGAGGGCCACTGCCTTTCTTGATCGCCACCCAGAACTGATGCCTTGGGCTGAGAAAATTACGTTCAAATCCATTCGCGTGAATCTTGGCGTCCTAGTTTACTTGCAGTCTGGTGGAGACCTGGTGACAACAGCTAGGGCATTCGGCCATAAAAATGTAGCTACAACAATTCGACACTACATTCCGGAAGCACTGAGGATCGCAGTTTACGAGCGACAGATCCGAAGGCATCAAAACCGTCTATTGGCGAATGCAGTCGAATCAGAACAGGATCGCCTCCAAGTGATGGATTTTAAAACAATTGAGGAGCTCCATCTTTTCCTAGCCTCTCTTCGGCAGGGCACACTCAACTCATCTGAACCTCAGCTGAAACACACTCGCCAATCAAGAAAGGCAGGTTCTCGATTGATCATCTGCGACGATCCCAATGCGCTCGCCGTCGCCATGATCTATCGCGAACAATTAAAGACAGCAACACCGAGGTTCCTGGATTCTCCCGACCGCATCACAGGCGTTAAACCCCGTTTTTGGTGCAAATTCATCGACGCTGTGGTTGAACCACTTCCGCTAGCGATGTCTCCGATCGCCGCTTTAGTTCGCAAAGCTAGCAAGCAAAAGGCTCACCTTGAGTCCAGTATCCGGCTACCGGAGATCTGGTAATGAACAGTCAATTACCACAGCACATCTTGGAGTTCTTCGAGAAGACGAGCAAGCCTGTTGATGACAGCTACCTTCCCGGTTGGCTGATATCACCTTTTTCAGCTCCGCTGTGGCGGGTAGATACCCGCGCCGGAGACATAAGGAAAGTGAAGGGAAGGATTAAAGGAGGCGTCGAACTAAACTGGACACGAAGGTTTCCTGGGGCACGGTTTACAGAGAACGTGTATGCCGTTCCATTGAAGCAAGCCAAATTAATACTTATTGCTGGTATCGACTGCTGTTCGACGGGGCCTGGCCTATCGCCACTCTCGATTAGCTTCTGGCACCGATTCTTAATGTTGTTTGCCGAACACTTAGCCGTTAAATATGGTAGTAGATTTCGGGAATTGGGATTTCATGTTTCGGGCTTGGATGATGTCACCGATTTTCTAGCTGCAAGTAGCGCCGCAGGTGTCGCTGGAACAGGCCTTTACATTGAACGATGGCAACGATTTTTGTCCGACAACTGTGGCGAGGTGGCGCCTACAAGTGATGCAGTCCAATCCTTCCTTAGCGCAGCGGGGGCATACAATCAGCGGGGAAAACTCAAATCCGATTACGTAGCTGACGCCATCGAGATCGACCCTATTCGTGTGAGACTTTCAAGCCATATGCGAGAATACCTCTTACTCCACGATCAAAACAGGTCAGAGAAAGGCTCTTCGAAAACACTAATTGGAGCCCCCTCTGCAAGCGAAATAGTCAGCTTTGTGACACTCAGCGAGATCATGCGTAACAGTGTAGACAGTCTTGCCAATTGTGAGCTTTCCGACGTTCGTGGGGTCGTTGAAAGATGCAAACAATTCAAAGGACGTATAAACCAAAGAACAAGAACACTACCACCGTCGGTTGGCAATAAACTAGTGCACGGGTGTTGCAAGTGGATGATCGAGACCGCGCAAGAGCTGGAAGCATTCACGGCCAAAATGTGCACAGCGGCAGGAGACCTCTTAGCGTTATTTTCCGATCAGGGGCCGATGCGTCGGCTCTGGGAAGCAGAACAAAGAGCACCTCTGCCAATCGCGTTGCACCCCATCAGAGAACTCGGCCCCAAGGTTAATCGGGCTCTTGCCGGAGATGCTTCTAAGCACTCCGTCAAATACCCGATCTGTCTGATGGCCATTCGGCTTCATGTTGCCATTTGCTTCTCGACTATCGCCTTGCTGTCCTGCAGCAGGCGTGGTGAAGTGCTCGAGTTGGAGAAGGGTTCGGTGTCGTCTCGACGTGATCGCAGCTATCTGTCGATCAAACTGCGGAAACGAGGTCTACATGGAGTCCGACTATCTGTGAACAAACCTGTTCCGCACCTTGTGGCTCAGTGCGTAGACTCGCTCTCACGAATTAAACAGAGCTTGGCCACGGTCTTCCGTGATGACGATCCTCTCTCCACGAACAGAATCTTTTTCAAAGCTAACGCGAGAGGGCTTTCCCCTCTTACGAAAGATGATATTGCCCCGGGGCTGTCAGCAATCAGCATGCTCTTCGGTTTGGTGGACAATGACGGTGAAGACTGGAACCTTAAACCCCACCAGTTGCGGCGCTACTTTGCCATGACATTTTTCCACTCAGGAGGGGCTGAAGATGTCTTGCCAGCGCTTGCCTGGTTTATGGGCCATGAAAATATTTCGTCAGTCTGGCGTTACGTCCGGGAGGAATTGACTGGTCACGAAATTTCTGAGGCGGAGGCAGCGATGGCTACAGCTGCCTTGTTTTCAACTAATGAGAGTGAAGGCGTCGCTCGCCTGCGAAGCATCCTGCTCGAGCACTTTGGCTGCGACGACATGAGTGTGATGAATGAATCTGACACTCAGGATTATCTGGAAATGCTTGCCGAGCGCGGCGCATTCACCGCCCAACCTATTCAGCTGCGTGCTGGGCATCGTCTAGTCTATACGATTCTAATCACTATAACAGGGGCACCCACATGCCACGATTGACTAAAGGCCAGATAGCCGCCGGGATTCAGCTCCGACGCGACCGCTCAGAAAGTAGCGTCAATGCGCGGATTGTTGTGCTCAGAAATCTCCTAGATTCACAGGAGCCGTCATCAGAAGCTATTATTTCATTCAAAAATCTCCAACGACTGGCCTTATGGGAGGATCATAAGCGAGGGATCACCCCCCTTTCCACTAAGACGCTTCGGAAGCACTTGGACGCACTCTACGAAGGTGGCTCACTCCGCTTTCGCAAAGACATGGCACAGTTGCTTGAACGAAAACGAGCCGCCACGGTCGCGATCGTATCGGTTAATGAAACAGAGCAACAACGGAAAGAGCGGTTTTCCACAGATGCAGCAATGGAAATGACTGCGCGATACCTTGATTTGCTAGAGCGTCTCAAAAAGCTATCGACTACATCCGAAGCTGCCGAGACCGAACTCCTAAGGCATCAGCGCAGATATAGCGGAGGCGGAGCGATTTTGCGCGTGGTTAGAAATGAGTCATGAACAACAACTTTGGCTGGCCACCTCGCCGCAATTCCGTTTGCCTGGATTTCCATCACAGGGGAGCGAAGGTCGTTGGACCGCCCCGGGGCTCAGGATGCTGTTTTGGCCATCAGGAAGAGTTTGCTGGGAAGCAAATACTTATTTGATCTGGATGCGTAGGCAGGGACGTCAGACGTCATCAATCAACACCTACGCCAGCGAAATTAGTCTGTTTATTCGATTTCTGGCTGAAACCAATATTCTGTTTTTAGAGGTATGCGACGAAATCCTCATAGACTTCGCTGATTGGTTGCTGAAACGAAATAAGAGCTCTGGCAGGCACATCAATCGCGTCCTGCTGCGCGCCATTGATATGCTGAATTGGCTACAACACCTTCTCATGGGAAACAGGTTAGTAGACGAGGTGGGCCGCAGCGCCCAAATAGGAGTGACGATTACCCATATCAAGAAAGACGGATTCTTGCGCAGATCAGTCCGACACGCAGCCATGGTGTCTTCCGAGCCCAGGCGCGTGGTACGCCCTGCCTCACTCGATGTGCTTAATTGCCTGATAGCCGCCTGTGATGAATCCGCTCAATCCTCGTTTTGCGTCTCTCGCAATCGCGCCCTCGTGGTCCTGCTAGCGGACTCAGGTATCCGGCGAGAAGAAATCACCTGGGTTAAATGTGCCGATATTGACAAAGCACGTCAAGAGGGAGGACGGCTTGAAATTAGGACCTCCAAAAGAAAGGGAAATCCTAAACGGGTGGTGCCTGTACCAGAGGAAACCCTACAGCACCTCTCCAGCTACCTGGAAGTACATCGGGCTATTCAGGTCAGACGGCTTAAACGCAGTAATCGGCTATTCAAGGATGAGGGTTGGGCCTTTTGCACTCGAACTGGTAGCCAGATAGCTCCGGAGACCGTGACGCAATTGTTTGGAGATTTAAGGGCACTAGCAGGGATTCCCGAGCGCGCAACCGCGCACATGCTGCGCCATCGATACATCACCCTACAGGTAGTTCATAGGCTAAAGCAACTTCGTAGCAACCACTCAATTGGTGTAGAAGCCATAAGTACAATTTTGTCACGAGTCTCTTCGCTGTCAGGGCACGCAAGGCTATCCAGTCTGTGGGCGTACGTAGATTGGGCATATGATGAGATGGCAACCGGCACTACTTCTCCACAGCAGATCGACGAAGCACTGACCAGCGTGCATGAGGTGATTGCCAAACTTGAAGCGGACGAGAACCCGGAGATCTTGAAGTCGCTCAAAGAAATAGAAGCTATCTTGCGAAGCATAGATGTTTCCATGGTCGCTGTGCAGAGTGTAACGGCCCATTCGTTTCGCACATCAAAATAATGTGGTCACTCCAAATTGGAGATACACGCATACAAACTACTTCGCTTCATCTTATGCTGGATATGTTCCAGTTACATGTCAAGCCAGCATCAGTCAATGCTCCTCGCTAGCTACCGCTTTTGGCGCAGGCAGTTTGAAAACTCAAGAACGTTCGGTAATCCCCCCATTTTTAGCGCTTGCCAGAAGTAGAAACGCTACACGGCCATGGCCAACCGCTGTTTTGGGGTATATCCGCCCAGTGCCATATTTAGGCGTTCATGATTGTAGGACCACATCCACTGCGTGGCGACGCGCTGCACGTGGTCCAGGTCGTCCCAGTGATACTGCGACAGCCATTCATAGCGAACGGTCCTGTTGAATCGTTCGACGTAGGCGTTCTGCTGCGGACGGCCAGGCTGGATGTACTCGAGCTTGATGCTCCATGTCTGCGCCCACTGCACGATGGCCGCGCTTAGATATTCCGGGCCGTTGTCGCAGCGAATGGCCGATGGCCTTCCTCGCCAGCCGATGATCTGCTTCAGTGTGCGGATCACCCGCTCGGAGGGCAGCGAGAAGTCGACCTCAATGCCCAAGGCCTCGCGGTTGAAATCGTCGATCACATTCAACACCCGAATGCTGCGACCGTCGGCAAGCTGATCATGCATGAAGTCCATCGACCAGACTTGGTTCGCACCGGTAGGCACCGTCAACGGCTCGGGCACCTGCCGAACCAGCCGTTTACGCGGCTTGATCCGCAGGTTCAATTCGAGCTCGCAGTAGATCCGGTATACGCGCTTGTGGTTCCAGCCAAAGCCTCGGACATTGCGTAGATACAGAAAGCAAAGGCCAAAGCCCCAATTGCGGTGATTGTCCGTCAGACGCAGCAGCCAGTTGGCGATCCCTTCGTTTTCGGCATCCGCTTTTGCGATGTACCGATAGCAGGCCTGGCTCACGCCGAACGCCTGGCAGGCTAGTCGAATGGACACTCCTCGTGTCTGCACGGCACGTTGGGCCATCTCGCGCCGGCGAGATGGCCTCACCACTTTTTTTCGAGCGCCTCCGTCACGATCTCGGCTTTGAGCTTCTCCTCGACATACATCTTGCGCAGCCGGGCGTTCTCGGCCTCCAACTCCTTCATGCGCGACATCATCGATACGTCCATGCCGCCGTACTTCGCACGCCACTTGTAAAACGTCGCTGAGCTAATGCCCAGCTCCCTGCACAGCTCTGGCACCGCCAGCCCAGCCTCGGCCCGCTTGAGCGCTTCCATGATCTGGCTGTCCGTGAATCTCGACCTCTTCATGCTGTAGAACTCCTCAGTGAGAAAATTCTACTTCTGACTGCAGCGCTTTTGCGGGGGGATTACCCAACCTAAAAGCTCGACCGCCAACGGTTCCAAGCTGCCAAAATTAGACGCAACCGTGCTTAAACATAGGCCCCAGACCGCATACGAGCCAACGTATCGCTGAGCAAATTGAATCCCTCCGCAGTATCCAGATACCCCCCCGGAGAGACACTGCCCAATGAGAGGTTTGGCTCCCGCAACCAGCCGGCGAGCCAAACGGCAGCGTCAAAACTCTCGGGATCGCCGGACTCATTGATCATCCGCTGAACCTGACTGATCAGCCGAACCATCAACAAGAGCTGTTCTCCGGCCGATTTACTTAGTGTGGATCGATCACGAATTTTTCGATCGACCGTGGCCACCGCCCATCCCATCCAAGTCACTAACTGAGTCCGCGGCACCTCCATAGCACGCCCCAGACTGTCGACAACGTGCGCAGGAACTCCCTTACGCACCATATCGATAATCTCGGTAGCCTCGAGGCCCATGTACTCGTTGATTGAGTCCACTCTCATATTTATTCTCCTTAGCCCGAACTCCAGACTTTCCACAGTGCCCCTTCTCAAATCAGGTTAGTCGCTCATCCGCCTGATTTCGTCAATTGCATTATGAAAGCGAACCTTCCAGGCCATATTTGCCAATCGACAAAGATCAGCTGCTTGATCATCGCCCGAAGTCACGTTTCCTCTCATTGATATACCCGCATACATCAGTTTCTTTTTCCCAATATACGCTTTAAAATTCGAGCAGCACATACCACCGCCTACCTGTCTCTCAAGCCAATCGCTTGCCTCCCGGCGCAAGGCTCCCATCAGCAGTACTCTTGGCAAATTCTCCAATGTGAAGCGACCCTCTACGTCATGGACGCAGGACGCCCCATGAATCTCCCCGGGAATCGAGGAGGCTGTTTGGTTAAAGCACTGCGTTCATCGGCACAGTGTCAGAGTGATTACGGTGATAGAGTTCTTCAGCCTGCGCAGGAGGAATATACCCGATGGACCCGAGCAGACGCTGACGGTTGTACCAGGCGACCCATTCCAGCGTTGCCAATTCCACCGCAGCCCTGGTTTTCCAGGGGGCTCGGCGATGAATCAGTTCGGCCTTGTACAAGTCATTGATGGTTTCAGCCAGAAGGTTGTCATAGCTGTCCCCTCGGCTACCGACAAGTGGTTCGATGCCTGCCTCGGCCAAGCGTTCGGTGTAGGGGATGGACACGTATTGGGCGGATTCAACCGGTGGTCGCAACACTGAATTGTCGAACAGATTTTAGGTGCTCGTCCAGAGCTTCAGCAGGCGTCTTCCAGCCAAGCGTTTTTCGCGGCCTGGTATTTAGCGTATTGGCAACGGTCTGGATCTCATGCGCATCCCACCGGGACAGGTCTGTGCCCTTTGGGAAGTATTGTCGTAGAAGGCCGTTTGTGTTCTCGTTCGTGCCGCGTTGCCACGGGCTGTGTGGATCGGCGAAGAATACCTTTACACCAGACTCGATAGTGAAGCGGGCGTGATCGGACAGCTCCTTGCCACGATCCCAGGTCAATGATCGCCATAATTGCGCAGGCAGGTCCGACACGGTTTTCTTGAGCGCATTGGCCATAGTGACAGCTCCGTAACCAGCCAACGCGGGGCCATTTTTCGTGCGCGGAATCTGCCCATAGCCTTGCTCTCTGGGCAGATGTACAAGCATGGTGAAGCGACTGGATCTCTCCACCAGCGTTCCAATAGCAGATCGGTTCAGGCCGATAAGCAGATCCCCCTCCCAGTGGCCAGGGACTGCACGATCTTGCGCCTCCGCAGGTCGGCTAGAGATCATCACCTCCTCGCTGACATGTGCCCATGCCTTGGCTTGAGCCCTGGCCCTCGGAACACGTAATGCACGCCCGGTGCGCAGACAGCCAACCAACTCACGTTTGAGCGCGCCGCGCCCTTGAATATAGAGCGCTTGGTAAATGGCTTCGTGAGAGATACGCATGGACTCGTCATCCGGAAAGTCGATCAGCAGCCGGTTGGCAATCTGCTCCGGGGACCAACCGTTGACCCATTTGCGATCGCCGCGATGGGGCTTGTTGCGCCCCTTGAACGGCGCCTGTCGAGGCCCGACAACCTCGCGACCCTCTGCGTCACGTATCTTGCCATCCAGGCGCTCCTGGACGTAGTGGCGTAGCCGAAGATTAGTCGCCAGTTTTGCTGGCTTAGGCCGTTTGGCAAACCGTTCCGCCTTCCATTGCGCAACCGAAGCACGATACTCGAGTCGGCCACCACGAGTTGCTGCATTGCGCGTGAGTTCCCGCGAGACAGTTGATGGGCTGCGCCCGATACGGCGGGCGATCTCGCGCACTGCGCACCCTTGGACCGAGAGCAATGCTATCTCTTCTCGCTCGGCGAACGACAAGTACCTACCAGATATAGGATTCGACATGAAAAGTGGCATGCCGCCACGATAGCGGAACCAGCGCGAACCTACCGCCTGAGATACGCCAACTGCTTCTGCTGCTTTTTCGCTCGTAATGCCGGTGGCAACCTTTTCCCAAAATTGGCGCTCAGTTTCGTTCCTGAGCGACGGCGCACCCGGCGATTGCATCGCGCCTCGCCCTGTCAACTCATACACACGTTTCGCACTTCGAACCATACAACACCTCCACGAGTAAAGGTGTTGCGACCACCGGTTGAATCCGCCTTGGGATCCTCGATCGGAATGGTGAGTCAGAAACTCAGTGGGTCGTCGGTCATACAGGGCGTGTTCCAGAGCATCCAACACGAAGTTTGTACTCATGGTGTTGCCGACACGTCAGCCGACAATACGGCGGACGAACACGTCGATAACGAAGGCCACATACAGCCAGTCTTGCCAGGTCGACACGTAGGTGAAGTCCAACACCCATAACTGATGATTGGGCCTGTCGGCATGGAAATGGCGATTGACGCGATCGAGCGGGCAAGCCTGGGCACTGTCGGTAATCGTGGTGCGTACTCGCTTGCCCCGCCGCACACCCTGCAAACCCAGGCGACACATCAGGCGTTCAACCGTGTAGCGGGCTACGGCAATGCCTTCGCGCTGCAACTGATGCCAGACCTTGCGTGCACCGTAGACCTGCATGTTAGCTTGCCAGACACGTCGAATTTCCACCATCAAACCCTCGTCGCGTTGGCTGCGCACACTGCACAGTTCCGGACGTCGTTTGCACGCGGCATGACGCCAGTACGCCGATGGGGCAACCTGCAACACCTTGCAGATCGGCTCGTCCCCGTAGACGTCCCGGTGCCGGTCGATATAGGCGTTTACTTCTTCAGTTCGCGGTCGAGCGCCGCCTGGGCGAAAAAGCACTAGCAGACTTCAATATCTCTCTCGCTGCGCTTGACCCAGTCCAGCAGCGTGGCTGGCATGCAACCTATCTTGGGTGCAATGGACTCGACAGTCGTCCACAACGACGGATACTCGCCACAGTGCTCCTGCACCAGGCACACGGCGCGTTCGCGAACTTCCGGGGAAAACTTGTTTTGCTTGCTCATAGGGGCTCCATTTTCTCAAAGAGTGGAGCCTCCGCAAAACCCGGGGCGATTCAAACTGCCTAGGCAGAGCCATTGGATTTCGCCATTTTTTTGACGTTCAGAACTGAGCGGCGGAAGTTCAAAACTCAGTGGCATTCCACACTAGACTTTTTTAGCATGCTAAAAATCGCGACTGGCCACCCAGATTTCGCATGCCACTGAGTTTTGAACTTTCTGCTTCCTTACCTAAGATTTTCAATTCAGACGACTGCTATCGACCGAGGCCGTGTGGAAACGCTATTCGTCCTGACAGCCACAGCGCAATCGTCTGGACCGCATCAACTTGGGCGGTCTTCACTTCGATTTTTCGAAGCGGGGCTCACTCAAAGCCGTTTGGGCGGCCCGGATAGGGCCTGAGGTGCGTTATTGGTCATATGAAGGGCTCAGCCCCCCATCGACAGTATCGCTTTCATCGTTTGCTGGAAGCCTAGGATGCGCATGACCCGCTTGAGGTTATAGGCCAGTACATTCAAGCTCATTTCCGTGCCCACATTGCCCAAGCGACGAGTTAGGAAGTGTGTATAGCCCATCCAATGCTTGAACGTGCCGAACACATGTTCCACTGTGCGCCGCCGCACCTTCATCGCTTCTGGCATTCGGTCTAGACGGCGCTGCGCCGCCTCAAGCACGGCCTCATGTTCCCATCGACTGATGCGCCGATACGCGCTAGGAGTGCATCGCTCCTTCATAGCGCATTGTGGGCAGGCACTACTCCAGTAGCGCCGCAATTGAAGACCATTCTCCTCCCGCGTAAACCGGTGGATGGCGCGCTGGCCCGCAGGGCACTGGTACTCATCGTCCTTCGCGATGTATATGAAGTCCGAACGGTCGAAGCGGCCTTCGGCCTTGGCATTGGAAGTGGTCGGCTTGGGCAAGATCGCATCAATACCTGTCTCTGCACATGCCTTGATCTGAGGCGCGCTGTAATAGCCGCGATCGGCAATCGCGCGCAGTCGCTTCTTGCCCATTGCCTGCCGCGCGGCTTGTGTCATCGATGCCAATGAGTCCCTGTCATGTCCTCGGTTCGTCACTTCGTGCGCGACGATCAGATGGTGCTTGGCTTCGACAACCATCTGCACGTTGTAGCCGACCATCCCCGAGCCCCGGCCACTGGTAGCCATCGAGCGGGCATCCGGGTCAGTCACCGACAGCTGACCGTCTGGGCTATCTTTGAGCCTCTCCTTGACGTCATCCAGCGTGCGCATTTGTTTGCGCAGACGTTCGATCTTGTCGTTGAGCCGATTGGTCCTAGCCTCGATCTCGACAGGTTGCGTTCGGTCCGCAGTGTCGAGCGCCGCCAGATAGCGGCGGATGCTCTCCTCAATCTGCTGCTGACGTTTGTCGATCTTGGCGGCTGTGAAGTTTTTGTCGCGTGTGTTGACTGCCTTGAATTTGCTTCCATCAACGGCAATCAGGGCTTGGGTGAATAGTTTGAGATCTCGGCATACGGCCACAAACCGCCGGCACACATTGCGAATGCCCGTGCCATTGTCACGGCGGAAATCGGCGATGGTCTTGAAGTCTGGCGCCAGACGGCCGACGAGCCACATCAGTTCGACATTGCGTTGGCACTCTCGCTCGAGTCGACGACTGGACTGGACCCGATTTAAGTAGCCGTAGATGTAGATCTTCAGCAGCACGGCCGGGTGATACGACGGGCGGCCGGTAGCTGCTGGCGCTGCCCTCTCAAATCCCAGCGATTCCAGGTTGAGCTCGTCGACGAATGCGTCGACTATGCGCACCGGATTGTCGTCGGCGATGAAGTCATCCAGGCATTCCGGGATCAACGCTACCTGTTGCCGGTCCTGACCTTCGATGAAGCGGGGCATGTCGACTCCCGGGATCGAGATACCAAACTCTATCTACATCACCATAGCGGCGTCAAAGAGTTTTCACACAGCCTCGGTCGAAAACTGCCTTCCATGGCAGGCTTCTACCGGCCAGAAGCCGACAGTTGTGCGCCAAGTGACGACAGACTATCGACGTCGATGGTGTGCTGGAAATGGCCGAGAAGTCAGAAATACGGTGTTTACTTACATCCAGACAGAGCTACAGCCAAAATGGTCGCTGCCCGGCCAATAGCGGTAGAGTCACGTCGTCAGTTTAGCGATCACGGCACGAACTTCATCGCGTGAAATGAGGCTAGTGCTGGCGGTGTTGTGGATGGTCACGCCTTCGATGAAGGCATCGAGCGCACGAGCGGTCGCCGGAGAAAAATGTCGTTCCAGATGGGTGTGGCTGTAGCCCATCCATTCGAGCAGCACCGGTTTGAGCTTGGGACTGCGCGCCGCATAGGCATACAACTCAAAGCTCAGCACCATATTGCGCGGCAATGCCCATAGTCCTCCACAGATCAGCTCTACCACGGCCTCACGCGCCTCTTCCACAGTCGTCGCAGCCTCCAAGGCCTCTTGGTACCTGCTAGCCACCAACTGGGACAGGCGCGTAAATGCTGCAACCAACAAATCGTCGATGCCTTTGAAGTGATAGGTCATTGACCCCAGCGGAACGTTGGCCGCCTCGGCTACCCGCCGGTGGGTGGTCCCCGCAACGCCATGCTCTGCAATCACATCGAGTGCCACCTCGATGATGCGTTCGCAACGGTCGGGCTCATACCGGCGCTTTGCTCGCTTTGTCATTTTCGCCTCCTTCATCTGTGTATTTGATTCTGCGTCAGCGTAGTGTACACTTGTACTTATAGTGTACATATGTACTTATAGGTTTTTGAAGGATAGGTATGGTCCAGCAGCTGACACGCAGAAAGCACGCGCTTTTCGTTTACTTTTTCATTCCAGGCCTCGCGCTGGCCTCGTGGGTCACCCGCACTCCCGCAATTCGCGACGATATCGAAGCCTCAATCGCACAGATGGGCCTGGTGCTCTTGGGCTTGTCCATCGGGTCCATGACCGGCGTGCTGGGCGCGGGCGGGCTGGTGGGCCGCCTTGGTGCGCGTTGGACCTCGCTGCTTGGCCTGTGGCTGGTGGTTGCATCGCTACTGACCATGGGCCTTGGTACGGTGCTAGGACTGCAACTGGTGGTCGCGGTGGGACTGGCCTTTTTTGGACTGGGAATGGGGAGCGCGGAGATCGCCATCAACATAGACGGTGCTGAGGTCGAACGCGGGCTCGGTCGGCCGGTGCTCCATGCGCTACACGGCTGCTTCAGCTTGGGAACGCTGGTAGGCGCACTGTTGGGCTATATGCTAAGCAAGCTTGAGGTGCATGTGGTTTGGCACCTGGGTGCGGTGGCACTTTTGATCGTCCCCATGATCGTGAGTTTCTGGAATGACGTGCCGAGAGGAACAGAATATGCAGGCCAATCAGACCGATCCACCGGAGCCGATGAGCGCACACCCAATGTGTGGGCCGATTCGCGCGTACTGCTGATTGGTCTCATTGTGTTTGCCATGGCCTTGGCTGAGGGTGCAGCCAACGACTGGCTTCCTATCCTGATGGTCGACGAGCATGGCTTTTCCCAGGCGGCAGGCTCGCTCATTTTTGTGGCGTTTGCTGCGGCGATGACCGTTGGTCGGTTCGGAGGCGGCATATTCTTACGCCGGTTTGGACGGGTGGCAGTCATGCAGCTGTGCGCATGCCTGGGTGCGCTGGGCATTGCGTTCGTCGTTTTTGGCAGCCACCCTGTGTTGGCTGCTGCGGCGGTCTTTTTGTGGGGCCTCGGCGCTTCGCTGGGATTTCCCGTCGCGCTGTCTGCCGCTGGCGACGGAGGTAACGGTGCCGCCGAGCGTGTGAAAGCGGTCGCTATCATCGGCTACGTCGCCATGCTGGTCGGGCCGCCCATGCTGGGCCTCTTGGGAGAAGCCCATGGGCTGCGGGCCGCCATGCTGGTGGTTTTGGTACTGGTTATGGCGGCGGCTGTGTTCGCCCCAGCCTTACGCACGAATATCACACAGCGGGGTCGCGTTCTGCCTTAATGTCCGCAAAGGGTCGAGGCCGTGTGGAAACGCTATTCGTCCTGACAGCCACAGCGCAATCGTCTGGACCGCATCAACTTGGGCGGTCTTCACTTCGATTTTTCGAAGCGGGGCTCACTCAAAGCCGTTTGGGCGGCCCGGATAGGGCCTGAGGTGCGTTATTGGTCATATGAAGGGCTCAGCCCCCCATCGACAGTATCGCTTTCATCGTTTGCTGGAAGCCTAGGATGCGCATGACCCGCTTGAGGTTATAGGCCAGTACATTCAAGCTCATTTCCGTGCCCACATTGCCCAAGCGACGAGTTAGGAAGTGTGTATAGCCCATCCAATGCTTGAACGTGCCGAACACATGTTCCACTGTGCGCCGCCGCACCTTCATCGCTTCTGGCATTCGGTCTAGACGGCGCTGCGCCGCCTCAAGCACGGCCTCATGTTCCCATCGACTGATGCGCCGATACGCGCTAGGAGTGCATCGCTCCTTCATAGCGCATTGTGGGCAGGCACTACTCCAGTAGCGCCGCAATTGAAGACCATTCTCCTCCCGCGTAAACCGGTGGATGGCGCGCTGGCCCGCAGGGCACTGGTACTCATCGTCCTTCGCGATGTATATGAAGTCCGAACGGTCGAAGCGGCCTTCGGCCTTGGCATTGGAAGTGGTCGGCTTGGGCAAGATCGCATCAATACCTGTCTCTGCACATGCCTTGATCTGAGGCGCGCTGTAATAGCCGCGATCGGCAATCGCGCGCAGTCGCTTCTTGCCCATTGCCTGCCGCGCGGCTTGTGTCATCGATGCCAATGAGTCCCTGTCATGTCCTCGGTTCGTCACTTCGTGCGCGACGATCAGATGGTGCTTGGCTTCGACAACCATCTGCACGTTGTAGCCGACCATCCCCGAGCCCCGGCCACTGGTAGCCATCGAGCGGGCATCCGGGTCAGTCACCGACAGCTGACCGTCTGGGCTATCTTTGAGCCTCTCCTTGACGTCATCCAGCGTGCGCATTTGTTTGCGCAGACGTTCGATCTTGTCGTTGAGCCGATTGGTCCTAGCCTCGATCTCGACAGGTTGCGTTCGGTCCGCAGTGTCGAGCGCCGCCAGATAGCGGCGGATGCTCTCCTCAATCTGCTGCTGACGTTTGTCGATCTTGGCGGCTGTGAAGTTTTTGTCGCGTGTGTTGACTGCCTTGAATTTGCTTCCATCAACGGCAATCAGGGCTTGGGTGAATAGTTTGAGATCTCGGCATACGGCCACAAACCGCCGGCACACATTGCGAATGCCCGTGCCATTGTCACGGCGGAAATCGGCGATGGTCTTGAAGTCTGGCGCCAGACGGCCGACGAGCCACATCAGTTCGACATTGCGTTGGCACTCTCGCTCGAGTCGACGACTGGACTGGACCCGATTTAAGTAGCCGTAGATGTAGATCTTCAGCAGCACGGCCGGGTGATACGACGGGCGGCCGGTAGCTGCTGGCGCTGCCCTCTCAAATCCCAGCGATTCCAGGTTGAGCTCGTCGACGAATGCGTCGACTATGCGCACCGGATTGTCGTCGGCGATGAAGTCATCCAGGCATTCCGGGATCAACGCTACCTGTTGCCGGTCCTGACCTTCGATGAAGCGGGGCATGTCGACTCCCGGGATCGAGATACCAAACTCTATCTACATCACCATAGCGGCGTCAAAGAGTTTTCACACAGCCTCGACCCATGGCGGTCGTTGGTCTCTAGGAAGGCCGCACACCTTTTCATGTTCACCTATCGGCCGTTCGAGTGACAGTCCAATTCCTCAGCTGCCCGTCGATCATTCTTCGTCGTCCAGGTTTGGGCAGACGAACGTCAGCACTTGTGTCGCCAGTTTATGCCATAGGCCATCAGCGATCTTGTTAGCCGGCCGCTTCTTGTCGAAATGGTCGCCCACTGATTGCCATGCTGAAAATGGTCTCTCGGGCTCAGGCTTTCCTGCGTTCCTAAGCTCCATTCTGATGCGCACGAAAACCAAGCTTTCGTGGTCGAAGTGCAGCGACGCACAGTAGCTCTGTCCTCCCTTGGCTTGATCATACATCTCGGTGACTTTGGCGATCAACACTTGTTGTATGCGATCCGAAAGATATAGGAACGCTGTTCGCTTGCCGACCTTGTCCAGGGCGCCTATCACTTTATCGTGCTCTTTGAGA
Organism: Achromobacter sp. ISS7; assembly: GCF_056523125.1. NCBI lineage: Bacteria > Pseudomonadati > Pseudomonadota > Betaproteobacteria > Burkholderiales > Alcaligenaceae > Achromobacter > Achromobacter sp. ISS7. The sequence continues at coordinate 109,451 of NZ_JAWRZD010000002.1, read as the reverse complement.
CCGTACTTCAGATACTCCCAGCCGAGGTCACACTTGTAGCTCGAGAAAGTGAGGCCATCAGAAAAGCGAGAACCGCTTCGATACTGCTCAAGCTTCTCCAGCTCTTGTAAGGCGACATGAGGATCGGTCGTCTTGAGAATGTTGTCGATCGCGACCAATGCCTCCTCCATGTCATACAGGAGTGAGCGTAGCTTGTTCCTGTAGTCGTAGAATGCATCAGGTATGTCTGCCTGAGAATTTGGAATTGGCAACGTGTATGCGAAGTCGATGTTGCTCCTTTCGATCTTGTGATATGGGATATTGACTTGATCCAAAAACCGCAAGGACTCGGGGGTCGAGCGTTGCGCCAACTCGTGCTGAATTTTGTCCAGCGCCTGTCGCCGGTTCAGGACGCGAAACTTTTCATCGAGAGCCTTCTTGCCTGCGATGTAGCGCGGTGGGTCGTCCTTCGATCGATCAAGTGTCTCTGCGATTTCGCAAGATGACAACAAATACATTTCCGCCTGATCTTCCTGGCCGACGTGTAGGACGGCGAAAAATCCCTTGAGCGGTTTACCTTTGTCATCGTCCACGTACCGGCACGGGATATACTGAGTCGTAGCCCGGTCTTGGTAATACTTGGCCTGCACGATTCCAATGCGGGGAGGTGCGGCGTCCGTAAAGCGGGTAGAGAGCGAGCGCAACTGGATAAGGAAGTCGGCGCCATCGATGTCAACGGATCGTTCCAGAACCCAAAAACGGTCCAAAAGGAATGCCTTCGTGCGTGCCTCTCCGGCTGCCCCGTGTTCCATGACTTTTAGCCAGACTGGCTCGCTTACGGTGGTCAATCGATATCTCCTCTTGTTTCGGATGACGCTCGTCTCTGCCCTTCGATGCCCAAGGTTCGCCCCCTGACTCGTCTACTTTGGGTAGAAAGCGGTCTTTGCGAACGTCCGTTTTCGACCGAGGCTGTGTGAAAACTCTTTGACGCCGCTATGGTGATGTAGATAGAGTTTGGTATCTCGATCCCGGGAGTCGACATGCCCCGCTTCATCGAAGGTCAGGACCGGCAACAGGTAGCGTTGATCCCGGAATGCCTGGATGACTTCATCGCCGACGACAATCCGGTGCGCATAGTCGACGCATTCGTCGACGAGCTCAACCTGGAATCGCTGGGATTTGAGAGGGCAGCGCCAGCAGCTACCGGCCGCCCGTCGTATCACCCGGCCGTGCTGCTGAAGATCTACATCTACGGCTACTTAAATCGGGTCCAGTCCAGTCGTCGACTCGAGCGAGAGTGCCAACGCAATGTCGAACTGATGTGGCTCGTCGGCCGTCTGGCGCCAGACTTCAAGACCATCGCCGATTTCCGCCGTGACAATGGCACGGGCATTCGCAATGTGTGCCGGCGGTTTGTGGCCGTATGCCGAGATCTCAAACTATTCACCCAAGCCCTGATTGCCGTTGATGGAAGCAAATTCAAGGCAGTCAACACACGCGACAAAAACTTCACAGCCGCCAAGATCGACAAACGTCAGCAGCAGATTGAGGAGAGCATCCGCCGCTATCTGGCGGCGCTCGACACTGCGGACCGAACGCAACCTGTCGAGATCGAGGCTAGGACCAATCGGCTCAACGACAAGATCGAACGTCTGCGCAAACAAATGCGCACGCTGGATGACGTCAAGGAGAGGCTCAAAGATAGCCCAGACGGTCAGCTGTCGGTGACTGACCCGGATGCCCGCTCGATGGCTACCAGTGGCCGGGGCTCGGGGATGGTCGGCTACAACGTGCAGATGGTTGTCGAAGCCAAGCACCATCTGATCGTCGCGCACGAAGTGACGAACCGAGGACATGACAGGGACTCATTGGCATCGATGACACAAGCCGCGCGGCAGGCAATGGGCAAGAAGCGACTGCGCGCGATTGCCGATCGCGGCTATTACAGCGCGCCTCAGATCAAGGCATGTGCAGAGACAGGTATTGATGCGATCTTGCCCAAGCCGACCACTTCCAATGCCAAGGCCGAAGGCCGCTTCGACCGTTCGGACTTCATATACATCGCGAAGGACGATGAGTACCAGTGCCCTGCGGGCCAGCGCGCCATCCACCGGTTTACGCGGGAGGAGAATGGTCTTCAATTGCGGCGCTACTGGAGTAGTGCCTGCCCACAATGCGCTATGAAGGAGCGATGCACTCCTAGCGCGTATCGGCGCATCAGTCGATGGGAACATGAGGCCGTGCTTGAGGCGGCGCAGCGCCGTCTAGACCGAATGCCAGAAGCGATGAAGGTGCGGCGGCGCACAGTGGAACATGTGTTCGGCACGTTCAAGCATTGGATGGGCTATACACACTTCCTAACTCGTCGCTTGGGCAATGTGGGCACGGAAATGAGCTTGAATGTACTGGCCTATAACCTCAAGCGGGTCATGCGCATCCTAGGCTTCCAGCAAACGATGAAAGCGATACTGTCGATGGGGGGCTGAGCCCTTCATATGACCAATAACGCACCTCAGGCCCTATCCGGGCCGCCCAAACGGCTTTGAGTGAGCCCCGCTTCGAAAAATCGAAGTGAAGACCGCCCAAGTTGATGCGGTCCAGACGATTGCGCTGTGGCTGTCAGGACGAATAGCGTTTCCACACGGCCTCGACCGAGGCTGTGTGAAAACTCTTTGACGCCGCTATGGTGATGTAGATAGAGTTTGGTATCTCGATCCCGGGAGTCGACATGCCCCGCTTCATCGAAGGTCAGGACCGGCAACAGGTAGCGTTGATCCCGGAATGCCTGGATGACTTCATCGCCGACGACAATCCGGTGCGCATAGTCGACGCATTCGTCGACGAGCTCAACCTGGAATCGCTGGGATTTGAGAGGGCAGCGCCAGCAGCTACCGGCCGCCCGTCGTATCACCCGGCCGTGCTGCTGAAGATCTACATCTACGGCTACTTAAATCGGGTCCAGTCCAGTCGTCGACTCGAGCGAGAGTGCCAACGCAATGTCGAACTGATGTGGCTCGTCGGCCGTCTGGCGCCAGACTTCAAGACCATCGCCGATTTCCGCCGTGACAATGGCACGGGCATTCGCAATGTGTGCCGGCGGTTTGTGGCCGTATGCCGAGATCTCAAACTATTCACCCAAGCCCTGATTGCCGTTGATGGAAGCAAATTCAAGGCAGTCAACACACGCGACAAAAACTTCACAGCCGCCAAGATCGACAAACGTCAGCAGCAGATTGAGGAGAGCATCCGCCGCTATCTGGCGGCGCTCGACACTGCGGACCGAACGCAACCTGTCGAGATCGAGGCTAGGACCAATCGGCTCAACGACAAGATCGAACGTCTGCGCAAACAAATGCGCACGCTGGATGACGTCAAGGAGAGGCTCAAAGATAGCCCAGACGGTCAGCTGTCGGTGACTGACCCGGATGCCCGCTCGATGGCTACCAGTGGCCGGGGCTCGGGGATGGTCGGCTACAACGTGCAGATGGTTGTCGAAGCCAAGCACCATCTGATCGTCGCGCACGAAGTGACGAACCGAGGACATGACAGGGACTCATTGGCATCGATGACACAAGCCGCGCGGCAGGCAATGGGCAAGAAGCGACTGCGCGCGATTGCCGATCGCGGCTATTACAGCGCGCCTCAGATCAAGGCATGTGCAGAGACAGGTATTGATGCGATCTTGCCCAAGCCGACCACTTCCAATGCCAAGGCCGAAGGCCGCTTCGACCGTTCGGACTTCATATACATCGCGAAGGACGATGAGTACCAGTGCCCTGCGGGCCAGCGCGCCATCCACCGGTTTACGCGGGAGGAGAATGGTCTTCAATTGCGGCGCTACTGGAGTAGTGCCTGCCCACAATGCGCTATGAAGGAGCGATGCACTCCTAGCGCGTATCGGCGCATCAGTCGATGGGAACATGAGGCCGTGCTTGAGGCGGCGCAGCGCCGTCTAGACCGAATGCCAGAAGCGATGAAGGTGCGGCGGCGCACAGTGGAACATGTGTTCGGCACGTTCAAGCATTGGATGGGCTATACACACTTCCTAACTCGTCGCTTGGGCAATGTGGGCACGGAAATGAGCTTGAATGTACTGGCCTATAACCTCAAGCGGGTCATGCGCATCCTAGGCTTCCAGCAAACGATGAAAGCGATACTGTCGATGGGGGGCTGAGCCCTTCATATGACCAATAACGCACCTCAGGCCCTATCCGGGCCGCCCAAACGGCTTTGAGTGAGCCCCGCTTCGAAAAATCGAAGTGAAGACCGCCCAAGTTGATGCGGTCCAGACGATTGCGCTGTGGCTGTCAGGACGAATAGCGTTTCCACACGGCCTCGACCGAGGCTGTGTGAAAACTCTTTGACGCCGCTATGGTGATGTAGATAGAGTTTGGTATCTCGATCCCGGGAGTCGACATGCCCCGCTTCATCGAAGGTCAGGACCGGCAACAGGTAGCGTTGATCCCGGAATGCCTGGATGACTTCATCGCCGACGACAATCCGGTGCGCATAGTCGACGCATTCGTCGACGAGCTCAACCTGGAATCGCTGGGATTTGAGAGGGCAGCGCCAGCAGCTACCGGCCGCCCGTCGTATCACCCGGCCGTGCTGCTGAAGATCTACATCTACGGCTACTTAAATCGGGTCCAGTCCAGTCGTCGACTCGAGCGAGAGTGCCAACGCAATGTCGAACTGATGTGGCTCGTCGGCCGTCTGGCGCCAGACTTCAAGACCATCGCCGATTTCCGCCGTGACAATGGCACGGGCATTCGCAATGTGTGCCGGCGGTTTGTGGCCGTATGCCGAGATCTCAAACTATTCACCCAAGCCCTGATTGCCGTTGATGGAAGCAAATTCAAGGCAGTCAACACACGCGACAAAAACTTCACAGCCGCCAAGATCGACAAACGTCAGCAGCAGATTGAGGAGAGCATCCGCCGCTATCTGGCGGCGCTCGACACTGCGGACCGAACGCAACCTGTCGAGATCGAGGCTAGGACCAATCGGCTCAACGACAAGATCGAACGTCTGCGCAAACAAATGCGCACGCTGGATGACGTCAAGGAGAGGCTCAAAGATAGCCCAGACGGTCAGCTGTCGGTGACTGACCCGGATGCCCGCTCGATGGCTACCAGTGGCCGGGGCTCGGGGATGGTCGGCTACAACGTGCAGATGGTTGTCGAAGCCAAGCACCATCTGATCGTCGCGCACGAAGTGACGAACCGAGGACATGACAGGGACTCATTGGCATCGATGACACAAGCCGCGCGGCAGGCAATGGGCAAGAAGCGACTGCGCGCGATTGCCGATCGCGGCTATTACAGCGCGCCTCAGATCAAGGCATGTGCAGAGACAGGTATTGATGCGATCTTGCCCAAGCCGACCACTTCCAATGCCAAGGCCGAAGGCCGCTTCGACCGTTCGGACTTCATATACATCGCGAAGGACGATGAGTACCAGTGCCCTGCGGGCCAGCGCGCCATCCACCGGTTTACGCGGGAGGAGAATGGTCTTCAATTGCGGCGCTACTGGAGTAGTGCCTGCCCACAATGCGCTATGAAGGAGCGATGCACTCCTAGCGCGTATCGGCGCATCAGTCGATGGGAACATGAGGCCGTGCTTGAGGCGGCGCAGCGCCGTCTAGACCGAATGCCAGAAGCGATGAAGGTGCGGCGGCGCACAGTGGAACATGTGTTCGGCACGTTCAAGCATTGGATGGGCTATACACACTTCCTAACTCGTCGCTTGGGCAATGTGGGCACGGAAATGAGCTTGAATGTACTGGCCTATAACCTCAAGCGGGTCATGCGCATCCTAGGCTTCCAGCAAACGATGAAAGCGATACTGTCGATGGGGGGCTGAGCCCTTCATATGACCAATAACGCACCTCAGGCCCTATCCGGGCCGCCCAAACGGCTTTGAGTGAGCCCCGCTTCGAAAAATCGAAGTGAAGACCGCCCAAGTTGATGCGGTCCAGACGATTGCGCTGTGGCTGTCAGGACGAATAGCGTTTCCACACGGCCTCGACCCATAGCGGTCATTCATACAGCGAGGCATTTCTGTGATGCGCGCTCATGACATAGCATCATGAGTTTGGGTTTGTTTACAGAACTATGCTCCGTTTTACGGGGCGTTCTATCAGCGCAGGCTTTTTGTTAATGACCGGCCTAGCGGCTGCGGAGTTGAGCGGAGGGTTGTATCCGATTAGAACCGCTCACTCCTGCTGGTGGCTGGGATAGCAAGGTGCATGAGAGTTCTGGTAACATGATCGTGGTGCGAAATGTCCGTCCGAAACATGTAGCATTACAGAAGAGATCCGAGAGATCCATGAATAAGCTAATAATTCCGATCCTTAACAATCCCGCCGCGCTGTTGCCTGGCCCTAGATTATATCTGGACGACGACACTTGGATAGACAAGTTGTCCGATGAGGAGTTCGGCCTAGCGTCCAAAAGCCCCCCAGTGTATGCTGAACAGCTTAGGACTGACCATAGGTGTTTGTTTGCAAACGTCAAGTCCGCCGATGTTAAATCTGCGAAATCAACAGCGACGAAACTGGCTACGAAGGCACGATACGTATTAAACAATTTCAGAAAAGAAAATCCCATTTTCTTAAATTTTGCGATTTTCTTGCAAGGAGCAGGCGGTGCATCCAAAAAAAAGAAGATTAGCGCAATAGACTTTGATGACCGCTCAGTCAATTTGCTAAGAGAAAAAAGTGCATTTCGCTTCAAGGCTGGCGTCAATCGCGAAGATGTCTCCCAGTTTTACAAAGTCGTTAGCGAAGCCTGCGAAAAACATCGGAAGCTGTTTTTGACTCTCTCTCGGTTCAACTCATCTCTTGCTAGGGAGAAGTTTACCGACAGAATTATCGATGCCACTATCAGCTTGGAGTCGATGGTTCAGGATGATAAAAACGAGCTCAGCTTTAAATTTGCGCTTTATAATGCGCACGCATGTTCAACTGACGCAGAGAAGCGGGCGGAAGCGTTTGAGCGCTTTAAGGATCTATACGTCACCCGAAGCACCATTGTGCACGGCGCGGCTGATGAAGAGAAAGAACAGAGGCTGATTGATAAGATCGAGTTAAATTGGCCTGCCACTGAAAGATTTGCATTGGGCTCAATTAATTATCACTTGTTTTTCATGAGTCAAAATGATCCAAAATCTTGGATTAAACATTTGATTTCCCGTTCTCTTGAACAGACGGAGCAACCGCTGGGGCAACAATAATGGCAGCAAAAAAAAATCGTCGAGTTCTACAGTTGCACGTGACCAAGGGTAAAGTTCTTGGTGTCTCGGTCTTGCGCGGATACGCGCGGTTGTGTGACCTGGCTCTAATGTCTAGAGCAGACATTTATGATCCTAAGACGAACCCGAGTGGCACTCAACGCGACCTTAGCCCTAAGCATGCAAAGGATGCCTATGATTACGTCCGATCAAAAGAAATCGGCTTTTGGCCGGAAATTGTGCTGTGTGTCCGAGTTCGAGACGTTATAAATTTCAAAGAACAAATGGATGCGGGTGGGTTTGGCATTTTGCGCATTGATCTCGACACAATCGAGAAATGCTCGGCAGACGGAGATGTGGCAATTTCCAGGCTTGATGGCAATCACCGACTGCATTATGCGGATGGAAAAACTGAAGGCTATCCTGCTATCGAAAGACCCGTTTCTTTTTGCTTGGCGGTCGATCTAGAGTTGGATGAAGAGATCCTCCTTTTTCGTGATATAAATAATAATCAGCGAAGAATGAATACGAGTCACTTGGATAACATTGAGACTCGTCTTTCTAGTCAAGCTTCCTTAAAGAGGGAAGCATTAGATCTTTACATTGCCAAAAGGCTCAGCGAGGATAACGATAGCCCATTTTTCGGGCGTATCTACGACGGCGGGAAGAAGGTCGCGACGTCAATGGTGCCGCTGAGAACTTTGCGGACTGGAATCCAGTACATGATGTCGCGGCCGACTAAGTTGACGGCACTTCCTGATGCTGACGCTAAGTACAAAGTCATTAAAAATTACTTTAGTGCGGTTAGACGCTGGGTGCCGGAGGCTTGGACTAACCCAAAAAACTATCTGGTACTGAGAGGTGCCGGACTGTGGGGTATATGTTTCCTAGGCGCGGAAGTCATAGACCGGGCATTAAGTAAAGGGCAGTTTCAGTCGGAGAGCATGTTGAAGATATTACGCTCAGGTCAGACTTGGGACTGGACAAATGACGGAGATTTTCAAGGATATAGTGGACGCGGGGGGGCCACAAAGATACGTGATGCTATCGTTGCAGAGTTGTCTGATGAATCGGGAACGTCACTCCGTGATCTATATAAGAAAATAATGGATGAATGATATGGCCCTTCATTTTATGCCAAATGTTCATTAACGCGATGCAAGTTGATGTAGGCTGTGTGGAAAACACAATAAGAGGCAGACTGCTTACGCGAGACTCTATGATCCCATATGGCTCAAAGTCGCTTTAGCGAGAGCGACTATTTCTTTAATGTTGTTTATTGAATTTTTTTCTCTGCAACGCGGCAGTTTGGTAAATTTCTGACTAAGAAAGATTAGCCCTTGGTGTCGACGAAATAATGTCACCCTGAAGTTCAAATAGCGGCGCGGCTATCGGAAAATCCGCTTTAGGGCGCATAGTCGCGCCTCTCCCCCGAATGAACGACTGAAATTGGCCGAAAGCAGCCAACATAGCGAGGCTCACTCCAGAATTGAGCATTCGTACCCAGCAAACCGCCAAAACAAAGCATTTTGGGCACCTACCTCAAGCCTATTTTTGTCTCATAACGCGCTCCAACATTGGATTTCGCCATTTTTCGGAGTTCAAAACTGAGCGGCGGAAGTTCAAAACTCAGTGGCGTTCGACACCTGAAACAGTCAACGCGGAACGTAATCATTGGCCAACATAAAACTACTAAATAGCCAGTATATGATGTACAGAGGGTGTCGCAGGCCTACACAATCCTTAAGGACTGATTCTTTTTTCCTCCTACATTAACTTTCTCACAAAAGTCAAGATCAACGAGATTGGTTCGCGCCAATCCGAGAAGAAGTGCTTGCACGAACCGATGATGGCAAGTCCAAGATGCGTAGAGAAGCCGAGCACGGCCGTCGACTCATCGATTTGGTTCAGACCCTCGGCTGCCGGCGTGGCCAGCCCCCAGACTCCACGCTCGCCGTCAATGCGCGTGAGCACCTTGGCCGCGCGAAGACTTTGCTGGTGCCAGCGGAGCTTTCGCTTCAGCAGGTTGACCGGCGCTTGGCTGCGTCCCACGGGTTCGGTCTCTTCAAACAAGGCCAGCGGCAGTTGTGCTGAAGCCGCAACGCGCTGGTAGAGTTGCTGGTTAGAGATGGGTTCTGCCGCCTCGACGTACGCCTTCAAGACATGGGGAAGCAATTGCGAGTCGGACATGGTTTTGTGGTTAGCTGATATATGATGAAATCATGCTATCAAAGTGGAGTGTTGAAATTCAATGCTATACGACTCCGATTCGTTCAAACCATTCGACCCTCTTGTTGGCGCCGACGTCCACCGAGCTCGCGCCTTTGCTGAGCTGGCACATGCGCGGGTGGCGAACCCAGACGGGAGCATCGGCCAGAAGAGGAAGTGGACAGGCGATCCCTATCACACGCACGTCTTTGAGGTGGCCGATTTGGTTGCGACGGCGGACGAGTCTACGCCAGCGATGGTCGCCGCCGCGTATCTGCATGACACGGTAGATGACACGCGAAGGAATCCGCCGGCCACTCGAGTCACGACAGAACTACTGGCCAGGATGTTCGGTGAGGAGGTTGCATCGTACGTGGGCTGGCTATCCGAGCCGCTTGACGTGGCTGCCTACCCTCGAACCCAGCGGATTCAGATGCTGACGGAGCGGTTGAGCCAGGCGCCGGCGCCCGTGCAGACGATCAAGTGCGCGGATATCTCATGCAATGCGCCTTTGATTGCATCGTTGGCGCCGGATTTTGCCCGTGTTTGGTTGAGAGAGAAGGCTTCTCAGCTCGACAATCTGACCAAGGCCGATCCGCGCCTGCTGGAGATTGCCCGGGCGGCCGTTCAAGCCGAGTTCATGGTCTTGGAGGCGGCGGACGCCATCAACGTAGCCGAAAAGCCCTCACGCCACGGGGCATGAGGGCTTAATTATTACCCGGACCTGCTGCGGTAGAGCCGGGCGGTTAACGCCGGAGACGACAAAGCCTGCGGACGATCAGCACGGCCACGACCGAGCCGCCCATGTCTGCCGCAATCTGCTCCCACTGCAGGCTGCCCCGCGACGGCGCCTGGCAAGTCCCGACAAAGGCTTGGGCCCATTCCCAAGCGAAGCAGCACTGGAGGTATCCGGCCGCCGCGAGCGCTACCAGGTGGTGGGGCTGCTCAAGCCATGCTCGGCCTGCGGTTGGAAACGGGAACCGGGGCGAGAGAGAGCTCGCGGCTGTTTTGGTGGTGAACGGCCAGAATAGAAGCGCGACTAGAATGGGGCAAGCAACAGCTGATGCGAAGTGTTCGAGCGCGGCGCGAGCTTCGTAGCCCAAAACGAGCGTCAAGGCTTCCCGAACGGGGTGTCCTACGGCACCTCGTAGGTACACAGCCACAAGGACCGCAGAGAAAGAGATGATTGTCGCCCACAGGGAGGCAGGGCATTGTCGAGCAAAGTGCAGAGGGTTGGTGGTCATCGGGCATCCAGGATGTAAGCGGCCCGCCGGCGAATCCATCGGGCTCATCCGGGTATAGTTTTCGCTGTTATCCCTGCCGCGGCTTTTTGCCGAAAATTTTGGCAGATGGAAGCGGCTATGGTGGGAGTGCGAGAAAAGTGGGCGATTTGGAACGACTTTTCGGGCGACCGATTTGAAGGGCTTGCGCAGGGATTACCACCCAGGTACAAATGGGGGCGCGTTTCATGCAATTAACGGAAAGGCCCCTTTTTGACCATGACAACCCCAGTATCCAGCAAAGACAGGCAACTCCACCGCACGTCGCACGCTCCTGGCACCAAAGAGATCGCAGCGGTTGAAAAGTTCGACGCGTGGATCGAAGATCAGCCCTTTCGTGCCGGGACGAAGCGCGTGTACAAGGCAATTTGGGGCAAGTTTGTACGCAAAATGATTGGGGAGGGCCGCGACTTGGCGAAACTTCATCCCGATCAGGTTCGCCTCTTCCTTGAGACCCTGTCGTATAGCAAAAAAAACGAGGGGACTTTACGTAGCGGAGGCGATGCGCCGGCAATGACCAATCGGACATCGCCTCCGTCGCCTGCAGGGCGAAAGAACGTGAAGCGACAGCAGCGAGAGCGCTACGCCTTCATGATCGAGCGCGCATTGTTGGCGCTGATGCCCCCAGAGGCGACGACGACCAAGCTGTTGCGCTCCGGACAAGGGTGGGGAGGCACAAAGGAGGCAACCTGGCGCGACGTGCCCGCCAATGCCGAGTTCCGGGTCTTGCCGATTCAGCAACGGCGGCAGTTGGAGGAAAAGTTGGTCGAGGAAGCCCGCGCGCTGCACGCGCGTGCAGACGGGCTCACTGCCGGTGAATGGCGTCGGCTGAGGGATACCGCGATCGTCACGATCCTCTACGGTGCCGGTCTCAAGGCGGGTGAAATCCCCTGGCTTTCCGTTAATTGCATCAAATACGCCCCCGAGGTGGGGGTCGCGGCTGTCGATACCCACGAGTACAACGGCGTGGGCCCCGCCGACAGGGCCTTGTCGAAAGAGGCTGCCGAGAACAAGCCCCACGTTGACGCTGTGCATGCCCATATTGGCGACGGCCGCGGCGCGCATCGCCTGGTCCCCGTAATGCCCTGGGTCATGGAAATCCTGGCGCCGTGGGCGGACCATGTCGCGGCCACATACGGCGCGCCGGCCGGCGAATACACGCGTCTCTTCCCAGTTGGCCCGACTTACTCGAGCGGCCGTCTATCCTTCATGAACCCATCTACCCTCGCCCGGATCGTCGGCAAATGGTGGCCGGTCGACAAGGACAGTTCCGAACCGCAGCTGGTGCTGACAGCCCAGGTCCTTCGGAACAGCTTCGCAGGAAATCTTATCGACGCCGGCGTAGGGCTGGATGATATGGAAACGCTGATGGGGTATGCCGAGGGCAGTTCAGGCGCATTCAGACTGCGCGAGGTTTATCTGTCGCGGATCCCAGGCACCCAACTCGCCCTCTTTAAGTGACGGTGTTAGGTTTCACACGTGAAACTTCGAAAAGTTCAGCTTATCGTGCTCGCTCCGCCTTGCCGCTCTCAAGTCCAGTGCCATAGCATGGAGGAGCACCTCAGGAGCCTCTAAATGTCGTTCTCGTTCGCCAGCAATGCGCCCCAAGCAGTCAAACCCCAGCGGGTGATCGCCGTCATCGGCACGGCAGGCCGGGACCGGGAGCGCCCCATGACCCGAGATCTCTGGCTCGCAATGACTGTGGATTTGAAGCGCCGTGTCGATGGCAGCGATCACCTGGTATCGGGTGGCGCAGCGTGGGCGGACCACCTAGCGGTGCATGCGTTTCTTAACGGCTGGGTCGACCAGCTGACGTTGTATCTGCCCGCGCCGTTCGAAGTCGGCCTGTTCCAGGGGCCAGGGAAGTCGGCTGCTAGCGCAGCCAATTTCTACCACGAGAGGTTCTCAGCGACGATCAGGGAGCACTCTCGGAACCAGATAGCCCAGGCCATCGAAAGGGGCGCCAAGGCTCAGTATGAGCCTCCGGCCGCTGGCTACGGCGCAATGTTCGCTCGGAACAAAAAGGTCGCCAATTTGGCAACGGCGTGTCTCGCTTACACCTTCGGGGACGGACAAGAGCCCGCTGATGGCGGAACGCTGAACACTTGGAAGCAGATTCACGGGGAAGGGCGGGTTCATGTGCCCCTAGCTACGTTAGTCACCCAGTCCAACCACGATCTACTCGCGGCTCCATCTGACCAGCATGATCGGCCCCGCTTCCGTTTTGGGGGTAGAGCCTGAAGGGTGTGCAGCCGCAGCTTAAGCCGCGCGATCGCGCGGTTGTCGCACGGGTGGCCGCGCCAATTCCTCGATCTCAGACTGGCACCCCTCGATGTGCCGGATCGCCTCGGTCATCCCCTCAATCGCCAGGCGAGCATTTCTCGGGTTCGTGTCGGCAATACATTCGCGCATGAACATCGCGCTGATGAAGTCGGCCAGTAGGTCTCTTCGAGGATGGGGGATGAGGTGCCGCGAGAGCATGATCCTGCCTATCGCGGCCGAGGTGTCGAAGCACCGTGCGTAGGCCGGTGCAGAGCCGCGCGTACACGGCCGATCAAATCCTCGAGAGGCGCTGCCCCCGGCACCAAGCGGGAACCCAGCGCCGCTGCTATCGGGCGAAGCTGCGAGAAATTCGCGTCAAGGGAAGAAGGGGCGGTAGGTTGCGACATGGTGACGTCCGTTATTCGGCATAGGGGCACTACGCCAGGTCAGTTTCGAGGAATTCGCAAAACAGCGAGACCTCCCTGACGGGCTCGCGCACACGCACGTCCGTCAGGGGTATGTTCTGGCTCTTGCAGTTGGTCAAGAACAGAGCGTACGCATAGGCCTGCGACACGAGTTCGCAGTACAACGCTTCGCCCAGCCTCGTCCGGCTGGCCTCGATTAGGCCGGCGCAGTGGTCCAATCGCTTGATATGGGACTCAGTCCGGTTCACTCGGGCTTCGGCCAGGCGCTGAACAACGTCTGCATAGGACGGAAGCGCTTCAGATTGCATGTCTATTCCTCTTCCGTACGCCAGCAAGCCGACGCACGATCAAATTCTAACGTTATACGTACAGATCCGCAGTGAATTCCATCCTAGCAATTCGTTGGTATTCGAATCAATGCAAACTCAACCCGTATTGATTTTGCCCCCCGTCATTTCGTTAAAATGACATCATCAATTTCAAAGGATCGTTCATGGGTGAAGCACGACGCCGACAAGCTCAGCGCGCCGCGGCAGATGCAGCGAGCAACAAGGTGGATTTCGCAATGGTGGCTTCTGCCGTGACCCGGCTATGCCGCGCCACGAGTGGCGAGCTGGGTCGCGACTGCCTCACGCAGGCGGTATTGGCAGCTGAACTCCTCAAACGCCTGGGCGTTGAGTCTGAAGTGCGCGTTGGGTTCGCCGCTTGGCGCGTGGGCGACGGGGACGGGGACGTTGTTTCGCACATTCCGAACCCGAATTACAAGCCTCGGCACGCGCGAGAAGCGATGTACCACGCCTGGCTCGAAGTGGGGAACCAGATCTTCGACGTGACCACGGCCCAACTGGCCGACAAAGCCAAGGCACTCGATGCGCTTGACGGTGGCACCACTGATGTCCAATGGGCTCCGCAATTCCTGCTGATCCCGTTTGGCGAAGTGTCTTCCTATCAAGAAGTCGCACAGGGACTCAAGGGCCTAGTCTTCTATAAGGCGGATGAGAACCTGAAGGCCATGGTACTGCAGGGCTTCGAGCCGCCCGACTCGCAAGATTTCGCCAATCTCTGGATGGTCTATCAAGCGCCGGATGCGAACGTGTTCGGTCCAAATCATCTTAGCTGACATCAGCGGATTTCGAATCCCACCGGCTTCAATGCCGGTCAATCCAAGAAGGAACGTATGACAATTCGCCCCCAGCATTTCCTTCGATGGCTTATCGCGGCCGCTCTCGGCATGCCAACACTGCACACGCAGGCCTTTGCCGACACGACATCGAGCCATGCAACCGGAAATGCAAGAAAACTTGTTATCGATTTGGCCAACGCAGAAATCGATGTGATCCAAGGAAGTCGCGACAGCTATACGGTCGAGGGCGAGGATACCAGTCACGTCCGAATCGATCGCGATGGTGATACGCTCAAAATTCTCGGCCCCCGTGACAGCGGTGGTAACGTTGTTGTCACTGGGCCCGGGCCAGTCTCTGTGTATTCGTCGAACAGCCTTGTGGTTGTGAACGGCGTGGTGGTGTCTGGGGGTACGAAAAACCGAGCTCCGACCACACCCGTGAAAGTTCGCGTCACCGCTGGTTCCGTGCAAGACGTTGTGCTGCTTAGCGCAAAGAGCGTTCGGCTGACCGGCGTAAACACCGAGCGACTTTCACTGGCAGTTGTAGGGCAAGGTGACATCTGGGCTGCCGGCAAGGTGGGGTCTCTATCCGCCAGCATCACAGGACAATGCGCGATTCACGCGCGCAAGCTCTCAGCGAATACCGTCGATGCCCGCCTGAATGGTATGGGCAATATTGCCACCTTCGCATCAGATTCGTTGAGCGCCAACCTTACCGGAATGGGAAATATCACTGTTTCCGGCAACCCGAAATCCCGACAAACGAAAATGACGGGCATGGGGCAAATCCTAGACGTGGAGTGAGCAGCAAAGTTTTAAGTTGCCTGTGCTATTGATTTTGCACCTTCACATCTGTGATAATTTAAAGCTGTCCTTCCCTAGCGAAGTATGCGTATGTAGCTCAATGGTAGAGCTGTGGCCTTCCAAGCCTCTGATTCGGGTTCGATTCCCGACAGCCGCTCCAGCAGTCTTTTGAGGCAGCCTCAGCTGCCTTGACCCCAACTCTTCCGCAGGACAGTATCCAAACCAGCGGCTCCTCTCTCCGTGTTGATAGCTGTGGAATGACAAACAATAAAAAAGGACACGCCATGCGATTCCACAAGCCTTGGAAGCCGGTTGCGGCAAAACGCCCCATGCTGCCCACTCCAGCGTTCATGCGGCCCCACACCACACAGGCGCCTGCACTCGCGAATTTTCAGCTTAATCGGGGGAACGCAGCGCCAGTCGCTAACGAGCAGATCGGCCGCGCTAAACTTGTTGCGTGAGCGGCTAGGCCGCGTCGATAGAGCTCCTCAAGTTTCCAGTCGCATCATGTTCAACGCGCAGAACGGGTACATATCGTCCGAAGATGGAACGCCACTGGTCCTCTTCCATTTGACTGCTGTGGCCTTTGGGGAACTCGACCCTTCCAGAACCAGTGACGGCGGCCTGCACTTTGGCCCCTTGGACCAGGGGATGATGAGGACCGCCGGCGCCGGCATCGCGCGCAGGACAATTTCCGCGCGGATCCGGATGACTAACCCTGCGCGCAGCAAGGATCAGGGCGGGAACTGGAAGGATAAGATCCAACGCGCCAAGGCCGCCGGCAAAGACGGAATCGTCTACCTAAACCGCTACGAAGGGATGACCACAGCGATCATCGATCGGCTTTCCAAGTCAGGGCATTTGAACGGCCTTGATGACCTCAGCGACGCGGCGTTCAAGAGGCTGGTCCCGGAAGCGCAGGACAGCTACATCGTGTTTTCCGTCGAGCAACTCGATATCCTGGCGCCGGAAGACCAGACCCACGTTCCACCGCAACGCCCAAAGTTCAGCGGCTAGGCGACCCAAGGGGCTCACCAAGCGTTTTTCTCTTCGCATTGACCACCGCCGCGAACCGATCCCGGATCGGCCGCCATTCCCATTCATCGTCGTTTGAGATGAACGACAACAGCGGTACAAGCGCAGCGCGCGCCTCATTCCAAAGCATCCGACCGCCTTCGAGCGCATCCATGTCCGCTTGCGGGATGACCCACCCAACGATACGAACGCCGCGCTCGCGCAACAGGTCGCTCACGTCGCGCATGTTGTTCGCGCCCCCGCCCGTTCCCTCAAGTGCCAAGCGCCCCCGGGCAAATACATACCATTCGCCCGTCACGGTCGACTCCAGCACATAGCCCGGCAGCCGGTAATGCGTGGACGGCTGATCCTCCACCAGCAGATGAACCACAGGCCCTTCAACCATGCGCAATATCGACTCCAGCGAGTCGGTCGCATCGAATGTGCGAAAGCGACGCACGCCGGGGGGGTCCTTTCGAGTGGGCGACTCATCAGCGATGATCGGAACGACTTCAGCAGCTGAGCCTTTCTCTTCAGACCCGCGTCCAAACAAAAAATAATCCATTCGCGCGGAGAGAATGTTCTTGAACAGGTCGAGAAGAAAAGAAGTCGATTCCATTAATTCACAATCTCAAGAAGGGAAGGAGAGGATCATTGCGGAAGGCGACTTCATCAACCGTACGCCAGTGCCCAAGCGTGATCCTCGCCCTTGTGTTGGGCCAAGCCCACCACCAACGAAAACAGATAGACCGGATCTTCGTCCAACCACCGGTGAATTTGTTCGAGTCTAGTTGCCAGCATCGGAGCATCAACCAGGCTCGTTTTAGCAACGCCACCCCCCCAGTTGCCACAGAGGTGTGCCAACTCCGGATACAAGATAGCCGATTCCGCCGAAATCACTGCTTGATACGCGGCATTGACCGATGTGGAAGGAAGGCGCCCAAGAGTGCGGATCAACTCATGGACGATCGTCGCCCGATGCTGACGGGCAGAACCCTCCGATGTGACATTCCTTCCGAACATGGAAACTCCGAAGCTGGCTTTCTTCACGAGGCAAAGCGCCTCCCGTCATCGGCTCAGAATTTATCACCTAGCGAACCCTGCCCACCCCTTGACTTTCGATCTCGCGATTTATCTAGATCGGTTTCAATTCGCCTTGGTCCGCTATGACGCCGGGCCTACCATGATCGCTTCACGAGGGCATTAGATGAAACGCACAGCGTCTAGCGCAAGAACGGTAGTTTCCCAATCCATCTGGGTGTTTGTGATGATTCTGCTCACGCCATTTGCATGTGTCGCGAGAGTGGCTGGTTTCAAATCGATGTGGTCACGGACGCCTCCGTCCACGACCTGGTCCTCAACGGCGACTCGGCCGGGCGCCGCGGACTCACACTTCGAAAGGCAGTTCTGACCGCCATGGATTTCGTCAAAGAACTGCTCCAATTCCTTCGACATCGCCGCAAGCTCTGGCTGCTGCCGGTCATCCTCATCCTGGTCCTGACCGGGTTTCTATCAGCCGGTGCCATACATGGCGCTATCGCAGTCCCGTTCATGTACACCCTGTTCTGATGACCTGCATTCTTGGCATCTCAGCTTATTTCCATGACTCCGCGGCGGCCGTATTGGTCGATGGCCAGATCGTGGCGGCAGCGCAGGAAGAGCGCTTTAGCCGAGTCAAGCACGATCCCGCCTTTCCAGCTGCCGCTGCCCGGGCGTGCCTGCGCCATGCAGGGCTGGATCCATCAGACGTGGACCAGGTCGTGTTCTACGAGAAGCCGTTCCTGCGCTTCGAAAGACTGCTCGAAACGTGCCTAAACGTGCTGCCCAGCGGGCTTCGCACCCAAGCGCAAATCCTGCCCACCTGGTTCTCCGACAAGCTATTCATGCGTCGGCGGTTGGAGCGCGACCTCTGCTCCTCCCTAGGGCCGGCAGAATGGGGAAGCCGCCTGCGCTTCTCGGAACACCATCTGAGTCATGCGGCGTCAGCCTTCTACCCTTCGCCGTATTCCAGCGCGGCTGTCGTCACGCTCGACGGCGTGGGCGAGTGGAGCACCACGGCGATCTACCAGGGGCAGGGCGAGCTATTGACGCCTCTGCAGGAAATCCGCTTTCCACATTCGCTTGGGCTGCTGTATTCAGCGGCCACAGCCTTTCTTGGCTTCCGAGTGAATTCGGGTGAATACAAGGTCATGGGGATGGCAGCCTATGGCAAGCCGAAGTACTTGGATGCGATCCTGCGCTTCATGTTGACGCTGAATCGAGACGGATCGTACTGGCTCAATCCGCGCTTTTTTTCCTACACGCACTCGATGTGCATGTACTCCAACGCATTCGGGGAGCTTTTCGGATTGAAACCCCGACCGGCTGAAGCGCCCCTCGAGCAAGGTCACTACGACCTGGCCGCTTCAATCCAGGCCGCCCTGGAGCTTGCCGCGCTCGGCGTTTGCAGGCAGGCGTTTGCCCTTACGGGGGAGGATCGTCTATGTCTGGCAGGTGGAGTGGCCTTGAACTGCGTTATGAACGCTCGGGTGCGCGCGGAAGGCCCTTTCCGAGAAGTATGGGTTCAGCCAGCGGCGGGGGACGCCGGTGGCGCGATGGGGGCCGCGCTCGCCTATTGGCACGCGACAGGAGACATTGAGCGCCGCCGCTGGCGCCAGACGTCCGCCGCTTTAGGCCTCGAGTACGGCGAGCGAAGCACAGTTGCCACGCTTGACCAGCATGGCGCGAAGTATGTCTTGCTAGAGCCCGAAGATCTCACCGTCGCCGTGGCCAAGGCATTGGCTGACGACTCGGTAGTCGGTTGGCATCAGGGCAGGTCAGAATTCGGCCCCCGCGCCTTGGGGAGGCGATCAATTCTGGCCAACCCCCGGGCCGCCGGCATACAAGATCGGTTGAACCGAAGGGTGAAAAGTCGGGAATCGTTCCGGCCGTTCGCACCGGTCCTTCGGTGTGAGCGCCTGGCAGACACTCTGAGCACCGCCTGGCGCGACCCGTTCATGGTTTTTACGCAGACTGGCCTGGGCGGAATGGATCTAGGCGCGGCCGCCCATGTGGACGGCTCGAGCCGGGCGCAGACAATTCAGGCCGAAGAGGATCCATTACTGTGGAACGTGCTGGAACGCTTCGAATCCCTGACTGGCTGCCCAGCGCTGGTCAACACCTCGTTCAACGTGCGAGGGGAGCCCATGGTGGAATCCCCTGAAGATGCTTTGCGCTGCTTCATGCACACAGATATGGACGCGCTTGTGATCGGCCGCGCCTTGCTTTTGAAGTCAGATCAGCCCGCCGGGCTCATACAAGGCCGCACCTATGAACCGGACTGATCGCCCCCGCCAAGCGGTTCTGTGGTCTGCCGCGGCCATTGTCCTTCTAATCGTGTATTCCCTATTGGTCCTATCTGATTGGCTGCTGTACACCGCCCAGGCTCGGACAAACAGAAGCGCGGAGGCTCGGCAGGCTCAGGCAATTTGGCTGATGCAGGACCGCATCCTGAACATTGAACCGCGCGAGCGCTTAGCCGCTTATGAGGCCGGCTTCGAGAAAAATCTCTTTCTGACCGATTTCGACAGCCCATACATGGGCGATTTGGTCACGAAACACGGGGTCGCGCCCTTGGCGCCTCAACCCAACGCCCGTATCGCATACTGCGACGAAGGGTATGGCCTGGTGCGGTATCAGTCCGATCGCTTCGGCTTTCGAAACGACGATCAAGCCTGGAACCGCGCTTCCCCAGCCGTTGTCCTGATCGGCGATTCGTTCGTGCATGGCGCTTGCCAAGATGAACGGAGCGCGCTTGCCGGCCAACTGCAGAGCAAGGTCGATGGTGTGGTCTTGAACCTCGGAACAGCAGGCAACGGCCCGATCCACTACGCTGCGATCGCCAAGACATTTCTTCCGGCCATTCATCCGAAGCATGCCGTCATGGTCTTCTTCGCGAACGACAATCTCGACGAATCACGGAGCATCTACCGATCCTTCCTCGATCAAGACCTCAACTATCTGATTCAAGACCCCGATGGCCGCTTGGACCTTGCACCGAACGTGAGAGCGCTCTACGTCGACGCAGTAGCACGCATTCCCGCGCCTATGGGCGCAGACCCCAAACCCTACTCGCCGTCACCGCAAACCATGTCGGACATCCGCCAATGGGAAGCCGCACGGCGGGCGCAACGGATGGGGCGTACAGTCGGCCCCGCGTGGCAGTCCAGGCTCAGCCTTGCTACCCTGAGGGCGACCATCCGTCAGCTAGCGGCAGACTGGAGGGGCCACCCCCCCTGGTCTACGACCTTGGCCGTCGACACGCTGAAGCAGTACTGCAAAGCCCCAGAATGCGAGCCCCTAATCGTCTACATACCGCCCAGCGAGTTCTGGAGCCCCGACGCGCGCGCCGACCACTACCGTGACGCACTCAAGCGCTACCTGGAGCGCGCGCACGTGCGCTTTGTGAACGCCTCACCAGAACTCGAATCCATAGGACCCCGTGCCTACGCGCGCAGCGGGCCGCATCTATCGCCGGAAGGATACGAAGCCGTAGCGGGGGCCATCTCCGCGGCAATTCATGATTCCGACTAGGGAGGCGAGTTGGGTGCAGATTCGAACTCGAAATTTCAAGGGGCTTCCGAGTTGAGTTTTAGAGATCGAAATTGGTATCTTGAATTCACCATATTAGGAATTCACATGTACAAAACGACCGTCCATCAACACCACGATCTGAAGAGCGAACTCAACTTCCTTGCTTTCCATTACCACGCTCTGGACAACCCGCTCGTCAGCGATGATGAGTACGACGCTCTCATGCGTGAACTTCTAAGGTTGGAAGGCTCCGACCCCGGGCTCGACACGTCGGACTCCCCGAGTTCGCGCGTCGGAGGCAACCGACTCCCTCATCTGGAAGAAGTCGATCATGGCGCCCCCATGCTGTCGTTGGCCAACGCCATGAATGAAGAAGAGGCCCGGGCGTTCTCTCGCTCCGTCTCTCAAGGACTCGGCCTGGCCGAATCGGAGATCGTCTACCACGTGTGACCCAAAGTACGACGGGCTTGCGGTCCGACTGCGCTATGAAAACGGCCTATTCGTGCAGGCAGTCACCCGCGGCGATGGAACCGTAGGAGAGGACGTTACCGCCCAGGCGCGCACCATCCGAAATCTTCCCCTTCGTCTTCAAGGTGTGACGGCACCTCAGATGGAGATCCGCGGCGAAGTGGTGATGCCTATTGCCGTCCTGCAACGGCTCAACCAGGAGCGGGAGGCGGCCGGCGAAAAGCTCCTCGCCAACCCCCGTAACGCAGCCGCAGGTGCAATGCGCCAGCTGGATCCGTCCGAAACCGCACGTCGAGGCCTGCAGTTTTTTGCATATGGCCTGGGCGACTGCGTCGGCTATCACCCATCGTCCAGCCATGCAGAGCAGCTGGATATGATCAACCGCATGGGCTTCGCCGTCAGCAAGTTGCGCCGGATCGCAGTAGGCACTGACGAGTTGCTGGAAGCGTTCCAGGAGTTTGGCGCGGCGCGTGACGGCTTGCCATTCGAGATCGACGGCGCCGTTTTCAAGGTGAACAACGTGCTCCTGCAGGAGCAGTTGGGCTGGACGAGCCGCACACCCAAATGGGCGATCGCGTTCAAATTTCCTGCCATGGAAGCAGTGACGATCCTGGAGGATATCGACCTCCAGATCGGTCGCACTGGCGCCGTGACGCCCGTGGCGCGCTTAAAGCCGGTAGTTGTTGGCGGAGTGACCGTGACCAACGCCACACTTCACAACCAAAGCGAGATCATCCGCAAGGGGATCATGGTTGGAGATTCCGTCATCGTACGCCGTGCAGGCGACGTCATTCCTGAAGTCGTGCGCCCTGTGGAAGCGCTGCGCACGGGGGCAGAAAAGCCCTTTACGTTCCCAACCATCTGCCCTGTCTGCAATTCGCGAATTGCGAAGAAGGAAGATGAGGCAGTATGGCGCTGCACTGGCGGACTCCACTGCAAGCCTCAACGGCTTTTCGCCTTGACGCATTTTGTCTCGCGAAACGCAATGAACATCGACGGGTTCGGTGTTGGCCGGCTGGAACAACTGCTAACCGAGGGCATCGTTGAACGCCCGAGCGATCTTTATTCGCTCACTGAGGAACGTCTCGCCGGGCTCCCCGGACTTGGGGCGGTGTCGGCCGCGAAAATGGTTAAAGCCATCCAGGCTTCCCGTGAGCCGGAGTTGCGCCGATTCATCTTCGCTCTGGGCATCCATGGATGCGGCGAGGGAACAGCTAAGCGTCTCGCCAAGACGTTCAGCTCAGTGAATGAGGTGATGTCGGCGTCTATGGAACGCCTTATGTCGATCGATGATGTCGGCGAGTACACGGCAACTCAAATTCGAACGTTTGCAGAGAACGCCGCGTCTCAAGATGAGCTCGCAAAGCTTTTGGCATATATCAGTCCGCAGGCGATGGCCACGAGCGTCGGCACAGAACTGGGCGGAATGACTTTCGTGATTACCGGAAAGCTCTCAAAGCCGCGCAGTGAGTGGGAGAAAGCGATTGAGCTGGCGGGCGGCAAAGTATCGGGCAGTGTGTCAAAGAAGACGGCTTTCTTGATTGCTGGCTCCGACGCGGGAGACAAGCTAACTAAGGCTCAATCCCTGGGCGTCCGTATTGTCTCCGAGGACGAAGCTTTGGCGATGATCTCCGGGTAATAGACACCTGTATTATCCGAATTTGATATCGTTAGGGGGCCGTAACATTCGGTCCTCTAACAGAGTTCATCTTCAAGCCAAGGGATTTGATGGACAAAACGCTCAAGAAAATTCAATCGGACATTGATAAGCTGGAGGCCAAAAAGGCGAAGCTCATTCGCGACAAAGCGATTCCGGACATCATCGCGAAAATGCGCGCTGTAGGCGTAACTCCGAAAGATATCGAGGCTCATTGGGGAGCCGTGACGGTAAAGCGGGCCCGGTCACTCTCAGGAAAGTCGACCACAAAAGCAGGGAAGTCTAGCCGGCCAGCAAAGTACCGAGATCCCGCAAGTGGCGAAACCTGGTCAGGAATGGGCAAGCGTCCATTTTGGCTTCGTGATGCGGAAGACGCAGGCCGGAGCCGCGAGGAATTCCTCATCGATAGGGCAGCCGCCTAAGGAACGCTCCCAGCTAGCTCAAAAAAATTAGCGAATAAAGTGGCCAAGCACTCGACTTGGCCACTTTGGTTTCAGGCGTTCCAGTAAAGGTGCGAGTGAGCGCCAAGCGGGATGCCGATCAGCTGGACTATCCGCCCAGTTTGGAGGTCGACCACTGCGATGTTGTCGCTGTTACCACTGATCGCCACCCAGCCAGAATCGCCCACCGGGGCTGCGCCGCGAGGATCCGCCACGCCCATCGACAAGGTGTTCAGCCAGCGATCGGGAACACCAGGCGCCCGGACGAAGAGGGTTTGTGAGGCCGCGTGGGTCGCCACGCTCACTGCCCCGGTGGTAGCGAAGCTTTGACCGCGCCGCATTTGGTGGGGTAGGGCCTGGATCGTCTCAACCACTCCGCGTTCAGGCGACACGCGATAGAGGGGAACATATCGTTCGTACATGCTCGTGGCGAGCTCAAGCGGCAGCAGTGTCGTATGGTCGCGGGCCGCATGTTCATGCAGAAGCCCGTGACCGACACCCGCCCAAGCATTCATCCCCATGGCCAGAACCGTGCCATCGGCTTGTGGACTCAGGTGCGTGACTGCGCCCTCCAGAGGAAGGACGTGCTTTGCCACAACGGTCAGGTCGGATTTGCTCAAAAATGTGACACTTGGCTCGATCAGATCGAACATCAGGCGGCCGGCCGGCTCTGGCTCCGCAGCTTTTGTGCGATCCGGAACGCGATCGCCGTAGTGGGCAACGGCATAGAACTCTCCGCAATCGACGATTTCGTGCGGACGAAGGCCGCCAGTGGCGTGGCGAGAGACCTCATTGCCGTCGGCATCGACATAGAGCAGCAGGCCACCTTTCATCGGGTCCGAGATCAGCTCAGCAGAAATCAGCGCGCCGCGAGCGTGAGGCAATCCATGCCCCCGAAAGCTAATGTCAGGGAACCGCACCGCCCGAACGACCTCGTACTCGGAGGTGTACACCTCGAGCAACTCTCGCGATTGGTGGCCGATGCCCAGCTTTTGCCGCTTCGGATTGGCCTCCACAGGTTCCACCAACCCGTGTAGGTTCACAACAGCGCTGGGGATGTGACGCGCTTGGCCGGTGCCGGCGTCGACCACAACCAGGCAAGAGCGGGGGAGGGGTTCACCAGGCGCGGCGGGGAAACGGCTCTGCCCGTACACCGGAACGCAGAAGACCCCAGGTGTGTTATGCACCTCGGCCGCCGCCGCTGGGGCAGCGCGCGCAGTCGCGGATGCCAGGGTTGCAACGCCGGCGGCCGCGAAAGTAGCGAGGAACTGTCGACGGGTGGATTCAACCATTTCGGGTCTCCTTTTCGTCGCCGTTGCGGGGAGACCAAACCCACCCTTCAAATGCCTCGAGTGCTTCGATTCGAGCGGCCGGTAGCTTGCCTTGCTTGAAGCGCGTGCGCATCCCGTAGACCCACATCCCCAGCTTGAAATTTTTCTTGCCGGGTCCCTGAGGGTGTTCGTAGTAGCGCGGCACCTTCGCATGGCCGTTCTTCTTCACAAACGCACGAAGGGCTTTCTGGGCCGTCTTCCACTTGCTCTCGCTGTCAGCCTTCTTCCAGTCGTCCAGAAAATGGGGCAACGATTTCAGCGTTTTCAAATGCTCCCGGGTCAACTTCGGCTTTTTGGATTCTGGCTTGCGGCCCGCGGCGCCAGACTGAGTAGTTGCCGCATCACGATAGCGCCGACGCTGTTGGGCAATCCATTTGCCCAGCTGGAAGAAGCCGTCGACCTCAAGATCCGGGGGCAATCGGCCCTGCAACTCGCGCGGGACCGGCACAAGTGTGTCGGGCGCGAAGCGAACCCCCAATGCGCGCTCATCTTCAGTGCGATCGGGTGACGCAAGATAGTCGCGGGTCAATTGGACCGCCTCGTTCCAGCCCCAATCCCAAGCCTTCCAGGTCCAGCCGGGGAGCTCCTCGAGCAACATGACCAAGTCCGGTCGCTTGTCCAGCCCTTGGCGCTGATACTTCGCTCGCTGGACGGCGACCCAGCGGCCCAGCGCGAAGCCATCGAAGACGGCAGACACAGCCACGCGGGTGTGGCCATGCTGTGCGTAAAACCGTTGAAGCACGGCCAAGCCACGCATAAACACCGCGTCCCGCGCGTTCGTCGATCGAGGCTCACCTGCCTGCATGTGAGGCGTTTCCGTAAACATCCGTGTATTGCTCCTAAACAACTTTTTATGTGGCGATCAAGGCCGGCAATCCGGCTCGCAACCGCGCCAGAATGTCCGCGAGAAAGTGCGACGGTCGGGAGTCGCTCGTGGCGCCGAACCACAACCCGTCGAGCTTGCGCGGCATGAAGCGGCGTGCGAACTCCTCTCGAGGCATTTCGAAGCATTGGGACAGCTCGCGCTGGCGGTGAGTCACGAGCTCGTTCACCGCTTTCTGCGCAACCTGGAGTTCCTGGCGTTCGCGCGATCGACCACCAAGAAGGTCGAAGTAGCGTCCCTCGAGCGGCTCGAGTTGGCGGATCAAGCTCGCCAGCATCTCGGTCGGGCTGACTTCGGAGAGAGGGAGGGGCGGAGGCTTTAGGCTCATACGTGCTTCTCGCCACCGAGCGCAGCGATCAGATCGTTGATGAGCTTGCGCATTTCTCCGCCGATGAGAGCGATCTCACCGTCCAGTCGTGCTGCCTCGTCCGTTTCGACCTCCTCGGCCTTGAGCACGTCGAGCGGCTTGATGCGCGCGAGCACGCCCTTTTCTGACAGCACAAAGGAGATCCGGTCCTGCCAGGTGAGAGCCATCTTGCAGCACTGCTTGCCCTGGCGCATGTGATCGCTTGCGTCAGTCGGCGCAACCGACTCATGAAGCCAGCGCACGCTGGCACGAGATTCCCCGGACGACTTCATCTCGACTTCCTGGTCGACGGAGAAACTGTCCGGCGCCTCATCAGTCACGAGCCAGTCCGTCATGGCGGCCGCCGGCGACTGCGCGGTGTACAGCATCTCGACGGGGAAGGGGTCGATATGCTTTGCGAACAGCCCGATCACCAGCTCGGCCGTGGCGTTGTTGTTCGTGTCGATCAGCAGGAGGTCTTCCCAGATCACGAAATTGGTCTGCTTCGTCGTGGGCAGCTGCTTGGGCAAGTGCTCATCAACGATTCGTTCCTTGATCTCCGCCTTCTGCTTGCGGCCCGGAGCGTAGCCCTGCTGCTTCTCGATCTCCTCGCATCGCTGTTTCAGCAGACGCTTGAGCGCGTTCCCCGGGATCTTTTTTTCGTCTCTCCGTACCGCCCCCACGCGAATGCCGGCCACTTCGTGGATCAGCCCCAAGCCAAGGTTGTCCACCACAGGCACGAAGCCAATGGAACTCGCTTCCAAGGAAGCGATGTCCTTGAAGCGGCCGCGTTCGAGCTGATCGAGCAGTACGTGAGTTTCAAGAGGGCTCGAGAGGCGATAGAGGGTGGCATTCTTGATCATGAGGTAGATCCTGTCGGTTTGATACGACCAAGATAGCAATCGAGAAAAACTGGCTCAACCTAAAATCGATTCATTTCTAGGTTTTGTGCTATTGCATCTATACTTTTGAAAACAGGAGATTCCTATGACTACCGACACGCCCGCCGCAGTCGCCACCGCGGCGATCGCATCCCTCTACATCATCCAGCGCACGGACTCGGCCCCGTTTCTCCGAGTTCAGGAAATCATGCCGAAGTCGGAAGAGGATCGCCGACAGCAACTCATGAGCCGTAACCCGGCCTCTCAGACCAAGGAAGAGGCGGAGCAGCGCCTGGCCAACTGTTTTGCAGCCAGGGCAAATGCAGCGCTTGCGGAGGCTCAAACCTATCTCAAGGCTCTCGAACAAAGTCCGGTGCCGGCGACAATGCCGATCCAAAGCATGCGGCTGACGGCACTGCCGCTAGGCGGGGAGGGGGGAAATCCAGGCAATTACACCGCAGAGATCCAAACACCAGACCCAGAAGAAGATCAGCACCAGATCGGTGTGACCTTCTTGGCCCCGGATGGAAGCGCGGCTGCTTTCGTTTCGGCAGGACTGAACGCCGATGGAGAGCCCTGGGTTCTGGTAACCACTGATGGCTTGGGCGAAGGCGATCCCAACGTCGAGGTCTACCCGCTTCGCCGGTCCGAAGACGCGGTGGTCGTAGACCACCACAACAGTCATCTGAGCCGCACACCGATCGCGACCAACCGATGAGGATCGCCACCTCGTTGCTCCTCCAGTCCCCCGGCAGCGTTGAAGTGAGGGCAGCGCTCGGACATGCCTTGGCCAAGGACATCCCGGTTGTGCGTGCTACGGCGGATATGTCCTCACTTTGCGATGCATACGCAAGCGGTGAGGACCTACTTCCCATCGGCTCAGTTGAATTTGTCAGAGCGGCGATGTGCGCCGCCGGCGTTAGAGAGCCGTCCCCCTGCCCATACCCTGACGCGCTGATCGCTTGGCGCAAGCGCCCGATCACGCGAATGTCGAAGGAAGCCGCGGTCCGCTATGCGTCAATCACCGACGTCTTCGTTAAGCCTGCAGACCAAGTCAAGCTGTTTACCGGCTTTGTTCTTTCGAAGGACTCCGCCAGGGACAAAGAATCGGCGGAGGACGCCGAAACGCTCGCCACACTGCCCCACAACACCCCTCTCTATGTTTCGCCCCCAGTGACATTCCTGAGCGAATGGCGTTGTTACGTGAGCGGCCAGAGCCTGGTCGGCATTGCCCGCTACGACGACCGGGCGGCAGACGCTCCCGCTCCCAACATGGCCGCCGTATGGGCAATGGTTCACGACTATGCGCTCGATGAAGACGCACCGAGCGCGTACGCCCTGGATGTCGGTGTATTGAGCGACGGGGAACAGCCCTTGTGGAAGTGAACGACGCTTGGGCGTTGGGCCTTTACCGCGGCATGGACGACATTGCTGCCTATCTGTGCATGCTGGAAAGCCGCTGGGTCCAACTCCGCAACAAACCTACCACTCACGCCTGGCGCCGCCGGATGGTGCCAAGCCAAGCCCGGCCTATCTTCGGGTGCTGACCCAACACAGGATCAATGATGCCTCTCGATACCCCCATGGTACCTACCGTCTATCGCGACGCCCTGAACAATCTTCGGTCCAACTACGGCGATCTGGTGAACAACATCCCCTCGCTGGACAAAACGGACCTGGCGTACTTTTTGAGCGCCTACGGCTTCAACGTGCAGCGCAACGAATCCCTCACATTCGGGCAGTTCGCTGATATGGTCGAGGCCCGCTACAGCCAGGACGATCCGCGCAACCGCTATGCGGTCAAGCGCCTGCGGGATCTCGAGCAGCCGTTCTTGGCCAGCATGAATGACGATCTGACCCAGGCGCCGCGCGCGCAGCGGCCTGCCGGCTGACGAGGTCGAACTCGGCATGGAAATGACAACCGAAATTTCCACGGACCCGGCACAATTTGTGCTAGAACGCAACCTTCAAGGCGGCGTTCACGTCTGCGCCTCGCATCCGCGGCTCGGACACATCTATTGGCGGGTTATCGATAATTCCGACGTCGGCTTACCGGACACTTTCAGTCTGACGACTGACCCGAGCAAGGCGCTCAGGCTACCAGTCAATTGGCGCAGTCATTGGCTGTACGGGCCGAAATACAAGTACCTCATGAGCACAGTTTTATGCGAAGAGGTGGACTACGTTCGAGTGGAACACTGTGGCCCGCCAGTGCGCAATGAGGACTATGAATACTGCTTGGAGCAGTTCGGCTTGCCCGAGGCACTTGAGATGTGCGACAACGGTCTAACTGAATACGTGGCTCGATTAAGCGGAGCTCTATACCGCATGGCCGAAAGCGGCGGATTAGCCGCCTGTGAAATACTTGAGTGGTTGAAATCCGCCGAATGGAGCGATGCGCCCGCAGATACACTGCGCGTCTATTTGGAGGATATGAACGGCTTTGTCGGCTACACGCCGGTGTGGACGAACGATATCGCCAAAGCGTTGACGTTTCACAAAGATGACCCTGAGCTCGACATGCTCTTAGGGTACGGCCGACTAATTCCGTATTCGTCGCAAGCAGAAGCGGTCGGAGCCTAAAGCCAGGCAGCCATGCTGGTGGTTCCCTGCATCGAACGCAAATTACCTCTGCGTTGCGACCGCTTCGCTGTCTCACTTTTGCTTCGTAACGCGATTGACGTAGCCCGAAAAGAGCTCGTTGCCGTTACCTTCCAAAAGGCTCTTCACTGCTCGCTCGACTCCCGTTATAGCAGTCGGCCCAAGCAATTGAACCCCTTCCTGCTGAGCTTGCATATCGACGGCGGTAGGGAAATCATCCGGCCAAGCGTTTGCGCGTTTAGCGATCGCACTCAGCGACATCGCAACTTGAAAGTAGAGAGACGCTCGCTGCGCAGCCAACTTGGAACCCGTACGAGCCCGGCTTTGAGCCGCTCTACGGAAGAGCTTCACTGCCTTGCGTGCGTAATTCTCAGGCTCCACCACAGCGTTCGGATTCCATTGCACCAGCTGGTCCTGAAGACGGTCGATTTCCTCGCGGCTCAGCCCATGGGACACGCCAATCCAACCCAAAGCAGGTTTTCCAGTCGCCCAGCCGTTGGCCTTCGTGTACTGGCGGTACACCGGCTCGGACGAGGCCGACAGGTCCTCAGCCTTGTCGAAAACGCGGTACTTGCCGTCATAGTGCGGGAGCACGTCACTGGAAAACGGCTCAATCTTTCTCGGCATTCGGAAACTCCTGAAATTTAAAATGTCAGGCCAGCATGATACCTTTTCACTCGGATTGAATTTCATACATTACGCAGCATTTTCGGCGCTGGTTGTTCGCTGTTGCCGGTGTAAACCCGCTGATGAGGCGGACGGGTATCAAGCGGTTTCCCTGTGCCGCTCGCTGGTCGATCGCTCGAAGCGCGCCGCAGATTGAGCGAAACTGAGTCAATTTGCTCGACAAGTCCTTCGGCCGGCTTTCAGCCGATTTCCCCTTGGCTTCATGCGCCGCTATCCCTATCCTGGATCAAAGAGGGGAAGGCCTCTCTTAGACAATAGGGGTCTAAAGTGGGCGGCTATGTCAACATCGCAGTGAGGCGCGCCGGCGCCGTGCAAACGCACATGTCATATACGGGTGCGCTCTCGAGATTCTTCAACCCAGCACTCTACGCTGGAGACCCCGCAGCACTGCAGCAGATCTTGGACGTCTACCCGGATATCCACTCGGATGAACCCAAAGGGGGTGTCCGCTTTGCGCCATATCACTATGGCCTCATCGTTCTCGATTTCGATTCCCGGGCACTGCTGGACATGCAACACGCCCGGCATCTGCTTCAAACGTTCCCCCTCTCTCTACCGGAGCCGGGAATCCCTACATCCGTGGTCCTCGCTGCCGGCCAAGAAGGGCTGCTCGGCGACCACCTGGTCGATCAAATATCGGGCGAGGCAGCAGGGCAGTTTCCCGAGGATCTTTTCCAATCCCCGCGCAACTTCTACGGCTGGATTCGTAGCCACGTGCTTGGAGGCGCAGCGAAGAACATCGACCTCCCATACCTCCCGTCCTTCCACCTACACCCGCCAGGTTGGACGCACGAGATGTTTGAACACGGGGAGGGAGCTGCGCTGCAGCGTCGGCTGCTTCAACTGGGATTTCCTATTTCCGAACAAGATCGGCCGGAATGGGAAGCCTGGCAGTGCAAGCACGCGGCCGCGTAAGCAGGGCAGGGCAGGGAGAAGCCTAGTGTTATCGGTCGATCCAGCTCGGCCGCTTTTCATCATCGTCGGCATCGAGCGGGCGCCGATCGATCCGCCACGCCGATCTATGAACGTTCAGTAAGTGGGAGACGATGGGCTCTGCATCTTGGGCCCGCACTCGCAAGTCGATTCGATAGGCCCGAGAGGACATTCCGCGGCCAACGACAGATACGTCGAAGACCAGACTCGCATCCCGGTACCCCGGCGCCTCGCCATACGTCACCAGCTGCGATGCCAGGTGAAGCGGTTCACCAGATGCCTCACTCGAACCGCCGCCCAAAAGATCCGCGACCATGTTTGCTCGCCCGGCTATGTACGCCACTTCGGCGTGCGCATTTTCCTCTGCCCGCCACAGTTTCTCCGCTCGGGGCAAAAGATCCGCGTCGCCCTCGTCGATGCGATCCAACGCTTGCGCGATCGTGTACCCCAGGTCCGTCAACCAGTCGACTCGGTTCAGAACGAGCGCTGCCGCCAAGGCTTCGCCTAGTGAAAGGGGGCCTGGCCCTCCCGCGGCCGCAGCGTGGCGTACGGCCCGCATTAGGTGATCTAGAGTCATAGCGCCTCCGGGTGCTTGCTCGTGTATTAAGACTTCTCGTTATCGAGAAGCCGGCCGGCCTTCGATTTAACGACCTCGCCGGCGCGGTGATAGCCGATAACGCTGCTAACCGCGGCGTGACCGGAAAGCGCCATCACCTCGGCTAGAGGCATCTGCTGTTCCCCGGCTTCGGTCACGAAGCCCGAGCGCAGGCTGTGTGCCGCGAAATTATCGCCGAGGCCGGCCAGCTCGGCACGAGCTTTCACAATCACGCGCAATGCTTCGGGATTCAACTTACCGCCGATGCGCCCACCCTTGAAAATCCGCCGGAAGAGTGGGCCCTCTGTAACCCGCGAAATTGCAAGCCAGGCGTCCATAGCTTCCGCCGCGCTACCGAGCACCGGTTTGGCACTATCTGCGCGCTCAGCGCCCGTCTGATTTGTCTTAGAGTGGGAGAGGGTGTAAACGTAACCGCCGGAGACCGGCCTAAGGTTTTCCCTCATGGCGCTCACGACCTCCGATCGCCGACGTCCCCCAGAGGCAAAAGCGAACATCAGCATCGCTCGATCACGAATTCCGATCAGATCGTCGCCGCAGGTCGCAAGAAGCTGCTCGAGGGGCTCGCGGGTAAGCGCATCTTTTTTCGCAGCCTTCACCCCGCGGCGGGCGAACGCCTTTTTGGTCTTATCCAGAACCGTCACGACACTCCGGTGCCGGCAGGGGTTGTCCACCTTCAGGGCCTCATGCGCCTCCGAGAGGACTGCAAGCCGGTGCCGCACCGTAGCTAACGCGTATGGGCCCAACTTTGCTTTTACCTTCGCCTTAACGAGTGCCTCATCAACATCCTCGGGCAATGTTCCTTTGCCGTCCTGTTGCGCCAGATGATCCGCCAGGAACAGCAGGACAGTGGGCACCGGGTCTGCCAGGGGCACTGAGAATGGAGTGCCGATCCTAGCAAGGTGCCATGCGTGCCAATAGGCGTACGCCGCCTTGTAGGAAGCTCGCGTGTTGGCCGAGCTTCCTTCAGCAATCAGCTCCCGAAGCGCGTCGCCGCCGTCGGGCAGACTGTTGAGGTGCGCGGTGAGCGTTGCCGCCAGTGGCTCTGATCGTTTGGCCACGCTGCCGGACTCGGCGTCCACGACGAAAGGTTGTAGTCCAACGTTCGGTTTCTTCGACATGTGATCCACCTGCATGAACGACTTACTGTGTGTTGTATTACGTATGCTGTACTATTTCATACGAATAAAGCGCATTACATTGGATAATCTTCAATTATCGCATCTAATATACAGCAAAAGAGGGCGCCCAAAAAATCCCTGGTTTTGAAGGTGCAAATGAGGTTCAACCGGGCGTTCGCTTGCTCAACTGAGCGTTGCTCGCCAAACGTCGCCAGCCTTTTAGAAAGGCTCACTGCGGCAAGATTGCGGCCGCCGGCGCCAACGCCACATTCAATGGGACATAAACATGGCACGTGGGATCACGGAACAACAGGTTTGGGAAGCAGCGGATCGTCTGCTGCGCGATGGCGAGCAGCCCACGGTCGAGAAGATTCGCCAACATATCGGCAGCGGCTCTCCGAACACCGTCGGACCGATGCTGAAGAATTGGTTCAGCGGCTTGTCAAAGCGCCTATCTCATCTCGGGCCTGACGCGGTATCTGCCGGAACCATCCCCCAAGACGTCGTCACGACCATGGAGGCCCTTTGGGTGCATGCCATGGATGCGGCCCGCGCCGCAACGGCAAGCGAGTACTCGAGGTTGCAGGTAGCCATCGACGAACGCTCCGCCGAGCTGGAAGAGCGCGAACGCGCCCTTCTCTCCGCACAAGATCGACTATCAGCGCGAGAAGCTGATCTTCAGGCAGCCATCGCGGACGCAACGCGGCAAGCTGCTCAGGCAGAGGGTCGTTTGCGCGCGGCCGAGCAGCAACTCGCCGCACGTGATCGCTCCCTTGAAGAAGCGATCTCCCAAGAACGTAGCGCTCGTGCTAGAGCCGATGAAGCCGTCGTTGCGCTTCAAACCGCACTCGAGCGCCACAAGGGAGAAATGGATGATGCGACGGCTCGTCACGTCGCTCACGAGCGCAAGATGCTCAAGGAAATCGATGAGCATCGTCAGAAGCTGGACGAATGCGTTCGATTGACGGCCAAACAACATCAGGCAGCCCAGAAAGAACTCGCCGAACGAAACGCAGCCCTCGTCGCTGCTCAAAGCGAAATTCGCGCGCTGAACCTGCAACTCCAAGCAAGTGCGAGAAGCCATGAGCTTGAACTGGAGTCGTTGCGGAAGGAGCAGTCCGACGCTCAATCGCATCTGGTCAATCGAGAACAGGAAACCCGTGAGTTGTTGAACGACGCGCGATCTCAGCTTGCACGCAAAGATGAACAGATTACAGCACTCATGGCTGCACTGGAGAGAGCGCTTGAAAAGCATGGCGCGAACGTCGAAGAAGGGGCTGAACCACAGTCATGATTCGTATGCCCTGAACTCATTAAAGCTCACCATCCGGGGGCGTAAAACAGGCCCGTTTTGGCTTGAGTTCGCATAGATCGGGTTGATAACCTGCTTTCCTACTGTGAAAGGAAATGCTATGCGCCAACAAGAAAACGGCACGACGATCATTGATGGCCATAAGTGGATGAGGTCCTTGCGCATCCCGATGTGGGCACTCGCGCAAATTCGGAAACTACGTGTAGGTGAGTCCTACCAGATCGGGCACTTCAATGGACCAAGCGGAATACCAAACCACGTTGGCACGGCGTCCGCAGAAATCACTCGCGAGCCCGGCAAGGGCAACTACAGTTTCGGTGCGATTTGGTTGATCTCATTCGGCCGCCGGCAGCATACACACATCTTCGCCACAGGGCACTTCGTTCTCCGACCTGGATGCGAGATCCTGTTCGAGCCGCAGGATATGCTGCACGAGCGCGGATTCCGGCAAGTCTGTCGTCAGATCATGCTGGTCCTCAACAACCGCCAGGAGTTTGGTGTCAACGATAGCTACAGCACCTTCGAGACCGGTCCCCGTCGATATCACACCTTATGGCGCGGCCAGGTGATAGGTCGAGACGGATTCACCGCAGCTGGCATTCCAGGCCCTGAAATCGGCGGACCAACGTCCGTAATTTCGCCGCCGGCCGCGGGCGCTTAAGCCACATTTGTCCATCACCGGATCAACTCACGCTAAGCCTCATCTTCAGGCCGCCCTATGCTACTCCATGTCATTCCCAGAATTATGCTCGCCCGAGACCCCGGCGCCCACTGCTCGTTGATCGACTTCCGCTGCGCGGAGCTCGACCTCGTTCTTCGTGAAGGAGCAGATCTCACCGTCGGGCGCCCCTATCCGAACAAGACATATCTCGTAGCCCGCCGTCGCGTCGGCCGACGAGCGGTTGACGGCCTTCTGATCGAGACCCCTGACTATGTACAGGAGTTCACAACAGTCACCCGTTGGGCGGTGAACGGTGACCAAGTTCTGACGCATGAAGTTCAACACATCCTGCTAGACCAGGACCACGACGCGGCAACCGAAAGCATGGTTCTATGGTACCGGAGCGGTCACGCGGGACGCGAGTTCCTGGACCGCTGGCCGAAACAGGCAAACTATGGGCCGCCCGTGTCCACGCAGCCCCTGATGGACCTGCGCTCAAGCGATCGCCATGGCAAGTGCGAAGACACTGTCGATGCGTCAGGATGGCTCACTCGGCGCAGGGAGACCTTCGTCATGCATACCGTGGAGCGGGACAGGATTGATGTCCTCGGAAAGGCGTGGAGTTCGATTCGAACTCCGGCGTTGGAGACCGCGCTCCAACTGACCTAATTTCAAAAGTCTCGACTAGGCTTCCTATCACCGCTGGATGGATCAGGGGAACCTGAGAACGAACGCTTGGGCGGTGGACCTGCCAAGTAATCAAAGATTTTCTTCATTGAATCCCCCCCGGCAAGAACATAAACGCTCATTAATGGGAACGCTGTAGGCAGCATATGCAGATGTCTCATGCCGGAAGGCTCAATCTCAAGCCACTGAAGCCCTTTCGTTCGTTCCCCAGTGCGAGATGCCTCAGGCATAGTCCAACCAACCGACAGATGCTCGAACCAATCGCGACAAAATTTAACGTGCTCCACGTCGGAAATTGACGTACGAGCACAAGTCGGATTGATCACGATTTCAATGATGGCTCGCATAAGGGCGTCGTATCGGTTGCTCATTTGCGATATTTCGTGGCGCAGCACGCGATAGCCATGGTCAGTAGGCAGATATCCCAAATACTGAACCCAATCGAGATCATCTTTAACTTTCGCAGGCGCGTCAGTTGGACGGAGCGCTTCGTGCAGTCGAAGACAGCTTCCGACCAAATCAGTGAACTGAACCCTTTTTTCTTCCCCTTTCGAATTCAACGGTTCAAACGTCTCCGAGATGGCCTGACCGCGGTTGAATGTCCATCCGGTCTTGGTCGCAGGCTTACTCGCTCTTTTGGCCTGAAAGACTCCCAAGCGGAGCATAGAGGCATTCGGGCTCTGAATCAGAATAGCAAAATCAGCACCCGACTTAGATTCGGAATGCGCACCATGACCATTCTTGTCGTACTGGCGCCATTCAACCGCCGTACCCTTCTTTGGGGGGTTTATCCCTGACGTCCAGCGAAGATTCACGAAGAGCATGGCCATCATGCTCGCTGTGATT
Organism: Achromobacter sp. ISS7; assembly: GCF_056523125.1. Taxonomy (NCBI): domain Bacteria; kingdom Pseudomonadati; phylum Pseudomonadota; class Betaproteobacteria; order Burkholderiales; family Alcaligenaceae; genus Achromobacter; species Achromobacter sp. ISS7. Next base: position 73,087 of record NZ_JAWRZD010000002.1, on the reverse strand, counting down.
CCTTCTTCGCCGACGGCCCATGGAAGATCCGAGTTGCGTACCTGCTTGAAAGTATGCGCACAAGCCAACAAAAACGCTTCCGATGCCAGACTAGTTTTAGCCTTCGATGAGGTCAGACCCAACAGCGCATCGCTCCATTCGTGAAGCAATTTCCGTCTTTGTAGATGTGCCAAACTCACGAGTTCATCCCCAGGTCCGCTAAGCGCGCAAGCATAACTGGCTTCGATACCCGCCCACAAGATCGGCGAGCACGGGGTCTTGACTGCGATCCATGCGCCGGCTGAGCAGATTCGCGCCAGCGCTTCGGAGCTGCAGGCACCGGGCGGCGCCCGGTACCAGCATGCCAATCACACCTAGTACAATACTGGTTTTATATCCAGTATGGATGCCATGAACGCCCCAGTGCGCGCCCTCCCCGGCCCCATCCCAGTACGCGCTATATCGGGAACGGTCCAGTGCGGATTTCCCAGCCCGGCGGAGGACCATGCCGAGCAGAGGCTAGATCTGAACGAGTTACTGATGCGCCAGCCCGACGCCACATTCTTTATGCGCGTGCGGGGGCCGTCCATGAGTGAGGCTGGTATCGACGATGGGGATTACGCCGTGGTCGACAGGTCAGTCACGCCGGCGCATGGACAGATCGTCGTCGCCGTGGTCGACGGTGAGTACACCATCAAGCGCCTGTATCGCCGCGGCCGCCGCGTGCGCCTGGATGCGGCGAATCCGACGTTTCCGAACATCGAGCTGCGCGATGGGCAGGAGCTGGTTGTGTGGGGAGTAGTCACATGGACGATCAAATGCCATCTTCCGGGCGCCGCATAGCTCTCGTTGACGGCAATTCGTTCTACTGCTCGTGTGAGCGGGTCATGCGCCCCAGCCTCGAGGGGCGGCCATTGATCGTGCTGTCGAACAATGACGGCTGCGCGATCGCACGCACAGCAGAGGCAAAGGCGCTCGGCATCGCGATGGGCGACCCGTGGTTCAAGATTCGCCACCTGGTGGACCAAGGTTTGATTGCCCTCTCAGCCAACTTCAGCCTCTATGGCGACCTCAGCGACCGCATGATGAACGTTGTCGGTCAGTTCGCGCCGGCGCAGGAAATCTACTCGATCGACGAATCCTTTCTCGATTTGACGGGCGTACCTGGCTCAGGCCGCGAGATTGGCACCGCCATCCGAGACCGTGTGCGCCAATGGATCGGCATCCCGACATGTGTCGGGATTGGCCCGACCAAGACGCTCGCCAAGTTGGCGAATCATCTGGCCAAGAAGATCCCGAGACTGCAGGGGGTGTGCGATCTGGCGAAGCTGGACGATGTGTCGCGTCTGCGCGCGTTGCGCCATGTTCCGATCGACGACGTATGGGGTGTGGGTCGACGCTTAGCGCCGCGGCTGCGATCACTGGATATACACACGGCCGCCGACCTGGCCGTAGCCGACCTGGCCCAGATCCGCGCCGAGTTCTCCGTGGTACTGGCCCGAACCGCGCGAGAGCTGGCTGGAGAGGCGTGCATACCCTGGGACGACGTACCCGCAGACAAGCAGCAAATCATGTGTAGCCGATCGTTCGGCCGGCCGGTCCATGCAGAGTCAGATCTGCGGGAGGCGATCGCCACATTCGTCACGCGCGCCGCAGAGAAACTGCGCGCTCAATCCTCGTTCACTGATGCCCTGCAGGTGTTCATTCGCACGTCCCCGTTTCGACAAGGCCCCCAGCGAACAGGCAGCACTATCGTTCGGCTATCTCCGACCCACGATACCAATACGCTGATTGCCGCAGCTTTAAAAGGCCTGCAGCTGATCTACAAGCCTGATTTCGCGTACTCCAAGGCGGGGGTGTGCGCGCTCAGTATCATCTCGAGCAATACTGTCGATTCACAAGGGTCTCTGTTCACCAGTGAGATCGAATTGCCCGCCGCTAACCGCGCTAGGTTGATGCAGGTAATCGACCAGGTCAACACCCGATACGGGCGAGGAACGTTGGTCGCTGGCCAGGCCGTATCCGCACTTGAATCGCCCTGGCGCATGAGGCAAGAAAGAATGACGCCTGCCTACACAACTGACTGGGCTCAGTTAGTCGAGATCTGGCGCTAGGAACCGGCCGGCGCCGCCTCAAACAGCGGCGCTGACTGATTGTCGCAACGTCGGAACCGGCGAGCAGCGCTCGACAGTCAATGTTTTGATGCGCGAGTTGCTCGCGTGGCATACTCGCCTTCCTGTTACAGAGAGGAACATCCATGAGATGGTTGCGCTGCATGGCCGAGGTGGACCGCAAAGACTTTGAGGTCGCTTACGACGCGATCCTGAACGCGATCGGGGTGCCTGCGGAGGAAGTCCGTGCCGGCATCTCAGAATTGCCGTCACCGTGCGGTGCCCTATCAACCGCCGCAGATCTCCCTAATGGCTTCTTCGCTGCTCGGCTGCATGACCAGGCCACGGTGATGGAGGCATTTCTCATCTCCCCCAGCCGTGAACGCCCCCGACTAGGCATATCGGTTCTAGCGAACGATCCCCAGGTACCAGCCCCTCTCCAGCAAGCGGTTCCATCATTGCGCGAAGCTAACGCCCTCCCCTCGTTCACCGCGCTCGCGTGTCTTTTGGCTAGCGATGGGGCGGTCGTCCGCGAAGACAATGCCGTTGAACAACGCGCCCGCTCCGAAGTGGCGTATTTGCAGCAGTTACTGACGGACCAAGGGGACGAGTTGCGCCAGGTGAAAGCGCAACTACGCTCGCACAAGCTACAAGAACGGGAAGCGTCATCGCCGACCGCAGCACCCGAGATCGAATGGACGCTAAATGCATTGAGCCAGTGGTGTGTCGAGCACGAGGAGTTCATCGTTGTGTTGCCTCGCGCGCGCGCCGGCGCGAAAAAGTCCCTCTATGAAGACCCTTCTCTCATTTTCACCGCACTTGAAGTTCTGGCAGGGCCATACCGTCAACTGCGCACCGGTCGTATCAACCAGGCCGAGTTCAATGACATCTTGCTGCCAACGGGCCTGCGCCTAGAGGGGTCTGTCGCACTGAGCATTGCTGGTGAACAAGGTGATGCCTATTTTGTGACGTGGGCCGGCCGCAAACAGTTCATGGGGCTACATCTGTTGAAGGGCGGTGGCCGCGACGAACGATACTGCTTCCGGATGTACTTCTTCTGGGATGCCACATCGCAACGGGCCATTGTCGGCTCTATGCCCGCCCACCTTGCTAACAGCTTGAGCTAGCCATGAAGAAGAAGCAACGAAAGAGCTCGCGCAGCCGACGTTCCGAAGCTTTCACCAAAGAACACGTGACCGAGTTCTTTGAAGCTCACCCAGAGCTCGAGATCATTCGTGGGATGATGCTGGAATGCGCCCCGTCCTTTCTCGAGGTAATGAGCGTACTTGGTGACTACAGCGTTTACCCCCGCCGGTTTGTACGCGTGTCTGCCAGCGGTGAAACGACATCGAGGCCTACAACGACTGACATACGGGCTGGGGCCGCCGTGCTGGGATTTTCTACACCAGAAGATGTACGGCCAGAACTCGTTGCAATGGCCAAGCTACGGTCAGGCGAATCATGGGCGGTTTCGTGCCTGCTGGTTCCAGTGCCTGCGCTCGAGGACAAGCCAGACCTGCTGATACACGTGCTCTGTGACCATGATGGAAATCTGGCGACCTGCATCAATTCAGAGATTGGCGCGAGGTGGAGTACGTTTGAAAAGGATCAATCAACACACTCATCGCTACGGCTCGATTGGCGGCATGAGCACGACTTCTTCCAGGAAGCCGCTGGTAGGTTTGCTGCGGAGTTCTCCGGGTTCACGTCTGATTGTCCGTTCGACATCCGCGTGATGGTCGACGATCTCGCAATATTCATGGCACGCCAGATGCGCACGTTCGCTGACGTTGAAGCGCACGAGGCCGCGACCACGGCCGGCGTGCTGATGATGACCAGGCAGCGTTCAGCAGAAGTGATGGAGGATCTTGAAAAGCAGCTGCAGAGCGCACAGGGAGGCGAGAGGCAACTGAAGAGAATGAAGATGGATTTTGAAAAGGAGCGCTTGGCCACGGCGGGTGTTCGCAACCGAGCCGATCGTTTGGAAAAGGAATTGAGAGAAGCACGCCGCGACCTCTCAAAAGCCAAGCATCAGGGGCAAATGCCATCGGGTGGCACCACCACCATCGCGCATGCCGTTGATCGTCTCCTGGGCCTATAGGGAAAGGCAACCCGTCACTATGGAAGGCACAATTCGTCCCTACGTCGATTCCGACCTCCCCTTCATAAAGCGCTGGATTGAGCGACAGAAGGCAGCTGACGAGCACACGTTTTGGATGAACTGGAAGTGGATAGAGCGGGACAAGGATAGTCGACGGCTACACGTCTATGAACTACCTGGCGAGCCTGGCCCTGTGGCGTACATGCTCGGAACCCTGCACTGCGAACACTCATTGCTTGAAGTCGAGAGCAGGTACCGAGAACGAGGAATTGGCCGATTTTTTGCCGAATGGGCTATTGGACAAGCTATGTCGATATCGAATCCCCTGCTCGTGGTGGACGCGTCCTGGGATTCCCAGGCGTTTTGGAGAGTACTCGGATTCGAGCCGGCCGATCCGAAGGTGTTCGGACGCAAGGACAGTTTGATGCTGCGCAAGCTGAGAATCCCGCGGGCCCTTCCCCCTGCCTTGGCGCGTCACCATCTGACCGTTGAGTTCTTCTCAGGGGACTATCGAGCACGAGACCTGATCTCTACGCACGATGTCATGGCGGTCCAAACAGCGGGGCCAATGCTCGCTTTCGACTCTGTGGCGGCCGAATTCGACCCCCGATACTTCGGACGGGGCGAAAGGCTATTTTTCCGAATTTCCGCGCAAGGCAAGACATTGGTTCCGCCGTTGCGCTGTGACAGCGCGGAGGCGAGGAATCTTGGTGTGAACGAGACGGAACCTGGCTATTCCTTTGATCGCATACGAATCGATCTGCGCCACCAACCTGGACTGGAAAGAGCCCTTATGTAGCTAGGCGCGGGCCCGGCCTCGATGTGTCGAAATGGTCGGGTTTTACTTTGAGTTCAGTGCTTGAGCATTGATAGCATCCTGAGGGTCTGTAGCCTTCCGGATGAAGATTCGATGTCAACTAGCTCGCCTTCCCTTCTCGGCCGCGTCCAGCCCCATGTGTTCAGAGCGGACATTCTCGAGGCCCAACTTCTCAATGCCATCTCAGGCGACTCCGTGTCGGTGTACACGATCGACAAAATTCGAGAATGCGTTGGAAAGCATGTAGCCGGCGAAGGCTTCTTCCTGCTGCAGAAGAGTGAAGAGCAACAGGTCCTCCACGACAGCCTAGAAGTGCTGCTGTACACCCCGATGTCGAAAATTCCGAAGTCGGTCTTGCACCGACTGCCTGCGGTCATCATGCAGTACGTGGGACTGAACCGGAAGCTTGGGCGCAAACTCATGGGGCCTGCAGCGTGGATGCGCGTGAAGGCTGCTTACGAAAAATTCGCAACAGAGCACGCCTCCGATGCGCTCAATGAAGAGGTGTCGTCACCTCTACAGAACTCTGAAGGGGAATTGCACGCCAACGGCTGGTGGCGGCGCCTCGTGTCAGTCTTCTTTATCCAGCAGAGATGACTGCTGTATCCCCATCAGCTCTCGTTAGCACGTTGACGAAGCGCATGGGTCACAGCGCCGCCCATCGTGGCTGGCGGCCGACTATTCCGGAAGGCCCCAGTTCCTATCCGGATCGTTCCGTCGATTCGATTCGTAGGGTGTGTTTTGCTCGTGGACAACCTCAACGCCATCGACACCGGTCCATCGAAGTTCGACCGAATAGCCGCGATGCGCACCCGAATTGCTCTTGTACAGACGCACAGAACGCGACACTTCTATACCGCCGATCCTCATCGTCTCGTGTCCCATCTTGTTCTTCCGATGAAAGAAGAAGAAATCGTTCACAAGTTCCGGCGTCAAAGACTCTGGTGAGACCCCAGATGGATCCGACAGCAGAGCCGTCTTTGCCTCCCGCAAGATGCGCGCCCGGGCTCGCTCTGCCTCATGCACCTCACGGAACGCTCGACCGTCCGCGGCGTAGGAAACCAGCCTCGCATCAGGATCGCCTGGCGGACCATTCATCGGCAGCACCCCGTCGGCGTACAAACTCAAGAGTAGCCGAGCGCCTTTAGGGCTCGTCTTGAAAGCGGAGAGGTAGTCTTCCTGCTTCACCTCTTCCAGCTCCGTGAGCAGAACAACTTTGCCACCTACGACAGCTGAAAGTGGCTCACCGTCGGGGTTGTAGCCGGGCTCACCGCAGGGGTCCAACGCCTCTTCAACCCACTCATCAATAAGCTTCATCGCCGAGACCGGCTTGACGCTTGGGAGCATCTTGAGCGCGTCGCGTAGACGCATAATTGTGAACTCGGCTTGCATCTTTGTCCTAAAGGTGTTGGCTGTCTGCTGGGAGGATTTCGAGACCTTCGATCTCTTCAGGGAAGCTCAAAGCGACGTACTGGCGGTAGGGATAACGCCTCACTCGTCCATCGATTACTGTCGTAACATGGCCAAGATCATGGTCACCATCGAGCGGGAAGTTATCGACCTTCACGGGGATCGTCATCGATCCAATCCACGCACCAAGAATACCGACCGTGACCAGAAGTCTGGAGTCAGCTCCAGGAACGAAGATGACCGCTGAGCCATTTGTACGTCTGCAAAGCTCTTGTTCTACAGAGTCGTCTACGTCCCACCATTCTTGCTTCGGAATCGTGTCCCAATTCCCGCGCGCCATGCACTGATCAAGCGCTGTCTCCAAGTCAGTGAACTTCCGCACGTTCATGAGTCGGCGGGCCGCGTCGTGATCCGCATGATGCCGAAAGCAATCACCGTAGACATGGTAGCCGGCTGAAAGCGCGACCTTCGCAACAAACCGAACTCTTGCGATCATGTTCAAATGCAGCGTGAAGCTCAGCCGCTGCCCTACTGCTTCTTGCTCGCTGAGAGTGCGCTTTTGTTTGGCATCCCATATCTTCAGCGGGTTCTTACCGTTGAACTGAATTTGAGCAGGTCGCCGATCATCTCCATAGCTCGCCACGCGCGCGATCGCCTGTGGAATTTTTCCGCTATGTCCCAAAGCAGAAAACTCACGCCGGCGAATCTGTATTCCAAGATCCTTAGTCAACGCTCCGTCGATCTCATGTCCAAGCAAGGAATTCGCTTGCCGGTCTACTGGAATTGTTAGCTGATCGCACCCGCCCAAGGCGAGCGGAATGATGTGTTCTGGATTGCAATGCTCGAATGATAGGTCGCGGTCTGTGTACGGACACCACACCTCGGTTCCATCCCGTAGGCGGCTCACCGGCGAGGCTCCTCATCGTTCCCTTCGCCCTTGAGCCTCACCCCCGCTGGAATGCTGGGCCGCCCCCTGTATCCGTTGCGCGCATTCATTGGCACGTGAATCTGTTGCTTGGGCGCGGCACGCTCGCCGTTCAGCTCAACACCGTTCGCTTCTGCCTGCATCCGCACATAGCCACGCAACATCTTCTCGTTAAACGTGTACCAGCCAGCGCGACCATCCATCGACTTCAAGATCGAGCCGAAGTTCGGCTGCTTGAGCTGGCGCAGCCGCTCGCCAAACTTCGGGCGAGAGAGGGTCACAGGTTCCATGCGCTTCTGGCAAATCATTTCGTAAGACGAGTACATCATTGCAATGTCGGCCTGCAGGTCATCGCCGTCCGCGGTGGCCCACACCACCGATTCGTAATCTCGGTCACGGTACAGCACGGCCTTTTGATAGGGGCGCCGAAGCTCCGCTGTGATGTCACCTGTTGCCGCGTGCAGACCAGCGATGTAGTGCTTTGGGCCTAAAACCTCCACGATGTCATCGGCCGTGAATGCGTCCCAAAGCATCTTCTCCATGATCAGATGACAGTAGTAGGGATAGCCGTCTGACACGATAGCAATTCGATAGGCCATGTTGATGTCGAGATCGAGGCCGAAGGCATGCGCCGTCTCCATCGCTATCTCTTTTCTGCCGTCCCACCCCAGCCTGGCCAGTTCAACCGTCGCGAGCTGCCGGTACGCGGATTGATGCGCGCCCAACAGATCGTCGAGCGACGAGCCGACACCAGTAAATATGAATTTGATGGGCACTTCTTGATCGCCGATCGTCTTCAGCAGCGCGGCAAACTTATTGCGCTCTGCGACGTCTGCGATGGTGTCGAACTCATCCAGGACAATCACGGGCTCGCGGGAGTGCAGTTTGCAAATTTCCGCGAGCAGGCCTGCTGCATCTCCGATCGTCTTGACGTGGGCCGCCAGATCTACCGGCGACACCTCCTCGACCGAGTTGAACGACAAGCCTCGCCATGAAAAGCCTGCGGATGATTTCGTGGAGATCCTATCTACGTGGGATCGATTCAGTGCCTGATACGCCACGTTGGAAATGATCGTGGAGAATGTTGCATCCGCTGACCCCTACACTGCGATCGGCGCGCCATCTGACGACTGATAAACGTTGGCCGCCGTGTGCGCTAGGGAGCTCTTTCCGACGCCGCGGTCGCCAAAGATGAATGCGTGGCGGCCCGGCATGACAAGCGCTCGGCGAATGATCTCGAGCTCCTTCTCGCGCCCCCGAAGGAACTGTATCGAACGGATGGGAAGCGTGGGGCTCAGAGTCGCCCTAAGCCGTTCAACGAACTCCTTCTCACCTGGAAACGATTCAATCACTACGACTCCCTTGGCGTTATTCTGGTTGCATTTTGCACCATCCCAGCGCGATTTTGCAGGGTCTATAGGAGTTCCTTGTTAAAACCGTACAAACCTGGGCCGGCGTCCACTGCAAGGCTATGGTGTCCAACTATGCGGGTCTATGGTGTTCATAAGCGTGTTGGGTTGCGAACACGTTATGGCGCTGCACCAGCTCGCTTCCCTCGCCAGTGTCGACAAAATACGATTCCGAGGAGATGGATTTGATGGTTAGAATCCAGCGTCGAAATGCTACCGCGCTCACGCTGGATGACTGATTTACTTGCCGAGTACTACGCGCTCTTTCACCTTCGCGCGTTCCTTCAAACGCGCTACGAGGATCAAGGGACGTTCAATCCGATCTCCCCCCGCGACTGGGCCGCGGCCGTATTAGGCGAGCATAGACCTGACCTACCATCGATCCCATTGACCCGTACCGATCTGAGCGCCTTTTGTACCTCAAATGCAGACGTCCTGGATTGCTTCCTAGCCGTGATGGCATGGGGACGTCAGGATGCCGGGAAAAGAGGCCAGGCGAGAGCCCTGAACGTTTGGCAGCGAAGCCAGTCAGGTATTCGTGACCGGCTTGAGATTCTTCGAAGCGAGAAGCCTGATCGCGTAGCTGCCTTCAACCTATTCAGCGGGTCCAACGAAGTCTCTGATTTGGGCGTGGCCTATTTCACAAAGCTCCTTTACTTCTTCGCGCCGCGAACGACGCAAGGGGCTGATCGCTACATCCTCGACAAATGGACCGCCAGGTCTGTGAATCTGCTCGCGAGGAAGCGATTGATCCATATGTCGAAAGCAGGCGATGCTGTGACCCGACACAACAATGCGGCGATCTACGATGCCTATTGCACTGAGTTAGAAGTGCTTGCAGCCATCTTGAACCTGCATCATTTGGATGCCCCGCTGCGAGCCGAGGATATCGAGCTCATGCTCTTTGCTTCGGGAGGCCCCGGAGCTGCAGTGCGTCCGTGGCGCCATCACGTCAGAGTTCACTGGAAGACAAACGCCCCTTCCCACCGCTTCAGTCGCGACCTGGTTTTAACTCGCGCTCGAGCAGTGCGAGAGTTGTTAAGGGTGGAATCTCACAACTACTTGGAGTCCGAATGCTTCTCCGCATAGTTCTCGCTGCCGCCTTGACGTTAGGATCCGGCTTAGCATCCGCATCGGATGGAGGCGTCCCTGCACTGCGCGTGACGGCTCCAAACGGAAATTCGAGCACCCTCATTGGCACGCTGCATGTGCCCTACCGCGGTCTAGTTCAGCCAGCGCCCGAAGTGCTAGACGGGCGAAAACGCCTAGGGATGGTGTTCAAAACACCCGTGGCGGTGGCCACTGAGTCGAGATATTACACATTATGACGAATTCGGCGTTTTTTGGGCTGCAAATAAGGGCATTTCACCCTTGCCGCTGGCCCTTTGGTCGCTTGTGGACGCACTCATCCATGCAGACCCTGCAAAAGCTTGCGCCGCGCCATCCACAGATTGCTCAGCGCAAACAGCGTTACCAGGTTGGCCGTGTTTTTGGCCAGGCCACGGTACTTGACCTTGGTGTAGCCGAACTGCCGTTTGATGACGCGGAATGGGTGTTCCACTTTGGCCCGGATACGTGCCTTGGCCTGCTCCAGCTTGTCCAGGATGGCGCCCAGGAGCGTGCTCTTGTCCAGCGCACGGCGCTTGCCAGGGCGCATGGCCACATGCCACTGGGCAGTGATGTCTTGCGTCTCTTCGCGCTTGGCCACGCCCTGGTAACCCGCATCGGCAAACACATCGGCTTCGTCACCATGGACCAGCTTGCTGGCCTGAGTCACGTCGTTGACGTTGGCCGCCGTGCCCACCACGGTATGAACCAGGCCGGAATCGGCATCCACGCCGATGTGGGCTTTCATCCCAAAATGCCACTGATTTCCCTTCTTGGTCTGGTGCATCTCGGGGTCGCGTTCACCACCCTTGTTCTTGGTCGAACTGGGCGCGGCAATCAGGGTGGCATCGACCACCGTGCCTTCGCGCAGCATCAGACCTTTGTCGGTGAGCGTGGCGTTGACTGTAGCCAGGATTCTTTGGGCCAACTGGTGCTCTTCGAGCAGATGGCGAAAGCGCAGGATGCTGACCCGGTCGGGAATACGTTCGACGCTGGACAGACCCACAAACTCCCGGTACAGCGCGGTCTCGAAGAGGGCTTCTTCCATCGCCAGGTCGGACAGGCCGAACCACTGCTGGACGAAGTGAATGCGCAGCATGGTCTCCAACTCGAACGGAGGTCTGCCGGTCTTGGCTCGCGGTGCGCGCGGAGCAATCAATGCCAGCAACTCAGACCACGGCACCACCAGGTTCATCTCGTCCAAGAATACCGCTTTGCGCGTGCGTCGCTTGCTCAGATTCAGGCCGAGGTCTTGTTGCTTCATGAGCGTATTGTCAGGCGCGGCGCCGTACTTCAGACAGCGCCAGCGGCAGAGTTTTGAACACCATCCCTAGTGGTAGAAAGCTCCCGCGTCACCGGCCCTCAGCCTGAGGAACTCTCCCCCTCTGAGTTGCTTCATCCGGACGTCATCAAATCCATCCAGGCCGGCCGTGGGATCACACGAGCTCCATGGGCTACCCATTTGAACGAAGAGCAGATCAATCGGCTATTGCAGGCAGCTCGCTGCAGCGAACCGTCGTTGACGAAGGAGCAGATGACCTACGTCCTGGCGCTGCGAACCGCTGAAATGGCGGCGGGCCGGGCATATCTACGATGCGGGCCTGGATGGGGCAAGTCGCGAGATGAAATCCTCAACCAGGCTGCTAACGAACGGGGTATCCCGATTGACGTCCTAGAGTCGCAAGTCGACCTGGATAGGCGGCGTAAGGCTGTCCCTCCTCGCATGTATGAAACTCAGCTTGCAGATGCGTTTGAGCCGGACGTGGAGGCTAGGTTTCGCTCAGTCGTAGATGCGCTAAATCGTGGCGACTACGATACCGTGCTGTCAGCCAGTCAGGGCACCCCGCGCTTCGCAGAAGACGCGGCCACGTTCAAACGACTAATGTTGACTGAGCGCAACGCCGAGTGGATCACACCTCTGCGCCGATATCTTGATGAGGGCGATGCTGTCGTCGTGGTCGGTGCTGCCCATTTGCCTGGGACCGATGGCGTGGTCGCCCTGCTCCGTGGGCACGGATACCGCGTTGAACCCATTCTGCTCCCTGCTCAGTAATTGGGGACGCCTTACCTGGGATTTCGCACGCGCAGGGCATATGGACTTGCATGTTGCTCAAATTTGAGGAACAATGAGCGTAACGCAATAGCTGGTGAGCCCTCGGGCAAAAGCGTTGACTGCCGCGCAAGCGGTCCTGCCAAAAGCGGGGGTAACAGACTGCCAGACTACGGGGCCCCCTTCTGGGGGCCTTCGCTTTTTTCTGCTCCTCATCCCATTCACCTCTGCGCCGGTTTTGGTTTAACCCCTTCAAGCGTCAACTCGACAAGCCGTGTGAATTTGATCGAACCCCGCACCGGAACTTGTTTGCCTGGGCGCAACTCGTAGGCGCTTTGAATGGTGAGAAGAATCGCGACCCCGTCAACGTCTTTCACGCGCAGCACGTTGAAAAAGACGCCATAGCTTCTGGACACTCCGCCCTCAGAGTCGACGTTAATCGTCACAAAGTTATCGTCCTTTGCGAAGCCACACTTGGATGTGGCCAAATTTCTTGCGATATCGGGCAGCCTGAAGGATAAGGCGTAGCGGTCTGGACAAAAAGTCCGCGTTTCGCGGTCATCTGAGTAGTACTGGCTTTCGACATCGTCTGCGTCACAGGCTCGAGTAAAACAATGGAGCGCGAAACCCACGCGAATCTCGGCCTCAGTTCCAGAACTTAGAACTAAGCCGTAGCGGAAGGGGTGCAGGTGAAACAGCGGGTACGCCTGGCCCGTATCGGACGTATACGGCTGCCAACGGATCATTCCTGCGTTCCAATTCACTCCCATATCTAGTTCCGGACGTTACTCGAGGGTGCAAGTATGCCCCAAGATGAAAAATATGAGAGTCATAACGCTCAGGACCTGCCAGAGGAGCCCCCAACCTATCTGATTAAGACTCAAAAGGGGAGTCCGTCGCTGCCCAGCTTTTTACGCATGAAGATTGCTTCGAGATCCTCCTCATAGGCTTTGCAAATCCGATCTTGGTCGAGCATATAGACGCTGGCGGCGTCCTCCCCGAACCAATCGGCAAAAAGACATTCCATCCACTCGCAAGCCATCTTTGGGGTCCCGGCAAACCATTCCCCTTCCTCGTCGTCGTGGAAACGAATGCGCTCCGGAAATTGTCGATGAATGGCCGTTTCGACTGCTGACAGGCGCCCTTTCGAGGTTGGGACGAAATAGGCGGCCTCAATGGCAAGATATGGATCTGCCGTTCGCAGATCCTTAAAGCGCTTTAAAGGATTTGTTGACTTCCCAATTTTGAAGCGTTGATAGTCAGCCGTCGTCCCCAATACATAGATCCATCCGCCCAGCACCTCGATCTCCAGTCTATAGTTCCTGATGAGTGATCTGGCGAGAGTAGCCTAAGATTGGATCTCACGCGCTAGGGGCCGATCTACGCTTCGCCTACCAATCCCCGTCTCGAATTCCTCTTTCAGGCGAAACGTGCCAGGGTCGAATGCGTTCTCGCATCAATCAGCGCGAGCTAAGCCCGCGTCCCGACAAGAGCTACGCTTCCCGGCGGATTTCTTTTGGATTCTTGTCGGTACGAAGCCCCCGGAACACGGGGTGTCGCAGTTGACCTTTCAACGGCCATTCTGTGAATGACACCTCGCAAACAATAGTGGGCTTAACCCAGTAAACGAGCTCGTCACGGCGCGGCGTACCAACAAACGCCGGAGGTGGACCGGGGAGCTGTATCTTAGGAAGCCGCGTGGCGAGAACCACTGCTGATGAGTGGTCAAAACCTGTGCCCACTTTGCCGGCGAGCAATAGCTTTCTCGTCTCGTCGTAAACGCCCAGGATCAAGGCCCTAAAGCCCGATTCTTGTCCCGGGCCCCGTGTAAAGCCAATTACAACAAACTCTTGGCGCCGGCCGCATTTGACCTTTATCCAGGATAGAGAGCGACCGGCTACATAAGGTGCGCCAAGCCGCTTGCCGATCAAACCCTCAAGACCCATCTGGCACGCTGTTGAGAGCAGATCCTTCGGGGGCGCGTTGAGGTCACCGCTGAAACGAATAGCCTCGCTGTCTTGGGCCAGGACAAGTTGCTCCAGCAGCTGCCGACGCAGTTCAACCGGTTCCGCTCGGAGATCCCGAGTAGCGAGATAAGGTGCATCAAAGAGGTAGAGCACCAGCTCCGCATTCGCGCGCGGACCTATTGATCGTTGGAGTGCTTGGAAGTCCGGCTTACCCGATGGATCCAAGACTACGAGCTCGCCATCTAGCCAAGCGCTCTCGATCGGCACCGTTGCGACCGCCTTCGCAATGTGTCGAAGGCGCGCGGTCCAGTCGATTCCATTGCGCGTGTACAAGCGTACGCCACCCTTTTCCAGCCTGCAGAGAAGGCGGTATCCGTCGTACTTTACCTCCCACTTCCATTCAGATAGGTTCCGAGGGATGGACGAGACCGACGCGAGCTGAGGCTCGAGGGCTAAAGGCAGCGTCGCCGACACGCCAGGAACGGATCGGTCGGATCGCCGATCGGCGGCCGAAGGCATAGCAGTCACTTTCCGAAATGGCTCTTGACCTTATCAACTGACACACCGACTTGGTTGACTGCCTGTTTCAGCTGCTCTTCTGTAACGCCCAACGCTTTTGTCCAATACCGCAGTTCATGCGGCTCGTTGACGTTGATGCGCGCGCGGTCTTGAGGCCCTCGTTGGGTGAGGTCATCGGACATGATGTCTCCCTATGGTGGTTAAACTCGACCGGTTCACAGCAAACTTCATTCCCAGAGGCTGGTCCTGATGACGCTCCGAGATCTAATTGAACCGCTGGTGAGTCCCATCAACGGCCAACGGCCCCGCCCCTGGTTCACGCACTACCATGACCCAGCTTCAGCTAGGGTTTTTCTTGTCGGGGCGAATCAAGCTTCAGCGTACAAGGAAGATGCGGTTTCGCATGAGCAGCATGTAGACGCCTTGTTCAATCAGAACGGGATGAATTGCGAAAAGCTCTATCAGGAGCTGGGATTCAAGAGTAGATCAAGGACTTACATCGACCGGTTCTGCCGAGAGCTGGGCGCGCGTGGCATTGACGACGTGCTTCAGACGAACGTCATATGCTACTCAACGAAAAGCGCCGCAAAGCTCTCCAACGCGGAGCATCGTGCCGGCCGCAACCGCGGCGCTGAGATCTTTCGTACCTTGGTTTGGCACGTCAAGCCAAGAGTCATGGTGGTCCATGGATCGGGGACCGCCACGATGCTCCGCAAAGCCTTCCGCGTGGAATTTGACGGCCCACCATCTAACACGGGTCCGGCGACCGACCGCATATACGCATCGCGACTTTCGATCGATGGCGGGCCTATGGAAATTATTGCGATGCCGACCCTTGCTATGTCCGGCGTTACAAGGTGGGTGCCTTGGCAACCTCGCTATTTCGCGTTGCTGGCAGACCATATCGCGTCAGCGTTGAAAGCGAAAGATTAAGTCAAAGACCTTCGCAGCGCATCTTGGGCGATTGCCCACACGGCTTGCCGTGAGGAGACGGATTTCCATTGCAATCGCAGTCGTCGCGAGACTGCACTTCTTGATCGAACGTCAGCCTCGTTGGCGCGAGTGTATGGCGACAGGATCAAGCCCAAAACCTCGTCGCGAGACGGCTGGGGGCGCAGACGGAATGCCTGCCTGTAACCGCGAAAGGCCTCCACGACTTCCAGATCGAGAGGCTCCGCATTCCGACCTTCCATAGCCAAGACCCATCCGTCGCTGGTCCTCGAATCCTGATTCGCGATGACATGAGACATCCGGGCTTTGGCGAGATCTCCTGCACTCAACGAAGTGCGCGAGAGGATGGTCAAGATGAAGCGATCACGCCAGGCCATTTGATGTTCGCTCACCGTCGTCTTCGGCTCCTCTGCAAGTCGCTCCAAAGCCGGCTGGACGTCCTCGATGCTCAACGCAGGCTGCCGCACCGGCCGAGAGCGTCGACGAGGAGTTGTGTTTCCTAGACCCGCAAAGGGATTGACCCCAATCAAGGCGTATCCCACGCTGGCAAAGTGTCCGTACATCGTCATGAGGATCCGGATGGTGGCATCGACGGACGTTGGGTCCAGTAACCCCGACCGAAATGGAGTCCAGCCTGCCGCTGAAGGCCGCAGCCCCGCGGGGCACACGTACAGGTGCGCACGCTTCCGCAAGAATTCGACGTAAAGAACTGCGTCGTTCGCCGACCAGGCCAACAGATCAGGCGCGCCAAGGGTCTCGCAGTACCAGCGCACCCGCCGGATCTCTCGGGCGTAAGTGTCGAGGGTTGCCCTCGAACGCCCCTCTTCTCTCAAAGCCACCAACCAGGCCTCGGCCGCGCGAAATCCGCATTTCGATTCAACGTCCACGAGATTAGCTGCTTGCATCGTTCAGCCGCCTTTGCAATTCGCTATTCCGGATGCGCAGCTGCTCTGCCAACGTCTCCGCGTTGAGTACTTGCTGGCTCTTGGCTTGAAGAGCAGCTCGCATCTCGTCCAACTGCGATACCGCCGCTCGAGTCTCACCACGCATCTGATCGATCCGGACCATGTTCGCGCGATTGTCCGCGGCCGCGCGCTCCTGCGTAACGGCAATAGTCTCGCTCAGGGACCGTAAGGTCTCTTGAAGCTTAGCGCTCGCAAGCTCCAGCGCATCCCTCTCTGCTATTGCCTCCATTGCTTTCGCCTCTGCAGCCCGGCGGTCTGCTTCAGCGGAAAGCATGCGCGCCTCCATGGCCGCGTGGCGCCTCCTCAAGAACTCGACCTCATGGCGATACTGCTCGACCAACTCGCTGCTATATCCAGAGGGGGTGGTTCCAGCCTCTCTCGCGGCGGCAGGAATGGCAGTGGGCGCCGGCGTATTCGCGCCTATAGCCCCTGTCGCAGATCGGAACGCTTCGATTTCACTCTGAACAGTTGATGAGGATGGGGACCGCCCGGGCGAATAGCGACGAAGCAGTTGTTGGTAGGTCTGGGCGCCGAAAGGGCGATTCGGGCGACCTAGTGTCTGAGCGACAAGGGGAATGAACTGGGCCAGGAACTGGCGGTTGGTCTTGTCCTTAGACTTTTCCTCCAGACTTTCATCAATGGCGCGGGCTCCTGAGAGCAGCACTGCATCCATCTCATCCGGCAGCGGCAGAATTTTTTCGCGCGGCATCAACGCACCCAGGATTGAACAGCTGTCGCGGCGATCGCGAGCGCAGGACACACAACCGCCCTTACCCTGAAACTAAGCGCTTGCAACAACGGCGACAGACTTTATTTGTCAGTCTGAGTGTAGCAGATCGTCATATTTATACCGGCATAGATTCGCAGATTCTGACATATGCCGGAGTATGTCAAAAAATAGGCGCGCTACTGGCAATTCAGCCGCAGCCTTTTTTTGGCCAGATAAAGGGCTCTGATCGGCCAGCTAAGATAAGCGAGCCACCTCTTCAATTTGAACTGAAAATTCCCGTATTTTCAATGGCTTAGTTGGAAAGCGGCAACAAGTCAAGACTGAAGGACGAGTCCACTTAAGATCGGCAAAGATCTCCACACAAAACCGGTCTCGACATGCCAAACCATACCGCACATGCCAACCGTCATGCTGCGCCGCTTCAGTTGCGTCGGACAACCCCACCTAGGGAACATAGGCAAGAGCAGGCAGCACAAGGTCGTGGCCAATCGCATGTCCTCGGCTGGCTTGAACTCCGCAACAGCCCCCTCCAACGGCCCGCTCTCCCTATGACGAACTCCGCAACGCCCGACCCATGCGTGATATAACAGGCCACATCTCAGCCTCTGAAACCCCGGCCGCCACGTCGAAATCCCTCAGTGGAGCTGCCCATGGCCCGAAAGAAAGAAGACTCAATGTCCGCAGTAACCACCGCTCGCCCAGCCCAAATTGATCTGTTCGAGCTGGTCGACCCACGCTTGTCCAATACCATCGAACTCTACGACGCACTTCCGAAGTACAACTGGGCGCCTAAGCGCGAGTTTCACGACCTCGATGAGGCTGAAATGACTCGATCTACCACTCTTCGGGGCCAGAACTACAAGGTTGTGATCAAGCCCGCTATTCTCAAAAAGCGAGGCAAGGCCGTGCTTATCTACCCCAGCACGCGCGAGGAGGTCGTCGAGGACGCCTTGCGCAAGTTTGCTACAAACGGGCAGGGCCACATGCTCGAAGAAAATGCCGGCGTGTCTTTCACGTTGAGCCAACTCCGAGCCGAGCTCACCTCGATGGGACACACATACAACCTGGCCGAAATCAAAGAGGCCATCACGGTGTGCCGCGGCGCAACTCTGGAGTGCTATGGCGACAACGGCCAGACTCTCATCAGCTCCAGCTTCTTTCCGCTCATCGCACTTACCACCCGTGGACAGTACAACGACAGCAAAGACGCACGCTGCTTCGTCGCCTTCAACCCGATGGTGACGAAGTCGATCATGAATCTCACGTTCCGCCAATACAACTACGAGCTGGGCATGGAGATCCCCTCCCCCTTGGCCCGCTTCATCTACAAACGGATGAGCCACTACTGGGTCCAGGCCAGCGCGATGACGCCCTATACCCCCAAGCTGAAATCCTTTTTGGATCAAAGTCCGCGAGGCGTCTCAGATGACATGTACTCGAACACCCGGGCAATGAACAACGCACTCAACCTCCTGATCAAGCACAAGGTGATTGACCGATACGACCAAATAGTCGAAAAGTCTGGCCGCAAAGTTGACGACATCCAGTACACGATCTATCCACATGACGCGTTCATCAAGATGACGAAAGCGGCCAATCACCGCGCCAACGAAGTCCGAGACCAAGCGGGCGCGCGCCAAGCTTTGGATGGAATCAAGAAGCGCCGGCTGAAGAGGTAGGAGGTTCGCTGCGGAATTCGCCGCCTTGTCCACTTCTCATCTGTGGACAGAATCGACCCAGTGGTGGGTCCGCTGCGGAATTACTGGTAGGTTAGCTGCGGCTCAGCCGCTTTCCCACAGCTTATCCACAAAACGGGTGGTAGGTTGGCTGCGGACTACGAGGAACATCGCCCAATTCTGCGTCGATTCTGTCCCAAAGAACCACAAGATAGGTAGGTTCATTGCGGAATTCATCTCAAATTGTGGACAAATCTGAGGCGCTGTGGATAAGTCAGCCTCGCGGGCTACTCGGCTGGTAGGTTCACTGCGTAGGATGTGGTAGGTTTGCTGCGGCCAAATTGGTAGGTTCGTTGCGGAGTAATTTTTAAATTTTTCTCATTAAAACAGTGACTTAAGCGACAAACGTGCATCTCCCCTCCTCATTAATCTTTTTTAGTCTTTAATCTTTAAATTAGTCTTAAAAGATAAGAACACGGCTGGCTGACCACGGTGAGAGCAAGCTTGAATCTTGACCGCCAACGTGAGGAGGTAGAAAACCAGGTTCAGCAGAACAAACCGCTTTCCGCATCTAGCCTCGTTCTAATGGGCGCCAGCAACGAGGCTACAACGCCCCAGGAGCGCCTCAAGTGCTGTTGTTCGCCCCATCCCCCCTCCACGTGGCCAGTCAGCTGCTGAGCTTGCTTAAGCTGACTCAGAGCCTAGTCTGCTATGGACATCGAGCCTGCACGAGAACAAGGCCAGGTTACGGAGCATTCATCGCGTGGCTGCAAGGCTTCACTGTCCTCGCGCTGCTGATCTTGCACCAGCTCAGCCCACGTTGGAAGAACTCCCAATGCCACAGCAATTCGCTGCGCTGATCACTACACCGGCTGCTCATGTATATGCCCATGCCATGTTCCGCACCGGGCACACCCCAGACACTTGAGCCAGGTCTGGTGCCATTGAGTCGGTCCCCCCAGGCCTAGTCCGCAAGAAACCAGCCAGTCGGAACCTAATTCCGCAGCGAACCTACCAGGCGTGAGCTTCGCACAGGCGGCGCCACGAACTCCGCAATGAACCTACCAAGTGTGAGTTCCAACCCAGGGCAACTGGCATAAGACCCGTCCTGCGGTGGCCAGGCCAGGCGACATGCGTGAAGTACGCAGTCAACCTACTAGGCGTGAGCACCGCACCCAGTGGTAACGCGAACTCCGCGATGAACCCACCAGCTACGGGACGGAAGACTTGGTGATGTGCGTGAATTTCGCAGCAAACCTACCAGATGAGCAGCACCCCCAGTGGCAACGCGAACTCCGCAATCAACCCACCAGCTAAGGGACGGAAGACCTGGAGACGTGCGTGAAGTCCGCAGCAAACCTACCAGGCGTGAGCACCGCCCCCGTTGGCAACGCGAACTCCGCAATGAACCTACCAGCTACGGGACGGAAGACCTGGAGACCTGCGTGAAGTCCGCAGCAAACCTACTAGGCGTGAGCACCGCCCTGTTGGCAACGCGAACTCCGCAATGAACCCACCAGCTACGGGGTGGAAGACTTTGGGGCGTGCGTGAAGTCCGCAGCAAACCTACTAGGTGTGAGCACCACCCCGTTGGCAACGCGAACTCCGCAATGAACCTACCAGCTACGGGACGGAAGACCTGGAGACGTGCGTGAAGTCCGCAGCAAACCTACCAGGCGTAAGGACCACCCTCTGGAGGCAATGCCAACTCCGCAATGAACCCACCAACTACGGGACGGAAGACCTGTGGACGTGCAAAAAATCCACAACGAACCTACCAGATGTGTACACCGCCTAGGCGGCAACACGAACTCCGCAATGAACCAACCAGGCAGAGACGACGCAGGGACGTGCATCAAGTCCGCAGCCAACCTACCTGATCTGCGGCGTCGACCAAGGCATTGAAACTAACTCCGCAGCAAACCTACTACAGGCAATGCCAAAGTTGAAGGTTGGTTGCGGAGTTCGTTGATCACTCGCCGGAAGGGGGCGAGGAATCACCTTCCACAGGCGGCTTATCGGCGCCCTGAAAGCGGGCGCGCAACTCGTTGATGAACTGAATGCGTTCATCAGCTTTATCACCGAACTCGACCTCTACAGTCACCTTGCCAGTGTCCCACTCGCGGATCTGCCCGATCGCCGTGCCGTGTTTCCACAGCCGATAGGGACGGGACGTTTCGTTCTTCCTGCGCCTGACAGGGCCCGCAGCTGTCCGCTCCTCGAGACGCATGCGCTCTTGTTCCACATCCTTGCGACCCAGGCTTTCATCCAGAATACGCTGCGCCATGGAAATGGTAGCTGCCGGCCCGCCTACCTTCTGAAGCAATGTGAGCTCATAAAGGGTACCCAGGGCAAATGCCAGGGGCTTTTGCTCGATGATTTCGAGGGCCTCCTGATCGAGCTTCAGGATCGCCAAAGTCTTGTTCACGTTCGACTTGGACTGACCTATAGCCTCCGCGATCTCGACTTCAGATGAATACACCTGTTCGTCAAGCAACCTTCTCCACGCATGCGCGTTGTCGAGCGCTGATTGCGGGTTGTGCTCGTTGTTCTCCTTGTATGAGATCAGGTATAGGTCTTTGTCCGACACGTTGTCGTAGACCATGATGCTCAGGCCAGGAATGCCTCCGTGCCGCGCGGCACGTTTGCGATAGTGCCCACCGATGAGAGTGCGCCGATCTCCGCGTGCGACAGCTATGCCTGGCACGAACTGTCCATCAGCCAGCATGCTTTGGGATAGCTCAGAGATCTTTTCCGGTAGGTAGATGGTCCGCGCGTTGTAGGGGTTGTCGTCGATGAGTTCGAGCGGCCAAATTTCATGCCGAGGGGTCCCGAGGCGCGACGTCAACTTCGCAACTAGCTGCGCAGAAACACGTGCTTCCTCCCGAAGCGCCGGCGACAACGTCGGTTGTGCCGGTTGTGCAACCGACGTTTGCTCAACGCGGGTCGGCAGCGGGGAAGACGCTTGATCGGCGATCGAAGCAGCAACCTCGAGCGAGGGAGCATCAGGCGTTTCAATGTACCCCGTAGGACGTGCAGCTAGTGTCGCCTCAGCCCTCGCAAAGCGGCTTTGCGAGGGGCTTGGCGCATCATTTTTTGAGGCGCCGCGAACCGCACTACGAATGTCTTTTCGACCCATTTGCCTCACCCTTTGATGTTGAACAGTTTGAGGATTTCGGTAGCGAAGGCTTCCACCTCCTGAACCGCCTTATTGCGCGCCCCTGCGTGATGAACCGTAGAGCCGAAGATCTGAGATTCCGGATAGCTGTTCCGATGGCTCATGGGTGTTTCAAGCATCGGAATTTCTTCGTCCTCGCGAAGCATTGAAATGCACTCAGCGTAGAGGTTGCCCCGGCTCACGTTTGTGGGCACCGTGCGAAGAATCAGATCGGGGTTTCGCTGTTGGGCCTCTTTTCCCAATGCTTTCGCCTCTTCCGACGCCCACATGTTGTCGAGCAACGGAATGATTGGTATGAGTCCCAGGTTCGCAATATTGAGTGCCGCCCAGGGAGTGGTGGACTCGATCGCCGGCGGGCAGTCGATGATGATGAAGCTGTATTGCTTCGAAAATTTCTCAACTTCGCCAATCATGGCGTTCTTTTGAGAGCTGAGAGACACCACAGTGGCTGGAAACGGGGTCTTTGAATCAGCCTTGCCGGACCATACAGTGGCCGTGTTTTGGGGATCAACGTCAACAATAAGAGTGGGGTAGCCGCGCAGTGCCAGCGTTCCTCCGAGTTGCATTGACGTCTGTGTCTTGCCGCAGCCTCCTTTTTGATTGAACACGGCGATGATGATCGCCTCAGCGAGGGGCTTGGGAGCCTTGCGAGCGGCAGTGGCCATAACGTGATCCTTGAGAACGGTTTCACGCGTGAAACTCGTGCTGGGCACAAGCTCACGCGTCGGAGCCTGGTTGATTCTCGCGAAGTATACGTTAAAGCAAAATCAATTTGAATGTTTTTTATTGATTTCCCAACAAACAAACTCAATCCGCCTTGCTTGCACTGGCGGCTAGGCCCAGCAGTTTCACGCGTGAAACTGCTCGACCGTGGTGCATATTGATTTCTGCCTGGATCGATGCCAGCCAGGCTGCGGAAATTGCAACGGCAGATCTGATGACGGTTGCTACCTGAACACTACCTTCTTCGCATGCCACCTAGTCGATTCGATTGCGTAGCCTATAAAGTTTCACGCGTGAAACTTCCCGCGCGTTTCATCATAGGCGCGATGTCGCTCGTGACCGACAGGCGGGCGAAGTCAGTGTGTTCGGGACCCGGAGCATGCTAGTCGTGTGAAACCGTGTAAGGATTGAGGGCATTTAACGGCCATGATCTTAAAGGATGCTCTCATCGCATGCCCCTAGTCCGCCGCCCTGCGCACCCTCGAGTTTCACGCGTGAAACTCGAGGGTGCCCTTGCTGCATCTGTTGCGCGATGGTGTGTAGCGGCTGCCCGCCGGCGTTTCGTTGGTGAGTTTCACGCGTGAAACCGGCGACGTGCCATTGGGATTTCGATGTGCAAAATACTCGTGAAAACATACGGGACGAAATTCCCCGACCCTAATATGACCCGGTTTCACGCGTGACACTGAAACCCCGAAGATGCCCCATCCTGGATGAAACCATTGGGCCACGTAGCGCTTTCGGGATGGAGCTGCACCCGATGCAAGCCTGGCGCCAGCGGTTTCACGCGTGAAACTACGGCGACGCCTTCGGGAGACACGCTAGGTCACATCTAAGCTCCGACTACGCTAGCACCTGACACGCGTCACGGCCCAACCACAAGGTTTCACGCGTGAAACCGATTAGATCCTGGGGCGATAAATGCGTTCGATGTGTTCTTCATCGTCGTCCGGAATCGACAAGTCATCGTCGTCAGGTTGCCAAATGTCAGAATTTTTCCGAACATCCTCAAGCGCCGCGCGCGGTGTGAGGCTATCGAGATAAAACGGGGACTCACCAGTGCGTAAGATAGCGTCCGCCGCTTGCTGTTGTGAGAACCACTTCGCGTTCCTACGGCGTAGACACACTCCGTTCACTTCCGGCACTGTACGACGGGAAGAGCTGATTGCGACATCAATCGTATGCGGAATCTGAGTCACCCACCCATACGCGTGGAGCACGCTGATTCCGATCACGATTGCTTCGGGGAAGAGGCGACTCACCGCCACAAGGCGTTCATTCTGAGCCGCGCTGGGGTCACGGACCAGGTTGTAATAGACGCCGGCACGCTTGCCTGCGGGTTGAACCACGCCAAGCTTGAGCATTCTGCTGACAAATTTCTTGGCGTTTTCTCTTTGTAGGGACTCGCCAAGGGTGCCCTCTTTGGTCAGGTCATGAAGACCAAACGTCGACGGGATTTTCGTCAGTCGTAATAGAGAATTGGACATCGTTTCCCACTAGCCAGTTTGTCGCTCGCGGCGCCGCGGAGCATCTTCGACCAAGATGTCATTGCGCTCGTCGATCAACGATGCGACGCGTTCAGCCGTCTCTACGGCGTTGGCCACCATGTCTCGAACGTCGCGAATCGAAAAGGACGTGCGCGTCTTGCCGGTATAGTCCACCAGGAACCGCCGCAACTCTTCCTCTGCAAGCAGAATTTGCTCCTCCGTATTGATTCGGGATGCGTAGTCACGTAGGCGCCCCCCCAGTGTCTCAACAGATGCCTCGCCAACTGTGCTGTCCTCTTCCCCGTCCGAATTCGGATCGGTCCGATAGGCGCAGGCATAGGCTTCCACGCGCTGCGCGAGCGTCTCCTCTGCCGGCCGAGCAAACTCGCGGTTCTGCGAGATCCACCAGAGATCGAAAATGTCCCGCCATTTCGTGTACGGACGGTTTGCCATCGCCACCAGCTTGTCGACGAAGATGGAGTCGAGGGTTGCCGTTGGCAGTGGGCAATGCAGACGAACCAGCATGCCGTTAACTGTCATTGATTCAGGCATGATCGGCACGCGCGGCGAAACCTTGTACTGTGCCAAGTATTCGTCATTCACGCCCCAGAACTCCGACTTGACGATCGCTTTCCCGATCACTCCAGCCTTCGAAAGCGCGATCGTGAACCGGCCCATTCGCGGCGAGCTTTTGTCCTTGAGTTCAACCTTGATGCCCGCATCCAGTCGAAGGATATGGCGCTGCATCCGCTCTACGGCGCCACGCATCGTATCCCCCATCGTGGCGAGCAGATCTCGATTCATGAGGAAATCGAGGTCTTCTGAGAATCGGGGACTCGACCAGGCCAAATGGAGTGCCGTCCCTCCATGAAACACGAGGTCCTTCGATGTCCATCCTGAGCTTTCAGACAGTGCTTCCAGAAGGAGCAATTGCGCCATTTCGGCCCACAGGTGTTTCTCTTCTGCGGTGATCGGCCGGCGGGAGGCCGGCTTGATGAGTTGGCGCATAATTATCCTAGGTTGTGATAGTGCAAAACCGTTTGTTGAAATTGTAGCTGGCTGAGGTTTGCGCATTCAAGAGACTGGGGAGACTCGGATGTATAGTTAAGGCCCATTTCCGCAGCCAACCTATGACCTCAACGCTCCCAGATATCCTCTTTTGCGGGGATCCGCACGGCAAGTTCGACCACATCACGCGCGCCGCTATCTCGCGGAGGCCTGAAGCCGTGGTGTTGCTGGGAGATCTGGATGCACCGGACTATTTGAGCAAGGTCCTTGCTCCCGTCCTAAGTATTTGCACAGTGCTGTGGATCATAGGTAATCACGATACCGACTCGGAAGAACTCTATCTTCGGCTCGTCGAAGATCCTGGTCATGCCAACCTCCATTGCATCGACGACAAAATTGTCGAGGTCGGGGGACTGCGTATCGCTGGCTTGGGCGGGGTGTTCAGGCAAAAGATATGGTACCCAGCCGCTGGCTCGCCGAACGGCGAGGGGATCCAGACAGAACGCTACTTGGCGACTATGGGCAAAGGCAATCGATGGCGCGAGGGACTGCCGCTAAAGCACCGTTCCACGATCTTCCCAGACCGCTATGCCTCGATGGCTGCGAAGCGTGCAGACATCCTGGTAACTCACGAAGCGCCAACGCCTCATGCTTACGGGTTTGAGGTGCTGGAGAATCTCGCTACATCGATGGGGGCTCGCTGGAGCTTCCATGGTCACCAACATTGCTCGGTCGCATACCCGGTGCATGCTGGCGCGGTCAGGCAGTTTGGCGTGGGTGAGAGGGCAATCATGACTCTAAGCGGGCAGTTGCTTGATTGATCGGACGAGGAAGCAAAAAATAAGCCCGGTCATATTGTGAGCACCGGGCTTAAAGACTTGCAGGGGTTTAGCCCCGCGGTCGATCGTAGGTCAACGCCGGCAGCGCCGGCGTTTCCGCGGTTTGGTTTGGTCGCCGGAAGAACGGATGTTCCCGTTTCACGTACGGCTGCTGATTGGTCGTATCCTTCAAGGGATCGAAAGTACCAGCCAGCAGGCCAGTTCCCGCGCCCATAAGGGCACGGTAGG
The DNA here is from genome assembly GCF_056523125.1 of Achromobacter sp. ISS7. NCBI lineage: Bacteria > Pseudomonadati > Pseudomonadota > Betaproteobacteria > Burkholderiales > Alcaligenaceae > Achromobacter > Achromobacter sp. ISS7. Next base: position 46,907 of record NZ_JAWRZD010000002.1, on the reverse strand, counting down.
CTGCCAGCTGCTCCAGCTCCACGCCTTTGCCACGAAGATGGGCGACGACTTCCCCGAGCGACGCATCGTCGAGCGCACTGTGGGGGGTTACCACCGGCAGAGCCTCGATGATTTCGTTGACAGCCGCGGCTCGCAGGTTTTCATCAGGGACTTTCGACCGTACGATCTCCGAGATTTCGTCGGCCATGGTCTTTTTGACGGTCTCCGTGTGGTCACGAAGGTGCTCGAAAGTCGGACCCATGATTTCGGCAACTACGGCATCGGTGTCACCCTTGGCCAGCAGTTCAGCAACTCGTTCACGGACCTCCGGATTCTCGAGCTGTCGAGCCACCATGCTGAGTGCGGCCTGCGTCGCCTGTTCAACGACCGCCTCTTCGCGATCGCCAGGCAGGAGATAGAGTGGCTTGCCCAGGTATGCGGGCGCCGTACGCTCGTAAGCCTCGACGTCGATGATCTCACCTTCGTCCGAGCGCGGGGCTGCAGCCTTGAAAGGATGGCTTGCGTCCATCCAATCCGACGCGTTGCTGCCAAGGGGCGGCGCAGCGCCGGCTTCGGCGAACGAAGTTGCACCAGGTGCCAGGCCGAGCGCGGCGCCCGGGATGCCACCACTTCCAGAGGGCGCCGGGTTTGTTGCGGTCGGTGTTGCTTCCTTCTGCTCCTTATCCGGGAGGCCGACCCACTGCTTCAACGTCTTGATGATGATCGTGAGCACTGTCAGGATGGCCTTGATCAGCATCTGGAGTGCTTCGGCTGCTCGCTTGGCGAGCTGTTGACGCTCTTCCTCATTGACGCCGACACGTGCAGTGGCGCGCTGAAAGTGCTGAGTGGCGTCCGCCTTGAAGTCCTCGAAGCGCTTCGAGAGCGAGGGCCCGATCTCGGGCGGCGGCGGAACAGACGATCCGAGTGCTGCGATAGACATGATGATTTCCTCTGTTGGAAGGGTTATGCAAACAACGTTGACTGTGTCTGCCGCTTGTCCTTTCGGCCTGCGTCTTCGTCTGAAAGAGAAGCTTCGACGACAAGTTCGGGGCGACGTGATTCGTCCATCAGGAGGTCCTGAATAGACAGCTTGATGCCTTTAAAAGTGGTACTAGCGCGGCCGGTCTGTTGGAGACCTTCGAGATCGCCGGCCCCGCGCGCCAGCATGTCCGCTCGAGCCAGGGTGTATCCATCCAAGGTGTTGCTGAACTGGTTCAACCGTGCGTAGCTTTCAGGAGAGAGCGCGTTCACGTCCTCCGTCAGCAAGAAGCAAAGGCCGAACCCGCCGGATCGAGCCAGTCGGCCACGAAGCTGATGCAACTGGCTTTGGCCAAGATGCTCTGGATCTCGAATCACCAGGACCTGAATGTCTGGCACGTCGATGCCAGTTTCAAAAATAGTCGTGGTAACCATGAGGTTCTTAACTCCGGCTCGAAAGGAGTCCAGTGCAGTGCCTTTAGCTTCGGGCTTCATCTTCCCGTGAAGCAGCGCCACCTGGCCTGGGAAGAACCGCTCAAGATCCGCCGCACTATCTATGGCAGTGCGCCTAGCCTTTTCCTCAGCTTCCTTGCTTGCGCCTTTGGACCTGCCATCTTCGACGCCTACACCTGCGGCCGGCGTCCCTTCCTGCGGATCAACTAGGGTGAAAACGACCGCGCACCGTGCGCCTTTCTCTATCGCGCGCTTCAACGCGTGCGCAGCTACGCCGCGATGCTTGACGTCGATGAGTGCAGTGTGAATCTCCTTCTTCACCGGCTGTTCATTTAAGGTAAACAAGTCCATTCCGTCGTAGAGCGACAAGGCTAGCGATCTGGGAATGGGGGTAGCGGAGACTTCTAGGACGTGCGTGTAAGGCTGAACCAGAGCCTCACGCGCTGCCGTGTGCAGCTTGTGTTGTTCGTCAAAAATAACGAAATCAGGTTGATAGCCCTGCTTAGACGCGACGGAATTTAGCCCTGTCGTACCCACCAAAATCGCGTCATGATTACGGATCTTGCCGCCAGCCTTCACGAGTTCGACCGGTACCGCGCCTTGATACTCTGAAGCGATACCCTTCGCGATTTGGTCCGCCAGCAAGGTGGTGGGTGCGAAGATGCACACGCGTGCCCCCGAGAGATGAGCGACTGCCGCAGGTACCGAGTACGCAATGGTCTTACCCGCTCCGACTTCCCCGCTCAGCAGGCCGTTAAGCGGCCGCGTGGAGGCAAGCCGCTCAGCGACTCCGAGAATGACCTGGCTTTGGTTCTTAGTCAGCGGATATCCGCGGCGTTTCTCCACGGCTGCGATCAGCGCAGTTGCCCGGGTGCGGAGTTCATCCACCGTTCCGATAGGTGCTTCAGGGCAGACAGCCCGAGCATTCTGACGCTGCGCTCGACATTGCATGCCAAGCGCACAAATTCTCGACGCGATCTGGATGGCGTCCAGCCCTTCTAACTCCGATGAGTTCGGACGATGCATGCTAGCGAGGAGTTCGGGCAACGTCTGGGGTCTGAGCTCGCAAGCTTCGGGCGTGCAAAGGCGAAGAATCTCAGAGTCGGGTAGACCTGCGCAGTCCTGCCGTATTTGTTCGCATGCCGCGAACATTGCTTCCTCGAGAAGTTCGTCAGAGGAGCATGCCCATCTGACCATTTCGGCGACAGCATGCATGTTGACGCCCTTGCCACTGGCGCCAAGATAGATAGGTGCGATAACGCCCACTTGGCCCGGGGCCAGCACACTTACGTCCCTGAACTGCTTTCGCCCGTAGGCACGCTCGAAAGTGCCGCGAACGATCAAATCCTGGCCTGCGGGAGTGTCTTTCCACTGCCCGACGGAGCCGAATGCCGAAATGATTGCCGCCTGGCCCTGGGAGTCTTCCACGTCGATCTCGAGGCGGAACACGCGAAACGCGAACGGATCCTTCGCGAGAAGCTTGCTGCGATCTGCGTACCCGCCTACAGGTACGGGACCATCACGACGACCGTATCCGCGAATTGAAGGCTTGCCGTTTTGGTCGCCGCGGACCTTTACCTTGGCTATCACCGGCACCTGGCTGGCAGATGCTGCGATCTGATCGAAGGAGTCAACCACATAGCGGTAGTCCTCATATCGATCCGGCGCGCACAGAAGAGCTTCAATGGGGTGGTTGAGCCCCATCTTTCTAGCGCACTCCATGAGGTGCGCCGGCGCATCGATTTCCTCGTAAGCCATGTCGATTAAATCGCGGTAATTGGGTCGGCTGTCTATAAATGTTTGCGATATTATACGTACAAAACCTAGCGATCAAAGTGCGTGTTCAAGACAGATTTCGCACAACGATAAGGACTCCAGAATGACTCGAGCCGTCTATGCCTATCTCAACAGGCCGACCTTTCCGGACGGAACCGTCCCATTTTTTAGCAAGCTGGTCTCCGAGTTGGAGAAAGCCCAACGTAGGGCGCCAGCAGCTCAGTGGCTGTCCTTTATCAAAGGACTCACAACGAAAGGTGTGAAGGGTGCGGAGATCGCGGAATCTGGGGTAACCCAGCACCTTGAGAGCTTGGTCGGAGCCGGCGCCAAAGACCCCATCACGCGGGAAGACCTGATCCAGTGGCTGTTATCGCACACTCCCACGGTGAAGGAGATGGACCTGCTCCAGTCTCAGTACAAATCGTTCTCGCAGCCGAGATACCCCACTGATGTGTATCGAGAGTCGCTCTATCTCCTAAACAGCGAGCGGGACAACGTCGATGACCGAATTGCCGACATACGGTTCGAGCTGGAGGAGCTGGACTTCGACCTCGAGGCGCTGCACGACGATCCACTTCGAGCCATCCGACTACACGATGAGCTGAAAAGCCTGAGGGTACGGCGGGAACACGCCAGTGGCGTCAGATTCAGCCATTGGCGCGAGGTAACGGATGATGCGACCGGTGAGCAGGTCTCCAACATGGTGGCTCATGCACGTGTGTCGCTTCGGGGAGATCTCTTCTTCATCGAAGAAATCCAGTCCGACTGGGCTCAGAGAGGCCGTCTTTCTGAGTGGCGCACGATCCCTGAGGGTCCCTGGGTCACGAACACGGAGTCCTGGGCGGGTCTGATCTTGCGTCGGCAAATTCAGCGTGCGGCACAAGGTGGCCACAACCGTATCGCCTGGATCACCGGCAGCATGCGAAACGGGGGCGATGGCACTCACCAATCGCGAGATGGACTGGACGACTTCTACCTGAAGATTTTGCCGAAGATCGCAGACAAGCTCATTTCAGGAACCGGCATGAAAACACGAATGATCCAGTTGGACCTGGGCGGCCGGCAGGTTGAAGTACCTGGGTTCGACATCAACGACGCTGTGAGGGAAAAAATGTCTGCTGCGCAGCCTTTGTATTCACGCGACATCGTCCCGGCGCAAGATCCGGTGAAGATGAACCATGAGTTGTACGCGAGCCTGACTCGAGCGCTGCAGAGCGCAGAGGAAATGCTCGGAAGTAGCGTACAGATCCGCCTTGCAGCCAAGGTCTTCGACGCCGCCACTGGCGAACAGGTGGCGGGCAGTCAGCTTGGCCACTTGATCCAGGTCAGCTTGAGCGGCAGGGACCCCGTTTTGGCACTCAGCCATGAGGTGTGGCATTACGCGCACGAGCATTTGCTTGACGTAATCGATCAAGCGTCTGTGGAGGCAGCATTCGCGCCGGGCTCGCGCTTGAACGACCGCGTGCGCGAGACACTTGTGCGCATCAAGGCTGCCTCCGGCGCATTGCAACAGTGCGATGATCCGAAGGAGGCTGCAGCTCACGGTTTCGCGCTCTGGAAAGCCGGCCATTTGGTTCTGAACGATGCAGAAGCCGCCAAGAACGAACCTCTTGGTGACGACATCATTGATAGGACCGCGGGACGCCTTTTCAGGGTGGTTGAAGCAGCTTTCGAGCGCATGACCAGCTGGGTACGTCGGGTGCTTGGGGACTCGCCCACATCCCAGGCTGAGTCCCGTACAGGTGAGCTCTTCACGAAGCTCCGTGAGGGCGCTATGAAGCAGGCAGAGATCGTTCCCATTGACGAGTATCCCGTCGACGAGCCTCAGCCCCAGCGATATCGTCAGCGAGCGTGAGCAATGAGGCTAACTGTCGCCCAGTACCGGGCGCTAACCGGCGCGAAAGCTTCAAGTAAGCCCGGTGGCAAGGCGCGGTCGGTATCCCCGGCGCAAAAGCCGGGGATCCACCAGGCCGCAGAGAGTCCGTTGGAAGCAATGCTCTATCTGCAATTACGTGCGCTGCAGGTGGCACTTCCCGAACGGGAGTTCGCATTCCATCCCGTTCGGCGTTGGCGCTTCGACTTTGCCTGGCCGGACCTTCGCTTGGCTGTCGAGGTTGAGGGAGGCGTCTATAGCCATGGGCGGCACAACAGACCTCAAGGGTTCATTGGCGACACGGAAAAATACAACGCGGCCGCAGAAGCTGGTTGGACAGTTCTCCGCTACACAGGAACTTCCATTCGGTCCGGGAGTGCGGTGGAGCAAGTTCGAACGCTCATTAATGAGCGCCAGGCGTCAAAGCAGTCAAACCGCAACGAACAGTCCACTCTGGAGCCTGAACTCCGCAGCGAACCTACCAGGCGCAGACCAACCCCCCGCACCTGAACTCCGCAGCGAACCTACCAGGCGCAGACCAATCCCTCACCTGAACTCCGCAGCGAACCTACCAGCAGCAGACCAACTCCCCACACCTGAACTCCGCAGCGAACCTACCAGCCGCAGACAAACTCCCCGCATCTGAACTCCGCAGCGAACCTACCAGGCGCAGTCCAACTCCCCGCACCTGAACTCCGCAGCCAACCTACCAGGAGCAAACCGACCCCCGCACCTGAACTCCGCAGCCAACCTACCAGGCACAGACCTCCCCTCGCGTCTGAACTCCGCAGCAAACCTACCAGTGAGAACTTGTCATGGAACAACCCAGCAACCACCGGCGTCGCGTCCTGATTGATCAGACGATCACGCGAAGTCTCTGGATCGACGTTGAGATCGAAGGCGAATCACCGTCCAACGATGACTTCAAGGAGCGGGCTGAGGAGCTAGCCAAGTCGATCGACTTTGCAAATTCCCCGGAAGTGGAAACCGCAGTATCGATTGACGCAGTAGCAGTGGAAGAGATGCGCCCTAGCTCGGCGCGGCGTCCCCGGCCCTAAACGTTACTTACAAAGGATAAACATGGCAATCACACACACTCGCATGGCGACGCCCATCGAGCGCGTCAAAGCCCAGCGTCTCCGAGATCTGCTTCGCAGTGGTGGCAGCGTAATCGACGCTCATTGTGCGAAAGAATGCGCCGGCGTGATTCTGATCGAACCAATGAATGGATCACCGTACGTGGTCGATATGTCGGCCAGTGACGACGCGGTGACCGTCTATGAGTTCGAGGCAACGCCGGCGAATAGCGGAACAGCCCATCTGCGTCAGCGCATAGACGCAGATCTCCACTATCAGTCATTGATAGCGGAGGCCAACCGGCGCGTCCAGGCCGAGCAGACCGACAGGGCGCCCTTGTCTCGCCCCCGCGGCTAAATCGGGTTAGGAAAAATTCATGAGCAAATACGCAATCTCCCTTTCCGTGGAAGAAGGCTTGGCAGGACGCTTTAACGCTGGGCCATTTTCGTCCTTCCCCCATGACTCGTTTCTCGCTGAGCTCTTGCCTTGCTTCCGTGTAGGATCGACCGGCGAGCCGACGCTCGCGATCGCCGAGATGACTTCCGCAGTGAACGCAATGCCGATCGGGGCGCACAAGCGGGCGGCGGTCCAGTTCCTTGATGAACTCGGCCTAGCCAAGCCGGATTCCGCCCAACAACCACCAATTGTTGGTACGGACCAAAGCAAGCAGAGTTCAGACGTGGATGAACGACTAGCCAGCGCGCTTGAATACGATCTGCCTAAGGTGATTTTGGAGCGTCTCCGAGGCGGAGATTGCTACGATAAGCTCGAGGCTCTCCTGACTTCTGAAGGAGTACGGGCGGCCAGCGTGTCCACTTTGGATGCGATTCGCGAGATCGACGAGGTGCTATCTGATTCGATCCTCGATCGGAAGTATGGAAACGATGAAGACGGCCTGGACATGATTTACCGCGAACTCGCCGGCTGGCTAACGCTGCGGCGCGAGGCTTTCGCCAGGAGCCTGGTTCCCGTCCAGGCGATGGGCCAGCGCTCAGGTAGGGCCGCGGGGCCCGGGAACACAGTGATCCAGGCGGGCTTGACGACATTTTTCAATGAGTCGTCTCCCCTTTCAAACTGGCACCAGCGTCCATTTCGACACGTCGGGATCGAATTCGGTTGTGCCGAGCAGGCGCTCATGTATCACAAGGCGCTGTTGTTTCATGACTATGAGACGGCCGAAAGGATCCTTGAAACCCCCGGGCAACGGGAGCAAAAGGCCTTGGGTCGTCAGGTCCGCGGGTTTGATGATGAGATCTGGATGGCCAATCGAGAGCCGATCATGAGAGGCATCCTCCGGTCAAAGTTCAAAGAACCGGAGATGAAAGATTTTCTGCTGGCGACCGCCGGTACTCGTTTGGTTGAAGCGAGCCCGTACGACAAGATCTGGGGCGTAGGCCTGGCAATCAACGATCCGCGAATTCGGGACCCGGGCGCCTGGCAAGGATCGAACCTTCTGGGCGCCTGCCTCGAGCACGTTCGTGCGCGCTACACATACATGGAGCGTCGTGACAATCTCCAAGACGGCGTAGTGCCTGCTCAAGCCCGTCAATCTCCTCCCGCAGCAGGCGCGTCGACTCGACACTCATCGTTCTCGTTCTCGCGCCCCCGTCCATAGCTGTGGCGAAAAAAAAGCCGCTCCAAGTGCTGGAGCGGCTGACCTACCTCCCATTCACCACGAGAGAATCTGCTTGAAGTGTTCGTCGGTCAGCCCGCCAGTGGCGGCGAAATTGTTGTCGAACACCAGCGTTGGGGAGATCTCGGCGTAGACCAAGCCGCGCTTGCTTTTGATGCCCTTCAGAGAATCGATAATGCGTTGCGCGACGCTGTCGCAAGGGGCCACGACGGTCGGTGCCACCCCGTTCAGAATCCAGTTGTCATAGGCCTGTGCGCGTGCCTGGTTGTTCGGTTGGCATGCGATCTGAGCCGTCATCGCAGTCGACTTTTGCTTGGTGGCGTTCAAAATCGGCGCAACGAACGTGTAGATGGTGACGTTGTCGATCTTGTTCAGGCTGCGTTCCATGATGCGGGTGTACGGGCAGTAGGGATCCACGAACACGGCGATCTTGCGAGCACCATTGCCACGTTTGCGCACGAAGGCGTACTGCAACGGCAGTGAGTCGAAAGCGATGCTATCAGCATAGCCCTTCTGTGTGATGCGCCGCGCAGGCCCGGGAGCATAGGGTTGAGGCGCGGATTGCGAATAGTCGTACCAGCGAACTTCGGCCGGCCATGACGCAGGCTTCTTCGAGGCCGTGTTGCCGGGGGCCTCGGGCGCTTGCTTGGACTGCGTACCCGTCACCTCACTGATGACCGCACCAACCGAATCAGTCACCAGCTTTTCGATGTTGAATTGCGCCGACGCTAAGCCAGGCGCCGCGGCGGCCAAGGAAACAATGGAGAGAGCTACGAGGCGACGAATCTGCATCTTCAACCTTATCTGAGTTTTCGAGGGGTTGAAGACAGTATGGCAAATCGCCTACAGCAGATTCAAGGGGGCTAGCCTGCGTGCATTCGGTGCCGAGGTTTTCCGTTGACCTCGGACTGCGTTGACTTTTCCTGATCTTGCCCGGGTCGGGGCAAATCAAACAGAGCTAACGTGCAGTCGTAGACGTGACTTTGCTCAAGCTCGGTGGCTTCTTGGTCCATGGTCAGCAGGCTAGTGCTGGCCAAGGTACGCTGTCGTTCAGCGAACTGAACATTGGCCTCCATCTCTCCAGCTTCCCAGCCGGCGCGCCAGCTGATTGACAGGACAGCGAAATACAGCCGATTCACCAGCTCAGGGTACGCCGATCGTGGTGTCTTTTGCCTGGCATGGACCTGTTTGAAGAGGTCCATGTGTGTACCGTAGATGAGGGGAAACCGTTGACCGTACCACCCCATGTCGATGGTCGTATCACGCGGCAACTCGGGGCGAACAGGATGCGATGGCGCCGTTTCCTGTCCAGGCCCTAAGGAAGCGAGCGCGGCGCGCATCCTTTCATTCGCACGCGTGTTTTCCTGGTAGTGCAGATCTCTCCAACCGTGGTTCAGGCCACGGTGCCACGCTTCCACAAAAGCATCCCGTGCGTACCCATACAGAATGCGTTTGTACTTCGGATTGAAGTTGGCTCCCAGGCTTTCAAGCTCTACGAAGGACGTGAAGTCCCGATCTTCGAGAGTGCTTCTGGGCGGTGGTAGGTTCGCTGCGGACATGGCGAAAGCTAAGAGTGATGTTGTATTTGGATCATACCTGCAAAACAAATGTTATTTGGTCGCTGTTTCGTCGTTAGGTCCCAAAACGACGTCGTTGAAAAAGCTTTCCATCTCAGCCACGGAGACGGCGCCAGTGCCCATGGTGTTCGGCGTGATGTGAGCGGAAACCACCTTTTGCATGGTGTGCGCCGAAGCCTTCGGGGTGGGGCTGCCCAGTTCCTTCTCCAACGCAGCCAGCTCTTCCATTGTCGGTTCGCTCAACCCGATCGCAGAGTTATTAGCGCTCCGTGGACGCTCGATCATGTGGTTTGCGTCTGCAACGGCTTGGGAAACCCAAGCTGCAGGTTGGCCAGGTTGCATCCCCGGGCGCCCGTCTTCAATCAGTTGCTGCACCGGGTCAGCAGGTTGACTCTGACCATATCCGAAACCAAAGTCGCCGATACTGCTTGCAGGTGCGCTCAGGCCGGGAACGGATGTGTCAGGGATGATGGGCTCCGGGCTCATAGAAAAGGCGCCGGTTGAGTGTGCGACAGCCGGAGTGCGCAAGGGCATTTCATCCACCGGGCGCAATATCTCGGAGACAGGCTTCCTCAGTAGCGACAAGGGATCGGGAAGGCCATACTCATCGAGCGATTGAGCCAGGCCTTGCGCTTCAGGCGAACCAAGGATTTCAGCCGCAGCAGAATGAGCGTCCTTGCTAACGCTTTGCGTCGCACCAGATGCAATAAGATTGCGCAGCGACATGTAGAAGACGATGCCTCGCTCCACCGGATCGATGCCAGACATTTCGGCATTGAGAATGGCTGCCACGCGCGACAGCTCCGCGAATGCGGGCTGCTGAGGTGCCGGAGCGGTCGTACGGCGCCCAGTCAGCACATCCATCAGGGCTTGGCCGTTTTCAAGCTTCTGCGTACTCTTGGCCGTGGGTACTTCAACAGAATAGGCTTCAACCTCTTCTTCGCTCGGTTCATGGACCTGCAGGAATCTGTTTAGATGGAACGACTGATTGCGCAACCGCTCGAGCCAATCGCCCATATAGAAAGTGCTGATACGGCTTGAGACGCCAAGTGCGTTCATCACCGCTTGGCCTTCCGTGTACTTCTGCATTTCCCCGTAGGTCACCATTTCTTGCTCGCCTACGGACAGCCGGGTGTCTCGCTTATACCCGCCGGCACCGCGGCCTGCCTCATATGTGCCATATGAGGCAACCTGCACTTTACCAACCGTGGCACTGACCAGCTTCCAAGTTTTGTCGGGGTCGTCGATCTTCATGAAGATCTTGTTCACCGTGTTGCCCATCATGGCGCCGGCTTCAGCGGCACGCGATCCTTCTGTCAGTTTCTCCAGATCCTGTGCAGCCGCGATCATCGACATTCCAAGGCTTCGCGCCTGAGCAAACATAACGGCGATGCCATCAGCAAAATAGTAACCAAGTTCGTCAAGTGCAACAATATATGGATACGGGGCTTGGGTCGCTTTGGATTCGATCAGCTCTTCACGCGATCCCTCGAGTTCAGAACCGAGGTTGCGAGCCATCATCACTCGCAGACAAGCAATGGATAGCTTGCCAAGGTTTTCCGCTTCCTGGCTCGATTTTTCGAGGGAAGGAATGAGGAGGAAGAGGATACGGTTGTGCAGCGCCACGTCGATCATGTCGATCTCAGAGAATGGCGCGCGGAAAATGTAGCCGTACGTCTTGTCCAGAAGGTTAAGGACAGGCATCAACTGGCCAACACGATAGCCATGCTGTTCCAGGGCGGCAGGATCCTGTTCGGTTTCTCGACCAGGCGCGGCTTTTCCCTTCGACCCTTGGCCGCTCATCGAGTGAGGCGGCAGCGGCACGCCAGCATCGACAAGGTTGTGCTTTTTCTGAAGCTTTTCTACGGAGTACGCAGGTAGACCCGAGTCCAAATAGTTTTTGATGCCGACGTAGCCGTATGACCAACTCTGAGTTCCAGAGGCGGCTGCTTCCTTGTGACCTTCTACGTAGAGCTCCTCGATCTTGGTCAGCGACAAATAGTCAATGATCACGCCCACCGACAAGGTAAAGCCCTGCGTGTCGCGCTTGTAGCAAAGAGCGGTGATAACGGCACGCCAGACAGCAAGTGCCTTTTCCTGCCAGCTCTTACCATCGCCTTCTGCCTTGGGAAGAAGGTTTGCGCCCATCTGGATCAACGTATCCGCGTCTCCAGTGGAGAACGGGTTAAGTCCGTTCGACCGACGCCGGCGCGAGCGCGCCACCTGCTGAGGCGTCTTGCCACCAAGCAGGAAGTTCAGCGCGAGCATGTCGTCACTGCGCCCGAATGCCTTCACCATCGTATAGCCGTCAGTAGGCAGTTTGTTGTCTGCCTTACCGTCTGCGCAGAAGAACCCCGAACCCCAGCAAAGTGCGTTGTAGAAGATGCCTTTAAGGGTCTCGCTTTTGCCGGAACCCGTTGAGCCCATGATGAGCCAATGCTTACGCAGATCACTGTCGCTGAGCCAGCATTGCTTGAATTTCTCGTAGGGTGATTCAGCGCGGACGGAACCTATCAACAGAATTCCATCCCCTGGCTTCTTTGTCTCGGGATTGGTGCCCCGGTGTGCCGGGTACCGATAGGGCAGCAGAAACTTCATTCGCATCACTGCGAAGTGGCCCGCCAAGAACAAGAGGATCGAAATGGGCAACACGACCGGCATGATCAGGGCGAGGATCACCAGGGGGCCGCCAAAGAACAGAAAATTCCCCGGATCGGAGAGCTTTTCCTGCATCTTTTCTCCCCAGGGGCGAACGTCAGCGATCCGCTGGTCGTTCTTTACTTCATGCTGTCTCTCGATGTGTTTCGGCACTTGGAGCTCGTTCTGGTCTAAGGGCTAGTCGCGTCGGCGCTGAAGATGGTTCATGCGCTGGTTTCTTGACGGAGGACCTCGCGTGCTCCGCCGATTCCCGGAGACGACAAGATGCCGTCCTTTTCCATCTGTTTGAGATAGCGCTGCACCTTGCTGTCGCTGAGTCGGAATTGCTGCTTCAACACGCTGGCGCCGGCGCGGCGTTCTCGAACGACAAACGCGACTGCCTCGTGATATTGATTGGTGGTCATCGAATTACCCGGATAGCGGTTAGTGGGAGTGATCGCGTTGCGAAGCACTCAACTCGGCTCGCATCAGCGCAGAAGACGTAAGAAATGGCACGCATGCAGTAAGTCGCAGCTCGGCTGAGGAAGTGCCGAGACGAGCAATGCGTAGCAGTTCGCTTTTGGCACGCGCCAAAGCGTTCCAGGGTTGACCGTGTGAGATCCAGATGCGGAGCGAGGACTCAAGAGAGTCAATCAGTCGAATCGCGCGGTCGAGCTCATCAGCACCGCGTTCTTGGTTGAAAGCGCGCAGCGAAAGAACTTCATCAGCGATTGCACTGGCCAGGAAGCCGATTGCCTCAAGGTCATCGCCATCCCGCACCGGAATTCCCCAAACCTGAGCGGTGGCATCACGAAAGAGGTGCGAGACTTCCAGGTGCGGGGCTGAAAGAAGCACACGCGCCAAATGGGATGTGACCTCGTCTCGCAGTGTGCTTCCGCAGCTCTCGCTCAAGTAGAAGGTTGGCTGCGGACCAAGCTGGTTCGATCCGGTCATGGCTACTCGACGAAGAGGTTGAGCGCACTGGCCATAACGGCCGTGCCTGCGACAAATGACGAGATTGCGGCTCTACGCGTGTCAGGCGTTTCGAGAAATTCCATTCCGATCATCGTGAGATCGGAGGGTCCGGCTTCGGGGCTGTCGGATTCCGCCTTGCCACTCGCTACCCACGCCATAAGGCATGCCTGATGAGCCTCGAGTAGATCTGCGGCACGTTTCCATTCGGCCGTATACGCGTCTGCCGCTGGCAGTTCTGAACGCAAAGCGATCGCACATTGAGCCTGAGCATCAGAAAGTGCCTCGAGGGCTGCAGGACCGGAAGAAGAGGAACCTGCTGCCAAGCTGATCGACTCACCCGCCACATCACGCATCAAGTGGCTGATCTCAGCGGCGCTGCCGTGGTTAAGCACCTGGACGACGCGGAGAAGAGTTTCAGGCTTCATCTCGCGCCTGAGTCCTACGCCGGACATGCCTTTGTTGATCCCCTCGACCAACAGTTGAAGGGATTGAACTTGTTCGCATCGGCAGATCCGAACGCTGTGTTTGGACCGGCCAATTCCGCTAGCCAAGTTTTGAGTGAGGCTTTCCACCTTGCGTTCTGAAAAGTTGCCTCTACGTTTCGCCTCACCCATCAGAGTTCTCCTGTTTGTGCCGGTTTGGCATTTGCTTTCAGCCACGCCTCCAAATCACTCTGCGCGGTCGGGCCGACGATCGCGCCGGCGTGAAGTGCTCCATTCGGAGCAACGATCACCGGAAGTTCGGAGCCCGGTTCCACTGCTTCTGATAGGGCGCCTGCTGTGGCAGCCAGGCGCACGCGGTCTTGCCAGTTGCATTGCGCATAATCGTTCGGCTGTGAAGCGCTGGCGCTGTATTGAAGCCACGCATCCCCTGGCACCTCTGCGCAATAGACATGGCTCATGACACGCAAGGCGTCATCGACGTTGTCACCGGATAGGTCTGCCGGCAGAATCACCGGCAGGTGCTCGGAAGAGATGTTCGCGAGAACATCATTCATCTGAGAGCACTCTGCGCAGTTAAAGCTCGAGAAGACAAAGAAGGGTGCAGGCCGAGCCTGATACCCCTCCTTCGCCAGGATCGGAATTCCGGCGTGGCCAGCAACTGCTGTCAGATTGCGAAGGTTGACTTCAGTCAAATAGCCTGCAGCAGCTACCCGGGGGGTACTGAATGCTCGGGCTTCTACATTCGACATCTCGGTGATAGGCAGGGGCGCAAAAAGGTAGTACCCCAATGCACTAAATGAGACGGCAAGCAAGACACGCTTGATCCACACCCCACTGGGGGTGGGACTTGGGGCAGGTCCAAATGCCTGCTTCAAGATGCGGTCGCGCTCGCGCTCGGCTCGTCGCTTGCTAAAGGGACCGAGATGAACTCGGCCGATGCGGTGGCCCTTTTTCGGGTCGTCAAGATCCGCGCGGAAATCGACCTCAAGCCAGAAGGTTCGGCGCCGCAACCCTCGTACCTCTCCAGTCGGTCGAATCATGATTTTGAGCGAACGAGCGAGATCAAATTGATCTTCCACATGAGTGATGTCGCTAACCGTCACCGGTACGAAACGGCCCGTCGAGTGATGAATTTTGAGAGTGTTTGTTCCGCTCATCGTTCGTTGTTCATTCAATGTTTGCAGGCACCGGCTTCGCGGCATTGAGGTCCGACAGAGCGCTCATGAGGGCCGTGTTTTGCTCCCAGTCACCCAGCTTCTCGTCCTTCCACCATTCTTCAGAGTCATCGTCGCCGTTCAGCCATTCCGTCCATTCCCGGCATAGGGCATCGATGAGACGTTCAGTGAAGATGACGGGCTGTCCGTCCGGCTGAATGGGAATGCGTCCTTTACGGACAACCTTTCGTTCGTACTGCACCTGGCTAAACGCCAAGCCAGATTCGCTATGAGGGGTCTTTCGTCCGACTGTGTTCAAGGTGTAGAACATGATTCGGTCGGTCGGCTTGAGCCAGATGCACGACCACGTACCAATCTTTCCGCTGCGCTGAGCGTGCTCTAGCAAGGCGTAGAGAAACGTGTATTCCCAGTGATGGATCTTGGCGAGCTTTCGAGCAAGCGGATGATCCCGCCACTTTTCGAACGACTCAGCGACCTCGGGGATCGAAAGGTTGGCCATGCCCTGTGGAGAGCCGTAGGCAGACATGTTGAGGGCGTCGCTGACCGCCTTGCTTTGGGCCTTGCCTTGCTTATTGTTAAATGCGTAAGGGGCAAGAATCGCGTAGATCGCTTTGCCTGCATCGGACAATCGATCAACGAACACAACTGGTTTGGACTCCGCGCCGTCTCCACGGACATCTACGATTTGGCGTCCAAGAAACGGAGAGCGGAGCAGCACCTTGTTCCCGTGCTTGTACTTGGTCGTTTGCCGCAGAAATCCCGTCATACGATCCTTGTCGATCACAAGCGCGTCGCTTTCTCGATCAGGAACCAGCACCGGTTGCCCATGGTACTTCGCAGCGCGAATGAATTCTTCGGGGAATACTTGACGTGCCCATCGCGGCAGCTTGTTGGCGACCAGCTTTTCCTGAATTTCGACCACCGGGGCGATATCGGTGAACGTATTCATCATGTTCCTGGCCAGCTCGTTCGGAGTGAGTCGAGCGTTGATCCGGCTGTTTTTGATCTTCTTCGTCTGGCGGACAAAGAGTCCTGCCGCGACAAAGGCGAAAAGCACCGACCAGGGCTTAACAGCAACGCTCACGTACGACAGCCAGTCTCCCAAGGAAACGTGGGCTGCATGCCGGCGGAACAGGACATAGTTGAAGTCGAGGTCCGGAACCGTAGAGCCGGTCAAGCTTGACGGCAGCAGGCGCCATGGGAAAGCGAGTGCATTCATTACCGGGGTGAGGTAATACACGATGCTGTGGGAAGCGACGAGCCAGACCAATGCACCAAGGATCACGAAGCAGCCGGCCCCGAGCCCAACCCACATCATCGGGCTATCGCTGTCTTTTCGATCGTTCATTCAAAGCGCCCCGTGCTGACCATCGTTTGGTACCGCTTCCAGACATTGCGAACGTATATGTCCTGAAATTTCTTCGTCGGCGAGTGATAGTTGGCGATCGCGCACCAAATGTCAGATTCCCCTCGCTTGATGCAACGATTCCACTCGTAACGCAGCGCGTAAGCCTGGGCCATCAGCGCTTGGCACATGTTGTTGGTCAGGGCATCGAGGGATATGGAGTATTTGCGCTGCATGTAGCCGCCCCATGAACGATCGTTCAACTGGGCTGGTCCGTAGTCTTTGCTGCCGTTCTTGTTGTTGCCAACGACACCGGTACGTCCGCCGGATTCTTGCTTGAGGATCGCTAAGATCGCCATCGCCGGCACCTGGTATCGCGCCGCGGAGTTATCCACGCATTGGGCCGGTATCCTCGCCGGCAACCTAATGTTCAACGGACGCGACAAGACGCTGTCACTCGCATTGGAACTGCCAGTGTCCGCAAGGGCGGTACCCTGGCCCGACAGCAGCAACAGCCCGAGCGCCAGGGCCTGAAGAGTGAAAGTGCGTCGCATCAGGAGAAGATCCTTGCCCAGAAATCCGGTCGGCTCATGAACTCGTTGAAGCGAATCAGCGCTCGGTCTTCAATTTGCGTTTGGTAGATCGCAAGTCGCAGTGCGTTCACCGCGAAGACAACGGCGCCCATCAGGCAGCATCCGGATCCAATCAAGATCCCGTACGGACCATCAGCGATGATCCCGATTGCGACCAAACCGCTCAGGAGAATCCACGCAAGAACTAACGAAATCCACTTCGCGCGCTTCATGGCCTTCAATTGCAGAGCCAGCGCCTCGGTAGTCCAGTTGTTCTTCTTGAACAGCAGTTCGAATGCAGCTGCAGAGTCCGGAGCGTTGACGAACACCTTTTCATCAGTCTCCTTCTCCTGCATGGAGGACCGGATCGAAGACAGTGACGAGGTGATGTTCTGATAGGACTGTGCGAGGTCCTTCGTGATGCGCACATAGGGCCTGGCCAAGGCGCCGCCCCAACTTTTCAACAAACTCATTGCTCGTATCCTCCTTCTTGGCCCAAGCTGCGTTCCACCTCAATGGCTTGACGGAGCCGGCTCATTGCGTCGGGGTTGAGCAATGCAGACCAAATGCGGGCCACTCTCAGTTCCTCGTACCTCTGCGCCAAGAGCTTCGGCATGTATCGAATCCAGCTGGGATGGCTCACTTCCGCGTCGCGCAGCAGCATGAGCACGAAATGTCCAGACAGACGGCCGGCGGCCCAATCATCAATCTGACCAAGTCGCCTCATGACGCCTTCCAGGCCCAAGCGCTTGTCCGCCAAATCTTGTTCGAGCACCGTCCAGGATTCGACAATCGCTCTGTAGAGCGCCTTCTCGAAATCGCGGCGTACGAGAGGCGGCTCTTGCATGAAAAGCGTCTCCGCCATGTGGTCGTCCATCATTGACCCCATGTGGACTGTCGCTTCAGACAAAGTTTGATCCGTGACTGCTGTCATAAACGAGAATTCATTGGTGCAAAACCGACATCAATAAATTCTATTTCTTCAGCGCGGTTTCGCAAGGTGAGATCGACCCAATCTTGCCAAGTAGGTGCTTTCGTTGATTAGGCCGCGGGCGCGCTGGTCGTCTAGGCGTTGGCGAGCGAGATGCTGCAGGTGTTGGGATAGGATGGAAGGTGCTGCGTCGATGATTGCGCGGTGTAGCCGTTGCTCTTGGTCAGAAAGCGGAACGGTCTGGGCCGTGCCGCCTGCTGCAAGGGCTTGGTCAAAGCGGACCTGCCATTGCGCCACGGCTGGCAACAGGTCGGGGTCGACAGATTGCTGCATTCTGACCAGTTCTGGTCGAAGCGCTCCGGCATATTTGGGGAGCCGCATTACGGCCAACAGGAGCCGATCAGTGGGCGCCGAAGCCGAGGGCGCGTTGCTCGTCGCGGTTTGGAACCCTGACGAGGACGGCCGGCCCTGCGGACGCGATTGTTGCTGCCGCTCGCCAGCGGCCAGTCTCTCAACGATGAGACTAAGTTTTTCCTGGAATGGACTATCGGCAGGGAGGCGGGCAATCAAGAGCCGGGCTGTCGACTTCATCTGTTCGCGTTGTCGACTGTCGTCCAGGGCGTAAATCGTCTTCAGCGCCTTTTCGAAGAATTCAGGTAAGGTAAGTCCGTTCTTTAGTTGCGCCAGAAAGGACTCGCGTCCATGGGTCTTCACATACTCGTCAGGATCTTGCTCTTCGGGCAGGATGAGAAATGTAACTTTGACGTCCTTGGTCAGGCGGGGGAACAAGCTTGAGAGTGAACGAAAGGCTCCTTCTTGCCCGGCCTTGTCACCATCCATGCACATCACGATCTGGTGCGTCCTCTCCAGAATCTTGTCTACATGCTCCTCTGTAAGGGCCGTGCCCATTGTTGCAATTGCGTTCTGGATCCGATGGTTGGCCAGGCCGAGAACGTCCATATAGCCTTCCACAGTGATAACGAAGCCAGCGTCCTTGATGGCGGACGCGGACTCGAACCAGCCATAGATCGTTTGCCGCTTCGAAAACACGGCTGTCTCTGGAGAGTTGAGATATTTCGGCGCTCGGATTGCTTGCCCATGAGCATTCGTGGTCTGCTGGTCCGATAGTCGCCGTCCACCAAAGGCGATCACTTGTCCCTGTTCGTTGCGGATGGGAAACATCAACCGGTCCCTGAAGAGGTCGTATCGCGAACCTTTGTCGCTATCCTTCGCTAGCCCGGCATCCACGAACGTCCGGGTCGCGGCATAGTCGTCATTGTGCTTCCGAAGAAAGTTGAAACCCGGGGGCGCATAGCCGACACCATAGCTATGCAGAACCTCCGGACGAATTCCGCGACGGGACGCTAGATACTCCAGTGCATTTGGCGAGGCCGACAGTTCTTGGGCGTAGAGGCGCTGGGCCTTGGCCAAGGCTGAAAGAAGGAGGCCTCGATCGGCCCCAAGATCGGGCTCACCAGGGGCGCGCTCGGGCGGCGGCCGCGGCGTCGAGGCGCGTGGGGCCGGCCGAGGCGGGGTGTATGACGTCCCGAGTTTGTCTCCCGGTATCGGGATGCCTGCTCTGAACGCCAGGTGTTCGACCGCCTCCACGAAATTCTTGTCATAGAAACGCTGGATGAACGCGATCGCGTCGCCGCCTTGCTTTCCATTCATGCCTGCCGAGCATGACCAGCACGAGTAGATCCCCTTGGTGCCATTCACCTCAAATGAGGGGTGACTATCGTTGTGGAAGGGACATTTGCCGATCATTTCTCCACTTGAGCCTCGCGGCCGTAGCGCGACGACTTCGCCTATTACGTCGACGATGTCGGTCCGAGAGAGCACGTCGTCGATAAATGACTGCTCGAATTTTGGCTTCCGCTCCTGTGACGGCCGCTGAAACGCCGGGCGGGAAGACGGGCGGGGACCGTCTTTCGGGCGGGCAGCTTGGGGATCATGATCAGGAGTGGTGGAAAAGCCCATGATTTTGCCTTTGGTCCAGCTTGACGAGGAAATTGTTGGCTTCTATATTAACTATCAAATTCGACCGCACAAAACCTATCTTTTACGGAAATGGCATGGGAATCTACCCAGTCCCCGACACGGACGCCCTGAAAATTCAACTTCGGGCGCGACTCGACGCGCTTCCTCAGCGCGATGCCATCGCCGCATCCGACGCAAACCAGTGGATCGACTACATGGCCAACGTCATGCCTCATGACGCGATGTGGCACATGATCCGCGCAGGTGGAGTTGGTGGTAGCGAGATCGGTGGTCTCGTTCGCAATTACCTGGGTCACCGTGCCGATCATGAGTTCTCTGCACATGACTGGGCCGAAGCGAAGCTCCTGCGCAGCACTCCGGCGCCGGCGCAAGGTGTGCTGCGCCGCGGCCACGAGATGGAACCGATCCACGCGAAGCGGTTCTACGAGGAGTTCAACACTGCTCGCGACGTCGAGTCGTATAACCGTCTCTCCAAGGCCCAGGGAAGCGCGATCTGGATGCGCTACTCGCCGGACGAGATGGTCAAGCTCGAACGCCCGACCACTTTCGATCAAGTCGACGGCCCGATCAGTCTGAAGGGCCGGTTGCTCGTCGATTACAAAGCGCCCACCGAGGTCGACGCAGCGGCTCATATCGCGTTCCAGTACTCCTGCCAGTTGCACCAAGGCGCGATCCTATGCCAAGAGCAAGGGATCGAGATCGTGGGAGCGATGCTCTCGCAGTTCAACTGGGCTACATGGTCCTTGAAGAACGACTTCGTGCAGATCAATCCGGATCTGTGCGACCTGATCAAGGAAGCGGGAGATCACTACTGGGATTTCGTGATGCGCGGCGAGATTCCCGAGTACGTTGTCCGGGGCCGTCTGGAGTTGGACACCCAGGTGCGAGATGACTATGCAGAAGTTGCGACTCGCATCGCGCAGTTGAATGCCATCAAGACCCTCTGCGAAAAATCGTCGGACGACCTGCGCGACAAGCTCATCAAGGGCTTGCGCCTGGATTCGTTCCGCGTCGATGGGCAAGCGATCGAGTTCAAGGATGCCTTGAAGCTCACAGCGCCTGCCGCTCTGGATGACGAGGCCGTGCGAGCTGCGCTGCCAGTTGAAGTCTATGAAAGCCTTCTGGTTAAGGAAACAAGCCAGAAGTACGACACGGATGCAATGGTCGCGCACCTCAAGGCATCAGGCGTCGACGTGAAGCCATTCCGTAAGACTCAGAAAGTCGACCCTTCACGCGCATTCGACGCACTTCTCGCCGCCGGGTTGGACCCCGAAAAGTTCATTGCGGAAAAGCCGCGACTTACCGTCGCAAAAGAAATGAAAGGCCGAGCCGAAGACTGGTTCTCCGCAAGCTTTCCGCCTGTCAAGGTGCCCGAAATCTTTACCGATGAACTGGCCGCTGCCGATAGCAGTCCGGCGGCCGAGGCGAGCGAAGCAGAAGCTACCCCGCATGAGCGGCCGCGCCAATAAACGTAGTTGCACTATCGAAGTGTAGTTTAGCGCCCCAATTTGGGGCTTTGACCAAAATTGGTCAGCCATCACCACACCCCATCTGGGGCGTTATCTCAACTAGGAGAAATCCATGGGCTTTTCCACCTCCACCGGCGCATCGCGCCCCTCGATCATCGGCCAAGTCGTCTGGGGTTCGAAGAACCTCGAGCTGCCGCTCCCGAACATCCGCTTCTACGACAAGGAAAAGAAGGAGGAAAGCTACCTGGTGCCGATCGGCCAGCGCGCGCAAGCCAAGGTCGGCGGGGTGATTACCCGCTTCAGCATCGGCCAGGTGCCCAGCTATCAGGACAAGGAAGACAAGAACGGCGAGACCAACATGTTCCGCGCCTACCTCACGCTGGACAGCGGTCCCGATGAGCCTCTGGCGGTGCTGGCCTTCGACGTTTTCGACCGAAAGGCCGAGAAGGTCGACGGAAACAGTCTCCAGCTGATCAATTCCCTGGCCTCGCATCTGGAAGCAGTCCAGCGTGGCGAACTGCCGGCCGATGCGCCTGTCGAGATCGGCTTCTATCGCAAGCCGAATCCGAACAACAAGGACAAGCCGTTCCCGGCATCGATCATTCGTCTGCCGTCGGACTACGACGAAGGCGGCAACCCGATCTTCGGCGATGCCAAGAACTTCGTCCGCAGCGAAAGCCTGCCGCCGCGGGGCGTGCCGATGAAGAAGGCCGACGGCCAACCCCTGATGGTCAACGGCCACCAGGCCTATGACTACTCCGAGGCCATCTCGTGGGTCGAAGGCAAGATCGGCGCGCTGCTCGAAGCCTACAAGAAGGAAGGTGCAACGTCGGCAGAGCAGGAAGCTCAAGCGGCGGCCGGGAACACCGATGCGCCTGCCGCTGATCTGAACGGCGTCGCTGAGGACGCCGTGGCCGCCGCTCAGCGTCAGCGCGCGAGCGCCTAAGGCCTCAGCCGGCTAATCGCCGGCATGCAAGTCAAAGGGCGGGCGGGGACATTCCCGTCCGCCCTTTTTTCTAGGAATTTCATGTCTCTCTTGGCGACAGGGCAGAGATGAAATTCCGATTGAAGTAAACAACCGTACTAGGCAACAGAGATGAAACCTGCGCAACAGCCCCAACTCAGGAACTGGATTGATCTGAAGGATTCGAATGGTGCAAAGCTCATGGGTGGGCTTTTCCAGAATGAATGGATGGTGCTGGTAATCAAGGGTGTCCGTCCGAGGAGCACTGCCTTCTATCGGATCGTGAATGACCTTGGGTTCATCATCGCGAAGAACGGAGTGGATCTGACGAAGGCGGTTGCGCTGACTGATCGTGTGCTCGCCGCACATTTCCATTCGGTGTTTCCTGATGCAGTCGTCCGCCCCATGGCTATGGACGAGTTCTTCATCGACTTCAACAAGCTTGCCCAGGAAAAGCGGCGCAAGGATGAACTCCGCAACCAACCTACCAGCCAGGCCGAGGAAACTCCTTCGGATCTTGAGTCGATCGTAGAGGTGCTGAATCGTGCCACCTATCTGGGATACAACCTCTCAGGCCAACAGGTATACAAGGGGGCGGCCGGACGATTCATCCTGGACAAGAGCGAAGCGGAAGATAAGCTGATTCATGAAGAACGGATTGCACCGTCGCCGCTGTTCCTCCGCGGAGCCACCGCATCGGAGGTGAGGGAGTGCGCGAAAGGGGTGCTGCGCGCGTGCGAAAAGGGAGAGGCGCAGAGTCTCGACGTGCTTTTGCGATTCGCCGGCGCTGTGCTCCAAAAGGAGGTCGTCACCCTGGAACAGAGTGATCGCGCCCTGATTGCACAAGCGATCGATAGCGCGATTCTGGAATCCTTGGTGGAGAATAACGACACTGCAGGGAAAGCTTGGGCCGACGCTGCTTACTACCAGGAGATGATGCCTGGCCGAGCTGCGCTGATCGATGACAGCTTGAGCACACCGTATCTTCCTGCGCCGGTCGCGGTTCAGGTGCAGCGCTTCCTGACTTCCTCAAGCAGCGTACTCGTGTCCGGAAAGATCCCTGGGTTCGGGTTTGGGCTTCTGCCGGAATCTACCGCTGTGTTTGTCGAGGACCGGGATACCCGCGATTGGGGAACCGAATCGCATCATCGTCCGTCGGTTATCGCTCCGGCTGCGGCGCTTGATGCCCCTGTCGACGCGAGCTACTGGCGCGTGTCGGGCAGCCCCACAGACGCTGAAATCGCTGGACATTTCGCAAACATCAGTGAAGGCGGAACTAGCGTCGTCACCGCGGGATCCTTGGACATCCTGCCGCGCCTAGAAGCTCACGCGACGCCGGCGCAGGTGATCGTGATTCCGGGGTGGCTAGCAGGTACGGCCAAACCGATTCACATGTTTGTGCTTCAACACGTAGGCCGGCCCAGTGAAGGAAGCTCGCCGAAGGCCGTCTCCATCTCCAGCTGGAACGATCTGAAGACTCTCGTCGACGAAGGGTTGCTGCGCATCGGTAAAGAGGCAGAGGCGCGCGAGGCGATTGCTCAAGACTCGAGCCGAGCAGAGAATCGCTTCCAACGGCCCTACCTGGCGTTTTCCAAGACCGGCCAGGGCAGCACGATGGTGCCGAAGAACCTGCAGTCTGCCGCAGCTTTTGCTCTTGCTCGGCTTGAGGAGGCCAACGGAGGCATTGACGACTTCGTTGCTGCAGAACTTGGAATCGGTGCGGAAACGCTGAAAGACAGGTTCTCACCCGAGCAGGTCGACGCGATTGGTCTGATCATCAACCGGCTGCAGGGCGGTCGAGGCTTCATCCTGGGCGACGAGACTGGCATTGGAAAGGGCCGTGCCATCGCATCAGTGTGCAGCTGGGCAAACAAACTTGGAAAGAAGGTGATCTTCGTCACCGATCGATCAAACCTATTCTCAGATCTTGGGCGCGACCTGATCGATATCGGAGAATGGGAACGCTTCCGGCCCCTGATCACGAACGTCGATGGTCGAATTCTGAACATCATGGGCGATGCTGAAGAGCTGGCCACGCCTCCTACTGCTGCGCAAATGGCTCGCATCATCGCCGGCGACATCGAAGACAACAGCAACATCATTTTCACCACCTACTCACAGATACACGGTGAGGGCTCGCAGAAAGCTGCCTGGCTGGCACAGCAATGTTCCGACGCTTTGGTCATCTGCGATGAGGCGCATATCGCGGCGGGGTCCGACTCTAACATCGCGAAACAGATCCAGAGCATGGTCGACAGTGCCTGGGGTGTTCTCTATTCATCGGCCACGTGGGCAGCCTCGTCCAAGAATCTCCACATCTACAGCCGCGCACTTCCTGAATCGGTGAACATTTCGCAAGTTGCCACCGCAATGCGCGCCGACGGTGAGGTGTTCTCGGAGGTATTCTCATCCATGCTCGCAATGGATGGCGCCTTCATTCGGCGCGAGCACGATCTTTCGAAGATCGACTTCACCGTTGCCATCGACAACGTCTACACGGAACGCAATCAGCAGGTTGCGGCACAAGTCTCAGAGTTGCTCGGCATGATGGCTATGGTCTCTGGCGAGATCAACCACATGCTGCAGCGAATGAACGCGGAGACACGCAACGCACTGTTGTCGGCGCGGGAAGCCAGGGACACCATCACCGCGTCCGACGCGAACAACACCGCGAGAATCGCGTCCAACGAGGCTCGCCGAGCCGAGTTGACGCGAAATGTTGCGGCGAGGGAGGAAGCGATCGCCGCACTTCAGGCGAACAATCCGGGCCCGTTTGAAGGAGATATTGGTTATCAGCAGATCGCCGAGGCTTTCGCAGCGGGTGACCGCATTGAGGTGGACGGAGTTCTCGCACAGTATCAGCGCCTGCTAGGGGAACTAGCGACGTGGCGGCGGCTGCTGGACGAGGTTCCAGCGAACACCGCTCCGGCGCAGCAATCGCAGGCACCTATCAGTAACAAGGCCGGCAAGCTCTTCACGTCGAGCTTTGGAACTGGCGGCGCGATCTACCAGGTCATGCGGAGAACCCTCGCGGCGCTCGCGGCTGACTACACCGCTGACTGCGCCATCGCGTCCATGCGAGCCGGACGCAGGCCGGTCGTTGTGTTCGAAGAAACCGGGGAAGCATTTGTACGTCAGCTCGTGAATGAGGAAATCGAGCGAATCAAGGTCGACATCGAAGCACTTCGAGCGCGGGGTGACGCCAACGCTCTCTCCGATGCGGACGTCGTAACTCGCGAGATTGCCGACATGCTAGATGCCGGCATGGCGCCGGCAGAAGTTGTTCAACAGATTCGCGTGCCCACTCTGCAAGACATGATGCGTGGCCTTCTTACCAAGCTGGGCGGCATCCGCGTGACTGATGCAGCTGACGAGGCTCGATATGGAGAAGATGAGGATTCCCAGTCGACCGTTTCAGTCCAGACGCGAATTCTCGACATGGCTGGGTTGGACCAGGACGTGGTCGACTCATACAAGAAGGGCATCGAGACGATTGCCGCACGAATCGATGCGCTGCCAATGTTGCCGATCATCCCGGTAGACACCATGCGCATCAAAATGGAACGCGCGGGCATGTCGGTAGGGGAAATCTCCGGCCGACATTACGCCTTGGAGCCGGCCACAGATGATTCGTGGGATGGTACGAAGGCGGTTTTCGCTAAGCTAAGGAAGCGCGCGCGGAAGAAGTCGGACGTAACAAAGCTCGTGAAGGACTTCAATTCCGCCGCGGTTGACGCATTGCTATTGAACAAATCCGCGGCAACCGGGATGTCGATTCACTCATCACCGCGCTTTCCGGACTCGCGTCAGCGTGAGCTCTTCGAGATGCAGAGTGATGAGAACCCGAATAACCGCATCCAGCTGTTTGGCCGAGTGAATCGCTTCGACCAGGTGATTCCGCCGAGGATCGCAATGATGACTACCGGCTTGCCGGGCGAAATGCGTCCTCTGATGATGCAAAACAAAAAGTTGACGGGCCTTTCGGCAAACATTCGTTCCTCACGCGACAACGCTGCAGTGATGGAAGACGTGCCCGACCTTCTTAATCGCACCGGCGATCGTGTATGTCAAGAGTATCTGCTCGAGAACCCAGGCATCGCGGGTCGTCTCGACATCCAAATGTCTCGCCTGCATGCCGCTCATGGTCTGGCGCAGATGATCACGCAACGGCTGGCCTTGCTGGCGCCGAAGGACCAAGACAAGGTGTACGCCGACCTGGTCGTCGCTTACGAAGACGCCTTGCTTGAGAATCAGCTTTCGCTGGACTCGGACACTATCCCCACGAAGAACTGGAATGCCAGGACCATGCGTGAGAGTGTGGCATGGGGTCCGCGGGAGAATATTTCAGCCTTGAGCGCATTCGACAGTCCGGTGTTTCGTCGGGAGGTCGAGTTCACTCAGCACTATCAGCCTATGCAATGGCAGGATGTTGAGGCACGAATCGTTGAGTCTTCTCAACGACTTGCCGCGGATCCGCGAGTCAAGCCTCAGCATATCCTAGGCGTATCCGAGCTGCAGTTCGGTGACCGCGTACCTGATCTCACATTGGCAGCTGAGAATGCTGCTACGCCTCAGGAACGCCATGATATGTGGGTGGAGCGCATCCTGTCGTCAATGGCTATGAGCCTGCCTGAGGAAGCCTTGCAGGAGCCTCAAGACACCGACGATGCAGATGATCTCGCCGCCGACCCGTTTGGCGCCGGCGCTGCGCCCTCGCGTGGCGCTGATCGCATGGGTCAAGGGTTCGCTGCCTTACAGAATCATTGGGTAGCGGTGGAGTCTCGCATCCCAGGCACACAGACCATGCAAAGACTTATGGCGTTGGTCTCTCGAAGCGGAGCTTCGGCCAAGCTTTGGTTCTTGAACGAGCGTGGCCAGGCCAAGCAATATTTCCTCAACCTCGAGAAGGGAGTCCTCCTGCATCAAGAAGGCCCCGGCTCCTCACTCGTAGAGTTGCCCACTGTAGAGGGCATCACTGAAGATAGTTGGCAACGCAAGCGCTTCAACAAGGTGTGGGGGTCTCTGAACCCCGAGGTCGAACTGGTGGATTTCTCGTCGGTGACCAAACATGCCGCCAATGTGATGGAAGCGAAAAAAGTTATCGCATTGCCTCAAACCGGCTTCGAGACGCTGGAGAAAGCTCTTGAAGCTGGTGAGCACAACGCCGTGAAGGAAGCTCATTTCCGACAAGCGTTCATAAGCGAGATCTTGCCGCAGCTCACACCTGGAACGCAGGTTTGGATTCATACCCGCGATTCAAACCAGCGTTTCGGGCACTTCTTTAACGATCGACGTCTCGTAGTTTCGGACGTGAAGATTCCCCCCCAGGGTCAAGAGGCTGTTCTGTCGAGATGGAAATTCCACTTTTCGACACCGGGCGATGAGGCTGAAACGGTGTTGTCTGGGGCACTTCTGTTCAAGCTCGCCGGCTCTGCACCAACATTTCCGTTGATCAGCGCGAACTCCAACCTTTACATGGGCAACGGTTCGGAAATTGCTAACGCTGCGAGGCAGTTTGGTCGCTTCCAGGTGGGGCCGATAACGCGCCGAAAGACTCTTCTGGTCGGAAACATGTTCCAGGCAGGAGAGTGGGCCCGTGCGACCAAGAAGGGAACTTCGATCATCTATACGGACGAGGCTGGTCAGGGTCATCGAGCCGTAGAGATCGATGGCCTGCACGGGTACGCTGCGAGCAGCTTCCCACTGAGGCTTTTCACTCGCGCGAGCATCAAGGACTTCATGAGTCTTTTGTTCGATACCGAGGCCGCAGCGCAGGCTGGCGTGAACTACAACGCGGATAGGGTCGCGGTTGTGTACACGTCGTTTAAGGGTGCCCTCGCATCAATGTCGCGTGACACAAACCTTCCTGATCAGATGCTGATCGATGTCGCCAATGGCGCGATTGGATGGAAGATCGACAAGGCGGAAAAGGAGAAGATTCAGCGCACCCTTCGAAATGCGGTAAACAGCGATCAGCGTGAGTGGGAAACTGCGAATCCTGGCGAGCCGTACCCTGTCGTGTACTCGACACGGGCGGCCCGGTCTGCGACCGAAGAAACGCAGCTGTCTATCAAGTTGCCGCCTACGCCCGCCGGGCGAGAGCGCTTCATGGACATCCTCATCAAGACTCAAGGGCTGCAAATGCACATTCCGGAGCGCGGCTTCAGCTACTCGTTGGCACGGATCGCAGAGGAGCGGCACTACGCGAGATTGGCCGCACCTGCACTCGAAGACCAACGTAGGGCGCAAGAACAACGCGACCGCCGGGAACGTATGAAGGAAATGGTCGGGACTTCCTTTGGGGTGCCAGAAGGCGCGCCGGACCAGTGCCGTATCGAGCAACAACCAGCCAATCTGGCGGATGCCCAGAATTCGCAGCGTATCGCGCAGGACGAAGTGGTCCACGAGGCTAGCTTGAACGCACGCGTGCAGTCTTCCTCCTCGACTCCTGCGGCGTAGGGGGGGCGGGAATTCCGGGCCGATTGGTTCGGTATTCACTTTGATCTCAGACCCCCAACACTGAGAATAAAGAGTCGACGATTGAAGGTATGTATGCTGCCGAAACCCAAAACACTTTGGATTCCTGAAAAGCCCAGCGTTGGCCTAGAGATGGCCGCCGCATTGTGCCGCGTGAAAGGTGCCTCTGTCTCGAACAAGAGCTCCGCGGGCAAGGACGGATACCTTGCGCTCAGTAGCGGCGATGTCATTTGCAGTGTGTTCGGGCATATGCTGCAAATGCTTCCACCCAGGTTCTATCTGACACGTGAGCAGAACCAGAGTCTGATGGATGCTCTCCCGCTCATCCCGGACGTTTTCAAGTTCGAACCGTCGCCTGAAACGGGTCGCGACGGGAAGGTGGAGATGAAGGGCAATAAGCCCGTACCGTCCCGTCGCTTTCAACTTTTGCAGAAGCTTATCGAGCGTTCCGACAAAATCGTGAACGCTTGCGATATTGATCGCGAAGGTCAGCTGATCTTTGACGAGTTGCTGCACTACGTTGGAAGAGATCCATACGGTGCAGACATCGGCCGAATCAGTATCGTCTCCATGACCGCAGAGGCATTGGATCAAACGGTAAGGGATTGCGATCCCAATGGCGCGGGTAAGTGGAAGCTTCGAGGCCTGGCGGCGGCAACGCGCCAGAAGATGGACTGGCTGCTTGGCATGAACGCCTCTATGGCCTATCAGGTGGTAACTGGCATCCGAGAAATGTCAGTTGGCCGTGTGCAAACGCCTGTGCTGGCCCTTGTCGTCAAGCGTGACCTCGAGATCGAAAACTTCCGATCTCAGGTTTACTACGTCCCTACGCTTATCTTGGCTGATGGCACGCGTCTAGCTTGGCAGAAGCGGCTTGACGGTGAGGGTACTGCTGGCATAGACCCGAACGGAAGAATCGTCGATGCAACCCTTGCCCAAAGCATTCTGCAAAAGATCCAGGCCGGATTACAGGGTACCGTAAGCGAGGCCAAAGTCGAGAATGCAAGCGAAGCACCGCCGCTGCCTTTCTCGATGGGGTCGCTTCAATCTGAAGCCGCAAAGCAACACGGCCTGACCGTGGCTGAGGTTACGAAGGCGGCTCAGACGCTTTACGAAAAGCACAAAGCAATCACCTACGTTGGTACAGACTGCCGGTATCTGCCAGAGGCGATGTTCTCCGCCGGCGCCGGCGTGCTGTCCGCACTCGGTGAGATGTTCAAAGAAGAGGTCGCAAGTTCAAACGCGGCTCTCAAATCTCGGGCGTTCAATGATTCGAAAATCGATGAACACTTCGCAATCGTGCCTACC
Organism: Achromobacter sp. ISS7; assembly: GCF_056523125.1. Taxonomy (NCBI): domain Bacteria; kingdom Pseudomonadati; phylum Pseudomonadota; class Betaproteobacteria; order Burkholderiales; family Alcaligenaceae; genus Achromobacter; species Achromobacter sp. ISS7. Next base: position 17,264 of record NZ_JAWRZD010000002.1, on the reverse strand, counting down.
GGGAAGGTCCCCTCGTTGGCCAATGCGGAGGTTGCAGAGCTAGCGGTGTACCAAACAATTTGTCGCCGCTACATCGCCCAGTTCTACCCTCCCGCAGTAACGAAGAAGGCGGGCTTGACGGTGGTATTTGGCACCGACGAGTTTAGAGCGACGGCCTCGGAAGAAGTGGCTCGGGGCTGGAAGGCAGTCGAACGCAGCCCGGCAAAAGATACTAAAAGCGCCGAATCCAAGGCAACCGTCGCTGCGCTCTCGGCATATCAGAATGGCCAGGCTCTAAAGCCCTCGGGCGCGGAGATTACTCAAGGAAAGACGTCACCTCCGGACCGATATACGGAGGATGCGCTGATCCGCGATATGGAGAATGCAGGGAAGTTTGCCCGTTCCAAGGAAGAGCAGGCAATGCTGAAGCAAACCGAAGGTATCGGAACAGCGCGTACGAGAGAGCCGACGCTCAAGAACCTGCTCAAGCGTAAGTTGCTCGGGTCGCGCAAGGTGGGTAAGCGTCACGAGCTCGTATCGTCTGACATTGGCCGACAGATGATCGGCCGGTTGCCGGCCTGGCTTACAGACGTGGCCACGACGGCCAAATGGGAGACGTTACTCGGCGCCATCGAGCGCGGTGAAGCTGATGACTCTGCGGTGCTCAACTCGCAGATCGTCTACGTGAAGGATGTTGTGGCCCGCGCCAGAACGCAGATCACCTCAAGCCCAAAGTAGCAAAAATTCTATATTTGTACTGCTAGATCAAATTCGCTTTGTTTTCAAAGACGTAGCGTTGTTGCCAATGCACTGACCACGCTTTTCAATGACAAGGCTATACTACCAAAAACGATGTTAATTAAGGTGTTGCATGACTTCTGTCGACATCAGCCATCCGGCGCTCCCCGAGCGCCCCGAATTCCGAAGCCGGTTCGATCTCGCTTTGAGGTCCGTCGCTGGCTGGAGCTCGGGCGATCGGCACCTTTTCGTCGCGTCCTTCACGACCACGAAGTCCGCAGCGCAAATCGCGGATGAGCTGGGTATCTCTCAGCAGAACGTCCATTCTCAGCGCCGAGAGCTTCTTCGCCGGTTCATGCGGGCAGCGTCTCCGCTCGCCGCAGCCTGAGTCCTGTCCAGTCCCTGATCCGCTACGGAATCTCTATGACTATCCAACCCGTACCCACCATCGCGAAGAGGCCGTCCCTGTTCTCGCGAGCAGTTGGCAGCTTGCAGCCGGTTGAGCCGCCGCCCCTTGCCGGCGCCATGCGTCAGTTGGCACTGGATTTTGCCGCGGCGCCGCAGATCAATGATGCGATCGTCGCCCGCGCGCATGCAACTCAGTACGTCGAGTCCGCGAGTGCTGCACCAGTAGCAACTGATGCCCCGCCTGCCGGTTTTACGAATGATGCGTATATCAGGCTGGTGATTGACCTGCTTCTGACCTGCGCTGAAGATCTCACCAAGGCGCAAGCCGTGCTTCGAGACCCGGCGTCCAGCGATCGATCAAAAGCGCATTCGAGGGTTATCCACGATGAAACGTCTGGATGGCTGCTCGGCACGTTCGAAACTCCGCTGTCATTTCAAGACTGCGCGGATCTGCTCGAAGAAGAAATGCGGATTCAATCGCTTGGCCAGGTTGCCGTTCCCCGGGTGGGGGAGCGGTCCGATGAGCTGGCGCGCTGGATCCTCAATGATCCGGCGGAAGCTCGCTATGTCTTGCGAAGCTATCGAACGGTTTTCTCGCCTCATGGGGAAGGGCTCGACGACGCGTACGAAGATTCGGATGACGAATCTGCGGCGCCGGTACGTCAACGCCAAACAGCCTAAGGCAACGGGTCATGGTTCTTCCAGGGTACGTCGATTCCTATTCCCGCTTCCAGTGTGCTCTGTGCGGGCACACTGAAGAGGACGTGCCGGACAGCAATACCTGCAGCATATGTGCAGGCGAGATGCTGCCCCCCGTTCCCATGGCTGTAGACCTTGGTCTGGACCTTGGTTCGCTCACGAGGGGGGCGGACTCACTGTCTATTCATCGCGTGTTGGCGCAGTACGCGAATTGCTGTGGCATTCAGTTTTTTCTTGGTGATACCCGGCTACGGTCGGAGCAACTCTTTCAGCCTGAAGCCGTCATGCCGGTAATTGCGCTCGAGGCGATGCGCCTCTGGCAAAGCATCGAGCAAAGACCTGGCACGCCGGCCGCTCCGTTCGATAGTCTGGAGGTCACTTTTAGTGAAAGCTCCAACGGCTTTTTCCCGCTCGCCGCGTACCCGCCGCCGGTCGGCAGCGACGTCTCATCAACATTGCGATTGTTGGTCTTTATCCTTGCTGCGCGCCGCGTGCTAGGACTGACCGAGAATGCTCGGATTGACCTTGTTCCCTTTATTGCTCAGTGGGACAGGATCGAGTGGGATGGCGAAACCATTCCTCAAATTCCCGTGCCCGAGGGGTTTGACTTGAACTTCCAGATGAAGGAGTTCGTGACTCCTCGAGCTACTTCGCCAACATCGGCACCCGCTGGGACGCACGCTTCACCGAATTCGTTCGCGTCTCAGTCCACTTAACAGGAACTGATTTCGTGACGGACAGCAACTCGCAAAAAACAGCCCCCCAGCTCAGACAATCGCGATTTGCGCTCCTTCAGGCCTCGCGCACGGGTCTCATGAGTACAGCGCGCGCTGCTCCCACTCCTGCGCCCTCTGAGGTGCCTGAAACGGCTCAGGAAGGTGCTGATGGAAAGGATTCTGCGCCTGAAAACGTGGGCGACGTTGCGTTGACCAACCCGGCGTCCAAGACCGACGTGTCGTATCGTGGCATGCGAACAGCTTCTGATGCCACGCGGCCGATAGCGCTGACAGAAGGTATCCAAGAGCCGCTTTCTCCTGACCGTTTGCAGGCACCGAAAGAAAGCGTCTTTCAGAACCTGGCGAATCAGAAGACTCTGAAAGTGACTGCTGCTGGTTCCAAGGCCCTAATGCGATTGTTCGCAGCGCTTGCCAAAGAGCCTGGCAGCGGCGCAGAAGTGCCAGCGCACATTCGGACGCAGATCTTGAACCACCTGGTTCGAGCCTCGCACGATCTTGCCAACGACGTTGCCGAAAGCATCGTTGACGGCGGCCGCAATGTTCCCGTCTACCTTAGAGCCAAGCTATTGCAGCAGGCCGCCGACTTCGTTTCGGAGCAATGGCAGAAGACCGGGATGATCGACACCGGGCCGTTAAAGGAAATCGCTAAGCGGGCGTTTGGTGGAGCTGCTCCCTATCTCAACCAGGACGTAGCGGACCTCTTCCACCTGGCCGGTGAGTACACGAAGGCCTCCACTCAGGAAATTAGCCAGTCTCGGATAACTGAGGCTGCTGTGCGGGCTACGTGGGCTGCGTTGCGAGAGGTCCAAGGTTTCGACTTGAGTGACTATGACAGCGAGCGGGAGAAGGAAGAGCCAGCACCCTTTTCCTATGGGCGTGATCCTCATTCGGTAGCCGGTGCGTTAGCCCGGATCGCGCTGGAGATTGCGAAAGAAAACGAATTGGTCATGGATGACCTGGATATCTCCACCACTTGGACGCAAAATTCCATTGATCGAGCTATCACACTGGTGCGGGCAGAGTATCAATTCCTGACGGACCGCGCTCTCCGCAGTGCGTTCAAGGACGATCTGTTCTCCGAGGCAGCGCTGCAGGGGGTCAACGCCCTGTATGACCAGATCATGCGAACGGTCCAAGAGCGCGCCCGGAACGGCTACATCCTGGTCGAGAGAAATGCTGTTAACGCCATGGCGGCCACGTCGTACGTTCATTACTTACCAAAGGCCCGACCTTCGGTATCGTCTGCAACCCAACAACCCGATACTTCGGAGCATGGCCGCGAGTCGGTAACTTGTGCCCCAAATTTGGAGAAAAAAAGTGGCTCAACTTTCAGTTTCGGCCAGCGGCCAAAATAAGCAAAGTAAAGCAAATCCTATTAAAAGGAGTTTTGCACGTCTGACCATGAGCGTTTGGATGGCGTGTTCTGCCTCGCTTGTTCACGCGCAGGTCGCCGACGTGTGCGAGGAAATTGAAACGGCTCGCTCCGATCGGATTGAGCGCGAGCAGGGCGCGATCGACGAAGCGCACACGACTATGGGTGAGGCGCGAGATGCAATGGCCGACTGCATGATCGACGTGAGCACGCAAATCGGAAACGCAGTTGGAGCATCTGGCGCCCTGGGAAAGATTGTCGACGTGATCGGCAAGCAGATGAGCAGCGCTGCATGCGCTCAGATCAAGAAGCAGTCTCAAACCGCGATCGGGAAGGTCAACGAGGCGATCAATAAGGCTGGCGGTGGTGCCGCAAGCGACGTTCTTCAATCCGCAGGGGGATCCACCCCCGCGATCGCTACGCCCGGAATCTCGAACGCAGCCGGTGCCGGCGGTAGCGGCTCCACATGGGATGACCTGGGCAAGCTGCTGGGCAACTGATAGAGAGCGAAACATGATCAACGCGAAACTTAGTGGCATTACCCTGAACGCAATTGGAGCGTCACTCCTCGTCGGGGGCGTGTTCATGCTCTCACCAGGCGCGGCGGAAGCCTACGTCAAATGCGATATCACAGCCATCTGCTCTCAGACTGCGCAGATGGAAGGGCAGATGACCCGGAATCGCATCAGTCAGATGCAAGACGCTGTGTCAGCAGCGGTGGACCGGGCACGCTCAGACATCGTGCAGGCGATCGGCCAATCCACTGCCGGCATTTCCAGTGCAGTGTCGAAAAACACGGGAATTGCCGGACAGAACCAGGCGGAACTCGAGAAGGATCGAGCGAAGAACGAGGCCGAGCGGGAAGTCGCTCCGACTTCGTGCGGAAACGCAGGGGCATCGCAAGGCCCGCGCGGAGGTGGCTCCGGCGGCTCCGTTCGGCCGAGCGGTCCCGGCAGCAATTATGAGCCGTCCAACGTCGATGAGCGACTGAAAGAAGCCATGAATGTGGCGAACCAGACGAGGACGCCGCAGCTGCCTGACAAGGATGCAAACAAGCAGCATGCGGATCTTGCCGTGGGCGCGTGCCGGACCTTCGTCGTCATCGGTTCGATCCGCGCGCAAATGTGCGAGAAGGTTTCGGTGACGCCTTCAGCGAAGAATCGTTTTCCCGACGCAGATATCAAGGCTGCGACTTTGTTCGACGGGCCTCAGGCCGAGGGAGCGACGCTCAAAAATATCTCCGTGCCCGTGCAGGGGCCCGAGCGTGACGCCCGAGCAGCCTTTCTCACGATGAACAACAGCGCTTCGGTGGCGCCTTGGCCGCCGGGAGACATCAGCAAGTCTGTCAATGGCACGCCCTATTTGGGCCTTCGCATGGAGTATGAGACGGCGAAGTCCATGGCAGCGTACCCGAGTCAGGAGTATGACCGTCTCACGACGGTAGACCCAGCAACGAAGCCTGCGCTGGAGCAGATCGCGAAGGAGGACGGGGAGTTCCTCAAGCGCTACTTCAAGGATCTCCCGAAGCAGTCTTACGAAAACGGCGTGTCACCGGCGATGTTGAACGATATCGAGGTCGAACGCCGCATCGGAAATGTGGACTGGCTGAAGCGAATGGCGGCTGCAGATGCGAACACCAAAGCAGCAGAGCAACTGATGATCTCTGCATACAACCTGCGCCTGCAGCGCGATCTCGTCACGGCGCAGCTGCAGACCAATGTCCTGCTCGGAAAGATGCTCAACAACAGCAACGAGGAGACCTATCGCGTCCGATTGGAAGATGCGTCGCGCGATCTCGTGCAAACAGCGACCCAAGCCAAGGATACGGGAAGCAGCACCTCCCAGAGCTCGAACCAAACCAAATAATGGTGACCCACCGTGAACTACATCCTTAGCCCAGGGCGTTGGCGCCAAATCCTTGCCGCGTCGGCGCCGGTGATCCCTCTGCTCTTCCTGATGGTGTTCCTGATGATGGCAAGTCCTTCCGTCGCGCAGACGATGGCGGATATGCCCACGCTGGAAGACATTCAAAAGAACGCTGGAAGCGTGGGCGGTGCCGACGCGGACAAATCTCGCGACATCATCTACGCGATGCTGGGCGAGTTCGGCAAATCGCCAATGACCACGGTCGGCATGGCGAGCAGCATGCTTGGCAAGCTCTTCTTTGTGTTCAATTCCGTGCTGTTTGTGGTGGGTATCTCGTTCATCGGCTACAAGACGGTGATGGCCGTCGCTGTGTCTGCCCATGAGGGGGAGGTTCTTGGGCGGCGACTAAACGGGTTTTGGATTCCGATTCGACTTGGAACGGGCGTATTCGGCATGATTCCGGCATTTGCCGGCTTTTCTCTAGCCCAATCGATCATGCTCTCAGTCGGCATCATTGGCATCGGGTTGGCCAACATGCTGGCGACGGCAGCAGTCCAGTCTGCCGACAAGTTTGATGTGGTGATTCCGCCCCCCGGCATCGCGACCACTTCCAGCCCAGGCTCCGTCGATATGGAGACGGCGAACGCGCTCTTCGCCATGAACGTGTGTCAGCTGGCGTCGAACGAGTACGCCAACATCATCATGAAAGGGCTGTCTCCGCTGCTTTCGCGCGTGACCATGAACAATTCTGGTGTGGCGATCAGTGGTGCCGGTGTGGATTGTGGCCGCATTCGTATCATCGATGAGACCGATAACGTCCGTAAGTCCGGCATTTGGAATGCTGGCTTTCGCAATTCTGCTGTGAACTACGACGACATTGCACAGCTGGCGACCCGGGTGCTCGACGCTCGCCGCGGCGCTTTGCATTCGCTTCAAACCCAGGTTGCACCCATTGCTGCGTCCTGGTTCACGGCGGTGAACGCGGGTAACCTGCAGGCCTATCCGATCCAACAATTGGCTTCCATCGTTTCTTCGGTCCAGGCCGCAGAGAAGCAGAGTATTGAGAACCAGTCAGGGGCTGAGGCGAAGAAGGCAATTTCCGCCATCAGTACCAAAGCCAAGAAGAACATGACCGATGGGGGCTGGATGGCCCTCGGTTCGTGGTACTCGACCTTCGGGGAGAGCAACGCTGCGGTGCAATCGGCAGTTCTGGCGAGTCGTCTCGAGATCGCCCCGATGGATCTGTCGCGCACGTCAGTGCCTGACACCATCAAGATTCCGTTGACTGCGCTGTATGTGGAGCGAAACAAAACCCCCGACACGTGCCTGTTCGGTTTGATGGATAAGAACGCGATTGGCAACTGCTCGCCGGGACAAAGCGCGACAAAAGCTCTTGTAGACGCTTTGCTGGACAACACCGGCGGCACCAAGATGGTGAATCCTGTGATTGCCGCAAAGAACATCGGTGATTGGCTTCTGACCGGTGTAGGCGCCGTGATGGCCATGCCTAAGCTGAGCGACATTCCTGTTATCGGCGGGGCACTCAGTGGCGCGGCAAACATCGCCTCCAAGGTCCCCGGCGTGGGCAAGGCCGCAGGGTTTCTTGCGAAACTTGGGGAGATCAAGCCGGATAGCATGGCGGGAAAGATCGCCAGCACGGTCTTGATTGGCGCCCTGGTGCTTGGCCTCGTGTTTGCCGTCTATGTTCCGTTTATTCCCTTCATCACCTGGTACACAGCCCTCGTTAGCTACTTTGCTTCCCTCATCGAGGGGCTAATTGCAGCCCAAGTGTGGGCGTTCTCTCACTTGAACGATGACGGTGAAGGGATGGGGCAGAAAACCGAGCGCGGCTACGTCTACATCCTGAACATGCTTCTGCGTCCAGGCCTCATGGTGATGGGCTTCTTTTTCGCCTCTGCGATCCTGACGTTGATGGGTACGTTCTTTGCCCAGCAGTTTGGGCCGGCATTGGCAAACGTACAGGGTGACACCTTTACTGGACCGTTCATCATGGTCGGCACGCTCTTCGTGGTGATGATCGTGTTGGTGACGCTGATCCAGACCGTGTTCAATTTGATCTACGAAATCCCTGATCGTGTAATCGCTTGGTTCGGCCACGGCATGGAGGCTCGACTGGCCCAGCAGATGGATTCGAAGACGGAAGGGAAGGCGGAGAATGCGTCCCGCTGGACGGGGCAAGCGCTGGTGGCCCGCGGGCCCATGGCCTGAGCTCAGCAGCTGCGCAAAAGAAAAGCCCCGGTCAATTGGCCGGGGCTTATTCTTTGGGGTGATGATTTGAAATCAGAAGATGTAGGCGATGCCTGAAATCCATGCGTAAATTCCGGTGATAACGAGGGAGAAAGCTATGGCCTTGAACAGCGACGATATGGATATCCGGGCCTTGGTTGCGACCACCTTGGCAACCTCATCCTTGGTCATGGAGGCCGAACCCTCCGACGAAAGAGCCGCCTGGGCTTCAGCGTGGAAGGCCTCAACGTTTAGCAAATGCTTCACCGAGAAGCTCAGCACTGCAAGTATCCAAAAGCCGCCGACGATCGCCGGGTACACATCGGCAAAGGCAGCTTTGAGTTCGGGCTGATTAGCGGTCAGGGCGTTGACGCCAGCGTAGGAAAGGGTGCCGAAGAACAGCGCTATCGATGCCAGTGCTGCCAAAACAGCGCCTCCGGAGAAGCCCAGGCCGAGCTGCGCGTCAACGGCCTTCAGACGAGATATCCGCTCACGCAGAACGTACAAAGTGCTAGCCATCAGCACGGCCAAGAAGAACACAGCCAAGCTCAGAGCCGGCTTGCCCGATCCCATCACGGCGGTCACGAAGCCAAAGACGGCCAGGCCGCCCCAGCCTACAACGCCTGCCAGGTAGGGGTTACGGCTGTCGCGAAACAGGGCGTCTACACCCTTGAACGCAGCCGACCAGCCCGCTTGCGAGCATGCACGGAACACCGGCAGCAGAATCGCAGCGCCCATGCTCGCTCCGACCATCCGGCGACCAACGGAACCGACCATCTGGCTCGAATCTTTAAAGGGGGACATCTGTGCGCTCCTGAGCGACGTTTTCGTTATGGTGAAACCATCTTAGCAAACGGCACATTGCAACTTCAATGGGGGTTGGGCTCCTGACCCCAGAACGATAGAAATGGAGCTGTTTCGTTTTTGAGAGGCTGCATCATAGGAAATACAATTGAAAGACCAACATTCTGGCCGCATAAATCCATGAACCAGCCGAGTACGAAAGACGGAAATCCTTCTGCAGTTGTCATTGCTCAGCGGCTACGCAGATCCTCCCTGGCCACTGCCGAACGGACGGCCCAAGATCTGGACGCTGGCTTGGCGCTCCTCGATGAGCAAATGGCCAAGGATAAGACGTCCGAATGGCAGGCCGAAACGGTATGGTTGCTCGACGTGCTCAAGCTCAGCGGCCTCGATGGAATTGACCTTCAGCTACGAGATGAAGACCAAGGCTCTATTCGGCATAAGAGAGAGCAGGCCACTCTTGTGGGGGCACACAAGCAAGCCAAGCAAGCTGTGTTGAGCCATTCCTCTCCGACCGCAGCGGCCGTCATGCTATCTCAGCATGCTGATCGGCTTATTGATCTGTGCCGTCAAATCGCTGCAGATGCCCGTAGCCACAACCTGGCTGAGGACCACATCGTCAGCGAACTTGCCATGCAGCGTGCGAAGCCCAAGGACAAAGAAGATCAGAATCAGATCGGCGTGTAGTCCTCACACCATTCTCGCTGTTATCGCATGGCCGGCATTGTCCGGCCTTTTTTTCGTCCATACCCAGTCTTGATCGCTGCTGAAATTGATCAAAAAGCACTTTCGATGTGCGCGCAGCCCTTCACCAAGACGCATTTTGCGTTTAGCTTGGATTGCGCCAAATTGCATTTCATTCAATACGCCGCGAAATCCGCTCAGGAGAGAACGCGCATGAAAATGCCGCAAATTGCATAAGCTTGCTTGTCTGTGTGACGTAGCGATATTCGAAGATAATGATTCAAAACCAATTTGGCTAGTTTGAAAAGTGTAATCAACCACGCTAGCTTGGATTCAACGCTTTTGACCCTCAGTAGATGTAATCTAGATTTACTCCAGCAACATTACATTTGATTCCAGATTAAGTCTGCAATCGAGCAATTTAGACCGACATGGTGGCAGCCCGCGAATTGATTCATATTGAATTCGATTGCCGGCTTGATGCTTGATATCCATCCCGATTCTCAGCCACAAGTTGATGTATGTTGATTCTCCGTCATTTCCTAGAGAGCCTTTACCCCTGGGGGCGCAGCAGCGCACCTCGTTGGAGGGCCCCGGTTTCAGCGAATGAAGGCCTGCGGCTCGTCACGCAGGATCGGACTGAGCATCCCAATCATCGAAGCCTATACAGAGGATTTCACAGAATTGACTGGGATTTGAATTCCTTTGTAAAGCGCAAAGAAATCACACATACCGGGCAGCGTAGGCGGGTGATAAATCTGCCATTCGATATCGCCGCCGGTTCAAAGTGAAGAAAAAGCGATTGAATTACATTTGTTGGATAGTATTTTTATGGCTACATTACACTGGTGCTACCACAACAGGGGTAGGGGCCTCAAGCAAAGTGGCGAACCTTAATTGTAGTAAATCAGCATAATCAAATGCACAACCCACCTGAAAATTTGGACCTCCCTGAACGTGATGAGGAATGGGATGAGGATGAAAGCTATACGGCTTCTGCCACCCTTTCACCGCCGCTCCAGCACCCGCGCCAGATCAAAGACAAAACACGAGATTTGTACCTCTCGTACGTCAAAACCCTGCGCAAGAAATTCCTCGCGGTGTCGCCCGATGCACATACGAGGGATGTGCAGCCCATAGATCTCGTTGATCACCTGATCGCCCGCGCCCCGAACATCAGGCCCAAAACTTTCATCAATTACCGCAGCGGGCTGCTGTACTGGATCAACTCCCTGCCTGAATCGGCCGAAACTCATCACGCTCGGCTGGTGCTCCAAGTCGGCGTGCCGAAATCAGGCTTCAAAGGGCCGAAGCCTGGAAAGACGTCGACCCTGTACAGCTCGCGCTCAAGCCGGCCGCGGACCTTTAAGCGTCGGCAGTTCGAAGCGCTGATCGCCGAGCTAAACCGTCGTAGCGCTCGAGGGGCTGATCGTCGCAATGGTAGAAGGGCCTCCGAGCTCATGGTGTGGCTCCAGGCGGGCCTCGCGAGTGGCTTGCGCCCATCGGAATGGGAGAGCGCGAAATGGATGGATCAAAGCAAGGGGCTCTTGCTGGTCAGGACGGCGAAGCGAAAGACCGATGTGAATGCTCTGCCTTCGTTGGCGGGTCTGCCTCCGCCTGAGCAGAAAGAGCGCGTGGTGGAGATCGATGCCGAGGACAGAATTTGGGTGGACCAACACCTCAACGCTGTGCGGCGCCACCTTCTGTCTCAACAACCGTTCTCGAGCTACTACGACAACAACCGGGTCTACCTCTGGAACATCTGTCGGGACCTGTTTGGAGATTCGCGCCCCCCATTCACCCTGTACATGATGCGTGGGCAGTATTCCGCCAACAGGAAGCGGCGAGGCGTGCCGGTGGATGTGGTGGCCGCCCAAATGGGGTGCGCCCCCAAAGTGACGCAGACCTACTATGGGAAGCGTCAGCATGGTCACCGTTCGTCCATGCCCGACCGACCGGTCACTGCGCCGAGACCTGAGAGGGCGGCGCCTGCGCAGGCTCAGCGGGGAGGGTTCTCATTCGCCAAGGGTTCGACATCGAATGGGGGCAGAACCGGATAAAACTGGCTTACCTTGCCTGGACTATCCAGCAATCTTTGAAGTAGATTTCATGCAACCAAATCTAATCGTTAAGGCGAGGTGCAGACCATGGGTTTCGGAACAGTCATTGACCGCGGCGTTGAGCAACTTGATTCTCCCGCCCCCAAGATCTATGTCCCGCCGGCGAAGTATTCGGAAGAGCAGCTCGAGATCATCCACTGCAAGGCGCCCATTGTTGTTGGCCAGGCCTTCGCTGGGTCCGGTAAATCGACCACCGGTATCGGCATTGCAGCCCACAACCGTGACAAGCGAATTCTGGTCCTCTGCTTCAATACGGCGAACGCCGCCGAGGCGAAGCTTAAGTACCCGAGCGTGAGCCAAAAGGTAACGGCTTCCAGCACCCACGCTCTCGCGAGGGAGTGTCTGTCTCCCCGACAAATGGCGCGAGTGTCCGAGCGGTGGGGGGCGATCGCGCTGCGTCATGAGCTGCCGCTTGTGGGCGGGCGCAACGACTACAGGACGGCCGCGGTCACCGCGAGTATCCTGAAAGAGTTTTTCATGTCGACTGATGAGCGAGTGGACCCCGTCCTTCATGGGCGGGATGCTCGCCGCAGTTTGAGTGCGACCGACGCCACGCTTGAGCAGTGCGCCCAACACGCCCAATTGCTATGGCTTGCCATGAATACAGGCGACGTTGTCCGGGGTATGCGCTCCGAAGTGAACTCCGTGACCATTCCCCATGACGCATACCTCAAGATGTTCGTGATGAGGGGCGGGAATCTCGGCTACGACATCGTGATCTTCGATGAGGCGCAGGATGCGAATCCCATCATGCTGCGCCTGCTGGAGAATCAGTACAAAACGGGTAGCCAGGTGGTGATGCTGGGCGACCGGCACCAGTCTATCTATGAGTTCCGTGGCGCGGTGAACGCCATGGAGAACCTGCCTGATAGTGCGAAAGTGTTGCCTCTCACGCAATCCTGGCGATTTGGCCCGAAGACGGCAGACATCGCGAACTTTATCTTGAGCGAACTCAAGGGGGAGGTGCTGTCCATCCAGGGTATGGGGGAAGACCGACCCTTTGACCCCAACGCCCCCGTTACGTATTTGTCCCGAACCAACGCTGACACGCTGCAGCGCGCCGTCGCGGTGAACGGGAAAGGTGTGCATTGGGTGGGTGGCATCGAAGGGTATCGGGTTTCGAGGCTCAACGATGCTTGGGCCCTTCGGTGTGGCCGCCTGGCAGATATCCAGGACTCGTACTTCAAGCGCAACTACCCTTCGTGGGAAGAGTTCAAGAACGCTGTCGACTTCGATTCCGAGACGAAGATCATCGCCAATCTCGTGGAAACCTACCAATCGCAGATTCCGCACATCGTAGAGCAGCTGTGCCAGAACGCTGTGCCAAAAGGTCGTGAGGCCGAGGCCACGACGGTGCTGACCACCGGGCACAGGTCAAAAGGGCTCGAATGGCCTCAGGTTCACATTGCTGACGATTTCCGGGATGTGTTCAAGCAAGCTGAGAGCTGGTTGTCGGGGCGGGGCGCGACCTTCCCGCTGTCGGAGATCAATCTGTACTACGTCCTGGCGACTCGAGCACAGCACTATTTGCGGCCGAACCACGAGATGGATAACTGGTTCGACAACATTGACAGCTACCGCCGGCGCCGGACCCGTTCGTTCTCCGCGACAGAGGTGGCTGAGAACAAGGAAGCCCCTTTCAGACGCCCCGGCGCGTTGGTGGCAGCTAGTGCGTTTTCGAACCTCCGCCCCATGTTCTAGTCCTGCCTGTTACAACTTACAACGTTTGGCCTTGCTATACTAATCTCCAAATCGAACGTGCAAAACCAACATTAAAGGCTTCAATCATGGGTATGTTGTCGAAGTTGGCGCCGAGCGCCATCAGTGAGAAAAGTCTGCGAGATGCGTTGGCTGCGCCTGGATCTGCACTTGCTGCCATGCGGGAGCATCCTGTCATGTCAAAAGCGCTGACCACCACGATCGGCATCGCATTCCCACCGGCCCGTGCCGGCCTTGTGGCGTTGGAGATCGCACAGAAAGTGCAGGGCCTGCTGCAGGAAGACCGTCCGTTTGCGAAGGTATCCCGGGCATGGCAAAGCCAGTCCAACAAGGGACTGTCGCTGATGGACCAAATTGATGCGACGCAAAAGCAGATGGGCGCAGAGCGTGCCCGGATGCGCGAAGGCATCTAACGGAACGGAGCTACAACCACATGCTCGCCCAGCGCCCCTCCATGTTTGCCTCACGCCCTGAGGACCTCAGCACCCTGCTTGAGCGGCTATGGCTGCGGTTGCGGGACTTGTCGGCGCTGGGTTCTCAGCTGAACTGGAGTGCGCTGGATGACAGCGACCGGGCCGAACTCGACAGAATCTCGAGAATTACGTCCGGGTATGCATCTTTCGTGCTGAGCTCGAGCGAAGCGAGCGAGTCAGACGACCCGCCCCACTTTGCCACAATCAAAGCGATGAGCGTAGAGATTGAGCTTCACTGCGATCAAAGCACCACAGCGTTGCGCTGGGCGCTCCGAGACCAGTCCGGCGAGGGCGCCCCCTCTATCCGCGTGCAGTAAAGCGCGTGGCTCCAGTGATCTCCTCCACCGGGGGCGTGATGCCTCCGGCCTGCGTTGCCGCCCCCCATTCATCGAAGCGGCATTTTCCAGCGAACCCGAAGCCCTCAGACCACGTGCGGTTTCTTCATGGGAATGGACTGGAAGAGCAGCGTTATGTCGGCCTTCGCCGTCTGAGCGATTCTCCCCACAAGACCGAGGTCAAGGCTACGCAATCGCGCAAGATCTGCGTGCAGAAGTTGCTCGGGTGGGTGGATCAGCTCGAGGGGGAAGATTCCGTCTACCTCACGCAGGCTGACTTTTTTTGGGGCAAGGCGAAGGACACGAACCGCTTTCGCACCACCAATACGTATCTGAACTCCATTGGCACGGTCTTCGTTGACCTCGATGTGTACGCGAGCGCGGCCTGGTCCGACAAGCCGATCAGCGAGGTAGCGGAAGCGGTCCTGAGAAAGTGTGCCGCTGCCGGCATCCCGTTGCCGGTTCTGATATCGAGTGGGCGCGGACTCTATGCAGATTGGGCCCTGTCCGAACGCCTGGACGTCAAGGACGCTTCAAACGTCGCTCGATGGAAGAGCACCCAGAACAAGCTTATGGGCCTCCTGCAGGAGTTTGGCGCCGATGCGAAGGTGAGCGATATCACACGCGTGCTGCGCCTTGTAGGTACTCATAACGTCAAGGCGGGGGCGCCCGTGCAGATCGTCAGCGACGACGGGCTTCGACATTCGGTTGAGGCGCTAGAGAAGGCTGTCGAGGGGCTTCCTGCCTTTGTTACCCGCGCCCCCAAAAGCAAGGGCGTCGGGCCAGGGCCCAGTCACACGCCAAGGATCCCAACACGGGCCAAGAGATCTGCCGCCCCCAAATCAACCGCACCGTTAGCCACGGAAGAAGCTCTGTCTGGCTTAAGGGCCATGATTGCATCCGACCAGCCCTTATACGCGAACCTTTCGGCGCTGCGTCAGCGTCACTATCGAATCTTCGCCGATATCGCCAGTTTGATCCTTTCAAGAGGGGGGCTGGCAGAGGGGACAAGGGACGAATTCATTTTTTGGCTGCTCGTCAGTCGCTTCAACGCCGGCCTCTACACAGTCGACCAGCTTCCCGTGCTTTCAGCGCAATTTGCTGGTCTAGCTCAAGGCGGTTTGGACCTATGGCAGGCCGGCATGCTGACGACGCTACACGCGAGAATGGCCCAGCAAGCGGCAGAACAGGGCGAGTTCACAGCTTCAGCCATCATTCGCAAGGTAGGACCGTTTACCGCCTGCGCCTACGTCGATCGCAACTCGAGCGCCCCCACGGTTAGGACTGGATATGGCCAGGGGTATCAACGGGCACGTGTCTATACGCCTTCCGTGGCCACGTTGATAACGAAGCTAGGAATCGCATCCCACGAGCAAGCTTCACTCAGCATTCTGATTGGCGCCGATGAAAAGCGCCGGCGTCGTAGTCTCACCGGACCTCGAGCAGCGCGTGGAGCGCGCAATCAGCGTCTACGCGAATGTGCGGCGGCTGCAAGATCGGTGAGAGCGCTAGCTGCCGAGTTCTCCGTCAGCAGGTCAACTGTCTACAGGGCTGTCGGTACCACAAACCATCGTGCTGAGGCCGATCGAGCAGGGCTTGAACTTGCGGTTGTCGATGCGTATAAATTTGATAGTACCCAGCCGATCAGGGCGATCGCCAACCAGGTGGGTGTACCCCTTTCCACTGCCTTCCGCTGGATCAAGGCGTATAGGCAGCGAGTTGCTCTGCAGCTGAAGAAGGAGGCGGAGCGTCGACGGAGCGAGGTTCTGTCCACGGTTCTGGATTGCCGCCCCTTCGCCGAAGCTCTTTCCCTTCGTCCCATGGCTGCGCCCCCAGGTTATGGCACTACCAATTCCTATCGTCTATCCGTTCCAATGTCTCAAGACTCGTTCGCCTCTAGTGTAGGTATACCCACAGGGGGGGAGGCGAAGGAAAGCACAGCTTCCTATTCCGACGTGTATAACCTTCCCAAACAGGCCCTGGATCGACGTTCATACGGCGTGACGCCCCCTGGATTTTCAATCGAAGAGGAAGATCCTTGGATTCTTGCTGCCCGGGATCCCCGCGGCGATCCGGACAATCCGTTCTTCGATCTGGACGGGGAGGGGGCGCACACTGAGTCCGTGGGCGTGGGCCAGGAAGAGGCTGGGGCAGATGCGATCCCTATGACGTTGGGCGCGGTGAAGGAGATGACCCTGGCGTCTATCGACCACAAGGCGTGGACCCCCGCGGAGAAGACACAGTTCAGAATGTTGGTGTCATCGTGCGAGGAGGCGTGGCCGCAGAGCAAGTACCAGGCGCAGATCGCCAAATCCTTGCTCGTCGGCAACAAGGAAATGCGCTCTGTTCTTCAAACCTTCTACGCACTTGCGAAAGACATGAGTGCTCAATTCCGGACAATTCACTCCTAGCTTCGTCGTTTAATAATCAAATGTATGCTGATAAAATCAATCATAAATAATGGCTTACAGGTTGCTCGATGTCCACGACTAGCAATGGCGGTCAAACCGCCGCCAATCCCGTTTCTTCGCCTACGACTGGATCGAGTCCTGCGCCGCAGCCGGCCTCGAAGTTCACCTTTTCCTTTGCCGCCGCAGCGAAGAAAGTAGCGGCACCAGCGGAGGCCAAGGCCGATCCATCTACCGCACCTCCTGCTTCGATTCCGGCAGCCACGACGACGCCCCCACCTGCGCCCCCTGCTGCAGGTCGACCGATCCAGGCGGTGGCGAGGCCGGCGTTCTCGCTACCTCGTGCGGCACCGCGCCCCGCTGCAGCCACTCAACCGGCTCCGGCCGCGCCTTCGGTCATTCCGCAGAACGCTCCCATCGCGCGCGCCGCTTCGGCCTCATCGCCAGCCCAGCCCCGAGGGGCGTTCTCGTTTTCGTCCAAAACTATCCCGCCGCAGGTGTCGTCACCCCGACCCTCAGCAGTAGCGCCGAGCGCGCCCCCTACGGCCACTGTGCCGCCCAGTTCGGGGCAGGGGGGCTTCAGCTTCGGGGTGGCAGCGGTTGACCCTGTTGTGGCCGCAAATCGGGCTATTGCGCCTGACGAACTCACGGGCATGCTGACTGAGCTGAAGATGT